>JBAYJY010000052.1:0-26266 GCA_041664945.1 bacterium | reverse complement strand
CCTCCGAGAAGTTGTGATTCGTTTGTAATTATCATGGCCCGAACCGCGCGCTCCGGCAGAATATCCTCCCGAGGCACAGCATTGCCCTGTCCGTATATGTTCTGTGCCCGAGCCACCGCTGTATTGCACAGCATCAGACAGATAATCAATAAAATGTTATGCGATTTCATGCAGGTCTATCCCCCACGATGTCCTACTATATAATGTTTGATTTTATCTGGCAATGAACCCATATTAGTTTTCCTATAAACGGCTTATAGTATGCGAGATAAAACAAAGCTTTTAAGGCTGTTGAACATGGTGTTTTTCAGGCGTTTGTAATTTCAGGGTCAAAATTGATATGTATGCAGCGCCTCTGGAAACGCATATCAAGGAAGCCCGGCGCCGACCTTAACCGTGCGGCCTCCAAAATACAGTATCGCATTCGGGGTCACATTTCGAGGCCAGGCCGCGAATATTGACTAATTAATTTGCGAATTCCGCGTTATGCTGAACAGCAATTCCGGCGGGTTTTCAGAAAAGCGAAAGTTTTTGAGTTTTGAAGCTGGCTGCCTGTGTGGAGTTGGACGCACGTTTCATGGATTTGTTAATCTTTTTTATGATCTCAACAACATACTATTTTTCACATGATGAAATGGAACGCTCGCTCTCCCGCTCCGGTGTTTTATCTCCAATTGCGACGTTTTAACAGGAACGCTCGGATGCTATCAGTAGAATAGAAAAGTTACTGCCGTCATTCGCTATGCTTTTCGCGACATACTTCATAGTCAGCGCGTGTTTTGTGTATAATGTGTCAATTCAACTAAAGGAGATGCGTATGTCGGATGTCGATGTGATAGTGATCGGTGGCGGACTTGCGGGACTTTCGGTCGGCGCCCTGCTGACGAAACAGGGATTCAGTTGCGCCGTTCTTGAGAAACTGGAAAACCCCGGCGGTCGGGCCAGAGTCGATGAACGAGACGGATTCATGCTCGACTATGGAATTCACAACTGCCGATATGCGGATCAGGGCGCATTCGGGACGCTGTTTTCAAAGCTCGGAATACCGCTTCGATTTGTCCCGATAGGAAAAACGAAATATTTTCACGAAGGCAGCCTTGGCCATTTCCCTGAGGGCATATTTGGAATTCTATCAACACAGATTATCTCCACGCAAGCGAAGTTCCGGTTGATTCCGGCCATGCTGAAGGCGCTGACTGTCAAATTGAATTCGTCGGATTATTCCACTTCCGTAGCCGAATGGCTGAAGAAAGAGAATGCGTTCAGCTCCGACGTCGCGGAACTATTCAGTATGTTCTGCGCCACCGGGCTGGTGTGCGCGGATATCGATAGGGTGTCATTCGGTGAATTTATTTCATTCTCGAAAAAGTATATGGGCGCCCGGACCCGCGCCGGTTATCCCCGCGGCGGATGGAAGAACGTCATTGGCAGGCTCATACAAGTCACAGAGACCCGCGGCGTTGTGCGAACAGGCGTTTCCTGCAACCGGGTGAACATCGAAAACGGTATGGCGGCGGGCATCGAAACGCCTGAAGGGGAAATGCGCGGACGTTGCGTCGTCGTTGCCCTCCCGCTTCAGGAAATCAATTCCGTTCTCGATGACAGCGTTTTCAACGAAGACACCCGTGCGCAGATACGAAAACTCGAACCGACATGCGGCATCACCTATCAAATCTGCCTTTCAAAGAAGGTGGCCGAGCATGACGGAGTTATCGTCACCTCCGACCCGCCGACCATGGGGATTTTCACTTCAAATGTCGAACCGTCTCTTGCGCCCCGCGGAAAACAACTTGGAACATGGTTTTACCCGATGTCCACCACGCAGATGCTCGAAAAAGGATTCGTCGACAGAGAGAAAACGAAGATCAGGAATCTGATAGGGGAAATGTTTCCGGGAATCCGGAACCACCTCGAATTCGACCGGACGATTGTGCACAGTATGGTCGACGGCGTCGTGCCTGTCGTGGGGCAGACATGGAAAGAGCGGCCGGGAGTGTCTCCAACGAACGTTCCGAACCTCTTCTTCTCAGGCGATTCCATCGGGGTTGACGGGCTCGGAGGCGACATCGCCGCCGCATCGGCCGTTGCATGCGCGGAATCCGCGACTGCCTATTTAAGAAAATCCTGATTGCTGAAATTTTGAATCATCAGTAAATACGGGAAATTCCGAATTCCGGGCGCGAATTTTGAGGGCAGCATACTTAATCAATAATAATTTTTGACCGTTGAAGGTTCGCGGACAGGTTATTTCCGCGTAATGCTGAACAGCAATTCCGGCGGGTTATCATAAAAAAAAGAGTTTTGTGTTTTGAAACGGGTTGCTTCGGGCGCGTATGCCGTGGATGTGAAAGTTTGAAAGAGAGTGTGGAAAGCGCTATTCGGCGGTCTGTTTTGCGGGATGGCCGAATGTGTCTTCGCTGAAAAGCAACGATATGTCCGACTTGAACATGTCCGAGTGATATTTCAGAACACTTTTTACAAATGTTCTCGAAATGCCGGGTCCGCGGCTCCGCACGGCGCCGGCGCCGGAGTTGAAGGAGGCAAGCGCGCGCTCTATGCGGTCCGGTCTCCCTTTCCATATATCCATCATCTGTTTAAGGTATGACAGTGTGCCCCTGACATTCTGCTCGATGTCAAAAGGATCTTTAACGCCATTATTTCTGGCTGCGGTGGCGCCAAGTTGCCCGAGTCCTTTGTGGCTGCGGGATGAGGAGCGTGGATTGAACCGGGATTCCTTCGCTATGAGCGCCGCGCCGAGTTCCGGCTGGATGCCGAGGATGCGGGAGTAGCGCACGATGTGCTCCGCGATCTCCCGCCTCTCCGCTTCGCTGACTCCTTTTGAGGCGATGCGTTTCTCGAACAACATTATCCGGGCGAGCGATATTTTATCCTGAGCGCTTTCTGTTGAAACAGGTGTCTCTACGGGCTCCTGCAGAACGACCGGAGCCGTAACTGTTTCGTCCGCTATGGCGGGCGTTATGTTGTATTTAAGAACCAGAACGGCAAGGCTGATTGCAATCCCCGCAATAAGCGCTTTCACCGCTATGCCGCCGGTTTCTCTAACCCGGAGGCATTTCAATAACATTCTCGTTCCAGTCATGTTTATTCTCATAAGCCTGAATATTATAACCTGAAAAAGCGTTTTGCGGCAAGAAAACCGGCCGCGAGGGGAAAAAGCAGAATACAGAATTCAGAATTAAGAACACAGCAAAGGATAAAAGCGGTAGACAGTAGACAGCAGACGGTAGACAGGGAAAGATTAAATACAGAATACAGAATACAGAATTCAGAATACAGAATACAGAATTCAGAATACAGAATACAGAATTCGAAAAACAGGGACAGGGATATTTACACTGCCTGTGCCTTCTTTTCCGCATTTCCGGAATTATTATTCCCAGGTTTGCAGGCCGTTGAAATTAAGCTTGCAGGGAAGCAGGCTGGCATTGCTATCGAGCAACGCCTTGCGGAGTTTATGCTCGCCTCCGGCCGCGCTGAGGATGACGGCGCTACCGCCGCCTCCGGCGCCGTTGACTTTGAAGCCGACGGCTCCGCACTCTTCGGCAATGCGGCTCAGGGATTCGATGGCCGGCGTTGTCATGTCGTCATGAAGGCTCTGCTGCGCGCGCCAGTTGCGGCTCATTAGGGCGCCGGCGCCGTCGAGGTTTCCCTCTGTAAGGGCGTCGCACATCTCATACGCGGAGGCGGTCAGCTCGTCGAACGCCGCGTGTATCTGTTTGTCTCCTTTTCGGTAACGCTCCACCACGAGCCGGTGCATGTCGCTGCTGCTGCGCGAGGCGAGGTAGACGACGAAGAGGCGCTCCTCGAGTTCGCAGAGCGTCTTATCCTCGATGCGCAACTGGCTGATGCGCACGCGTGGGTAGTCGATTTCCATGAAGCTAATGCCGCCGAACGCAGCGGCGTACTGGTCCTGCACGCCGCTCTCCATGCCGAGTTCATCGGTTTCGAGCGCATGCGCCATTTCCGCAACCTGATAGGAGAGCATCGGGCGGCCGGAGTAACGCGCGAGCGCGCCCAGCATCGCCACCGCCACCGAGGCGCTCGTGCCGGTGCCGCAGCCGGGAGGCGAGTCGGCCCGCACGTGGATGTCCATTCCGGAGGTGATCCCCATGCGCTTCACCGCCGCCTTCAGCAGATCTAAATTTCCGTCGTATTCGATTTTGCGGTAGTCCTTGATCTCGGCCACGATGTCGAGGTCTTCAGATATGATCCGAATGTCGCTGTCGTTGTTTTCCACAAGCCGGACATGTGTGTAGAGGTCGACTGCAATGTTCAGCACCACGCCGCGTTTGCAGAACCACGTGTCTGTCCAGCCGCCCATGTCGCAAACCCGCACTGGCGCCCTGCTCCGGATGATTCGCATTGTGCCTCCCGAATTTCAAGAATTTCCTACAATCCAGATTCTGACAGATTCAAACGGATTTTTCAAAGCGCTGAGTTTTTCCTGTAATTAAAATACAAAATGAGAATTGAAAGTAGATAATAGATGTTAGACGTGACCATTTCTTATAATTTAATTTAGCAATTAGGTATGAAACTGTTATAATTCAAAAAATCTTAGCTTATGAAGGAATTAACATGATCAAAATATTAGTTTATATCATCTCTGTTATTTTCTTTTTATCAGTTTCATTTGCAATTGCGCGTGAACCCGATTTTGAAACAGCCAACAAAATCAATCAGGAAGCGCTAATAGACGGGCTTAACCGAATTCTTGATCCAGGAGTATCTTTCCCTGATGAGGTTAATGATTCGCTTATAGTCGGGCCGTCTTTTTTCAGCGCTTTTTCAAAAAATGAAGACTTAGCAAAAATCGGAATACCGACTGTTTTCAATATTATGACTGATGAAAAGCAAGAGCCGATCAAACTCGATGGGCGCTCATACAGAGGCGAAGACATCCGTTTGTTTTTTGAGACAGGCGACGTCAGAAATATGCTGAAATATTTTTCCGAAGGACATGTTCGCCACGCAAGAAAGATGGAGCGTGGAGTTGTGGCTTCTTTTTTACCATTTGAACTCGATCCGACCGCCTTAGTTGTCCTTGAAGCGGATGATGCCGCTATGGTTTTTTATTTGCATGAAAAGAAGTTATCTTTTATTGATTTGATTTCAGAGTATACAGAAAAAACACTTGACGTGAAGTCGCCTATAGAACGCGCGCTTGCGCCCACGGATTTAGTGTCTTTTCATTTGCTTGATGACAATGACACATATCTTGAAAATATTCGTTATGAGGATATGCAGGAATACACCAATAGTATTATTTCTGAAGTTAAAACGTTTTTCAAAGAATATGAAAAAGATGGATTTGACTTGAACGTGGAAATCACTCTTTTAAAAAACAAAAACGCGGATATCCAGGTTGGAACAAGACCGGCTGTTGATAATCAGATTCCGACTGAATTGATGGATGAATTGATGCAGATAAAGTCACCGAGGACGAAAAAAGGGCCGATATCATGGCGTGTGTTATTTCAGGTCAACAATGGGTCCGACTCGGAAAATCAACCTGAAAAATAATCAGAGAGCTTTGAGTTCGGGTTTAATATTTCGAATTAAATCAACTGTGCTTTTCCGCCTCGGCGCAAATGGCTTTCATGAGATTCTCCATGTTCTTCCTGAAGAGCATGTCTATTATATTTGTTGTATTTGCGCCAATCAGAATATGTCTCACCGTCAAGTCCATGCTCATGCTCATGTCCGTTCCGTCCTGGCATGGAATGAACTTCCAGAGCCCTTTGATTCTTTTTACAATGCCCTTTGAATCAGGGTTCAGACTGATGTCGCATAAGCGTTTGTTGTCGTTCCAATGAGCGTCTTTTATCCACGAGACTTCGCCGAGAATTTTGGGGAGCGGGACATCGAGAACCCATTCTGTTTTGGAGTATGTATGATCATTGTTTTCTTCAAGCTGTCGAATTCTCTTAATGTTTGGCATCACGTCCACAAAATTAATCGGTTGGTGCGCTATTTCATACACCACTTCCACCGGAGCTTTTGATTTCACCTGCAATTTAATTAGTCCCATTTTTCCTCTTCAGCGCCTTATGAGACCTCGAAACTGCCCTGAAGGAACAAATCCTTCTCGCGAGACGAGGCGCCCGCGAAGACGGTGTATTCGGCTTTTTCAACGACCCACTTCGAAGAGGCTGCATCATAGTATGCGAGATCGCGCGCGCTAATCTCGAAGGTCACGGTCTTCCTCTCGCCGGGCTCAAGCGCCACGCGGCGGAACGCCTTGAGTTCCCTCAACGGGCGCTCCACTTTCGACTGCGGATAACCAACATACACCTGCGCAATTTCCTCACCCGCTATTTTGCCCGTGTTCGTGATGTCCGCGCTGAAGCGCGCCGCGCCGTTTTCATCGATCCGCCCCGGCTCGATTTTCAGATTCTCATAGCTGTAGCTCGTGTAGCTCAATCCGAAACCGAATGCAAAACGCGGCTCGTGGCGGTTCGCGTCGAAGCGCTTGTAGCCGGCGAGATATTCATAGCGCTGCTTCCGGGCCCACCTGTCGAAAGGCGGCAACTGTTCCTTCGAGCGGGCGAAAGTTATGGGCAGCTTGCCGCTCGGATTGACGTCTCCGAAGATAATGTCAGCCAAGGCGTTCCCGCCTTCCATGCCCGGATACCACACCATGAGAACGGCTGCCGCGTCGTCGATCCAGTTCTCAACCGTTATTGCGCTGCCGCCTTCGAGAACAACAATGCAGTTGCTGTTCGCCGACGCTGCGGCCTTTATCAACTGCTCGTGATCGGGGGACAGGCTCAGGCGCGTGCGGTCCCTGCCCTTCGTGAAAATGAATTCTCCCTCATCGTCTTTCGTGAGGCCGACGACAACCACCACGGCGTCCGCCTCGCGCGCCGCGCTCTTAACCCTGTCGAGCCGCTTCCCGCTTTCGTACGTCACGCTTACAGCGCCTCCCGCCCTGTTGCGCAGGCCCTCAAGAGGCGTCACGACATAAGGCGGATGCACGTCGCTGCTGCCGTTGTCGCCGATGTTGGGCGTGTCCGCCAGCTCGCCTATGACCGCGATGCTCCTGATATTTTCACGCGCGAGCGGCAGCGCGCCGTTGGAATTCTTCAGCAGCACAATGCCCTTTCGCGCGGCTTCAAGCGCGAGGTCCGTGTGCTCCCTGCACGCCACCCTGGCCCTGCCATAGTCTTCGCCCGCTCCGCGCTCCGCCTGTCTCGCGCTCTGGCGTATTATTCGCGCCACCGCCGCATCGATAAGGCTTACCGGAACTGCCCCTCTCTTGATTCTGCTCTTCAGGGGAAACCCGAAGAAAAGCCCATTTGGCATTTCAATATCCAGCCCGGCGTCCGCCGCATCGCTACTTCTCAATCCGAACGTCCAGTCGGAGACAACGAACCCGTCGAAGCCCCATTCCTCTTTCAGAATTTCGGTAAGCAGTCGGCGGCTGTGGCAGCAGTGCGTTCCGTTCAGGCGGTTATACGCTCCCATGACGCTTGCCGCGCCGGCGTCTATGCACTTCTTGAAATGCGGAAGGTAGACCTCGCGCAGTGTGCGCTCATCGGCCTGCGCGTCCACCCAGAAACGCGCGTTTTCGATGCTGTTCGCCGCGTAGTGCTTGACGCACGCCATGATATGCCTCTGTATGCCGAGCGTCAGCGCCGAGCCCATTTCGCCGAGGTGGTGCGTATCTTCGCCGTAAGTCTCCTGCGCTCGACCCCAGCCCGGGTGCCTCAGCAGGTTGATGCAGACCGCGCCCGTGAGGTTTGCGCCCTGCGCCCTCGCCTCCTGCCCGATTGCTGCGCCGACCCGCTCTTCAAGCTCGGCGTCCCACGACGCGCCGCGCGCCATGGTCACCGGGAAACACGTGGATTCGTTCAGAACCACGCCGCGCGGCCCGTCTGTGAATTCCAAGGCCGGTATGCCCAGCCTTTTGCAGCCGCCGGCTCTGAACGTCGCCGAGCCGTAGCTTATCAGATCCTTCAGTCTGGCGCCGCCCCCCATCTGGAACAGCTTCTCGTCGAGCGTCATCCGGCCGACAAGCTTCTTTATCAGCTCTTCGCGCCTCACCGCATCCTTTTCGGCAACAACGTCGGAAAACAGCGCCTCACCGCTTGAATCGTTTTTCATGCAAACCACTCCAATTTCGATTTATGAATATTCAGTTGTCATTTACCATATCTGATCCGGTTTCAACTGACACGCCGCATTCCCAAATCGGCTCCGCCTGTCAGACCGCTTAATGCCGGCTTCTCACGAATATTCTACCCAAAATCCTTCAAAAATAATGTTCATGCCTGGAAATAAAGTCCATAACGCGCAGTTGTCCATGCTATCTCGCCTATGAAGACGTGAATATTTGAAATCCGGGTCGGCTTTATCATTTTGAAGCATTAATAATTGCTGATAGCGCTATAATATTTTTCTGCGAAAGCAGGCGCATTAAGTTTTTGATATAATGAAAATCGTTTTGAGTTCATATTGATTAGAGTTCAACGAAAGAATATTAAAGACAGGAAACCGCTATGAAATCACTGCGAACAATTTTTATTCCGGCGCTTATTCTTATTGCTTTCACAATTTCAGCGCATGCGGCTGAAGAGCAGATGCGCGACCTACAGTTTCCGCGCGACGCGGGTGGACACAAAGCCGGCATTGAATGGTGGTACATCAACGGCAACTTGAAGGATGCGGAAGGAAACGAATACGGAATCATGGCCGCATTTTTCAAGGTTGAGCAGATGGCGACTATGGGTTACTTCGACATGCTCGGCGTGACCGACGCTGCAAACAAAAAACATTATTCGATTTCGATGGCGGACCGGCAGTCCGCGGATATGACAAGCGGCATCGTCAACATGGCGCTGAAGAAAAACCCGCAAAATGAATCCTTAAAAGAACTCCTCGATTATTACAACGCGAACCATTCGCGAATCACGTTCGTTGAACCGGCCAAAGTGAAAAACGACCGCTTGTCGGTAAATTACGGCTCCAATTACATCGAGCAGCCGTCAAAAGAAAAACTCGATTTCGATGTTTACTACGCATTCGACGACATTGCAGTAAAAATGAATATGTCGGTCATGAAATCGCCGATGCTTATTGGCGGCAAGGGCAACATCGACATGGCTTCCGGCGGGAAATCCTATTATTATTCGCTGACCCGCATCGACGCTTCCGGCGCGATCAAAATCGGCGACAGCTTAATACCCGTAACTGGCATTGCCTGGATGGACCATCAGTGGGGGAATTGGGACCAGCGCGGATACAAAGGCTGGGACTGGTTTTCGGCGCAACTCGAAAACGGGATGGATTTCAACCTTTTCAGCTTCAGAGGAACGAACGATAACCAGATAGACGCCACAGTCACAATTCTGGACGGCGACAAAACCATCGTGTCGAAAAAAATGGAACTCGAATCCCATAAAACCTGGACGAACCCGGAAACCGGCACGACATACCCTCTCGTATGGACGATCCGTCTGCCGGAACAGGACATAACGCTCGATATTTCGCCTGTCGTCACTGAGCAGGAGATGTTGCTTGTGAAACAGTTCGGCGCGATTTGGGAGGGAAACACAAAAGTGACCGCGTCGGTCCGGGGGAAAAAAGTTTCCGGCGTCGGCTATGCCGAACTCACAGGCTATGCGCCGGGCATGATGGAGATTCTCTCGACAAAATAGAAGTTATAGATGGGGAAAGCAAAAGATAAATGCAGAATGCCGCAGCCGGAGCGAGCTTATTAAAATGGGTCTTACAAGGAAGCAGAGAGAGATGACAAGAAAAATCTATATCAACATTCTGCTGGCTGCTTTAATGGGCATCGTATGGATGACGCCTGCCCTTTGCGCGCCGCCAGCTTACGAATCATTCGATCTTAAAACGAATTTCGCGAATCCGCCTGACTCCGCGAGGCCGGGAGTGTACTGGTATTTTATGGACGGCAATCTCTCGCGCGACGGAATGACGCGCGATCTGGAGTCTATGAAAGCCGCGGGGTTGGGGAGCGCGCTGTTTCTGGAAGTGAATGTCGGCGTACCGCGCGGCCCGGTTGGTTTCCTTAGCGACGAGTGGCAGTCTCTGTTCGCGCACGCTGTTCACGAGGCCGAGCGGCTTGGACTCGAGATCACGCTCGGCTCGGGTCCGGGATGGGCCGGAAGCGGCGGTCCCTGGGTTAAACCAGGACAGTCGATGCAGCACCTTGTTGCCTCCGAGACTCATGTCGCCGGCCCGTCGCATTTCACCGGCAAGCTGCCTCTTGCGCCGCCGCGCCAACCTTTTTTCAACAACATGCCTTTTGATTTTATTTCCAGATGGCGTAGTTTTTTCAAAAACGTAGTCGTGCTTGCGTTCCCAACTCCGACGCTTGCCGCGAAAATTCCTGACATAGACGAAAAGGCGCTTTACTATAGGGCTCCGTTCACTTCGCAACCCGGCGTGAAGCCATACCTCGCCACGCAGGCTGAGTATCCGGCAACGCCCGCGGGCGGAGCGATTCCATTGGATCAAATCATTGATCTGACCGATCACATTAAGCCGGACGGTTCGCTCGACTGGCAGGTTCCATCCGGCAATTGGACGATTTTGCGCTTTGTCAGCCGTAACAACGGCGCCATCACACGGCCGGCTCCGGAACCGGGTTTGGGATTCGAATGCGACAAGTTCGACGCCGCGGCGCTCGACGCTCATTTCAACAATTACGCCGCCAAGCTGTTGGACAAGGTCGGCCCCCCGAAAGCAGGCGCAGGCTTGACCATGCTGCACATCGACAGTTGGGAGATGGGCGCTCAGAACTGGACGCCTAAACTGCGCGAAGAGTTTATTAAGCGGCGCGGTTATGATCCACAGCCTTACTACCCGGCCTACTTGGGTTTTGTCGTCGGTAGCCGTGAATTAACCGAGCGGTTTCTGTGGGACCTGCGGCGCACTGGCAGCGAGTTGATTGTGGAGAACCACGCGGAACGCCTTAAGGAACTCGGCAGGCAGCGCGGGCTGACGTTGTCCATCGAACCGTACGATATGAATCCGGCCGGTGATTTCGATCTGGGCGCGGTGGCCGACATGCCGATGTGCGAGTTCTGGAGCCTCGGGTTCAACTCATCCTTCAGTTGCGCTGAAGCAACCTCTATCGCTCACGTGTTAGGCCGCCCCGTTGTCGCCGCCGAGGCGTTCACTTCAGGCGGCGATCACTGGCGAAACCATCCGGGCAACCTGAAAAACCAGGGAGATTGGGCGTTTGCCGCTGGCGTCAACCGCTTCATGTACCACACATTCGCCCACAAGCCCAACGAGGGGCGCCCCGGCATGGCCATGGGGCCATACGGCGTTCACTGGGATCGCGGGCAGACGTGGTGGCCGATAGCCGGCGCTTATCACAAGTACATTGCGCGATCACAGTATTTACTGCGCCAGGGAAGAACCGTCGCGGATATTCTGTATCTTATTCCTGAAGGCGCTCCGAACGTCTTCCAGCCTCCGGTCTCCGCTTTCGAGGGAAGCGACACTTTGCCGGACCGGCGCGGCTATAACTTCGACGGCTGCTCCCCTGTGGAACTTATTAAATCAGCAGGCGTCCGGGATGGCAGGATCGTCTTCCCCGGCGGCGCCGAGTACCGCCTCCTCGTACTGCCGGATTCTCCCACAATGACGCCCGAATTGCTGAATAAGATCAAAGAGCTTGTCATGGCCGGCGCGACCGTGGTCGGCCCGGCGCCGCAAAAATCGCCAAGCTTAGTGAATTATCCCGCATGCGATAGCATTGTCGCCGCCGAATCTGAATCGCTTTGGGGCGCTCTTATGCCACCTGCGACGCTTACCGAACTGAAGCGTGGCAAAGGACGAATCATTTGGGGAGGCGGCTTATACGACAAGGATTTTAAAGCGGCGAAAACGGCTGCCGAAACTGGCGTGGAGCCTTCCGGATTGAAAATGGAATCCGGCTTGTATCCCCAATACGGACGCACGGCTGAAATCATTCGCGAGATGGGAGTGAATGAAGATTTTCTCTCGTCCGGGCCGGTGCGTTACACACATCGCCGCGAAGGCGACCTTGAAATCTATTTCGTATCGAATCGCTCCGGCGATCAGGTTGAAACAACCGGCGCATTCCGCGTCGATGGGTTGACGCCTGAACTTTGGGAGGCGCTTACGGGAACAATACGCGCGCTGCCGGAATTCGCCGCCGCGGGCGGAGTGACGACAATTCCGCTCAGGTTTGATCCCTACGAGAGTTACTTCGTGGTATTCCGGAAAAGCGACCGGCAGGCTGAAAGCGAGAAGAACTTCCCGACATTCAAAACATCGCTTGAGATAGGCGGGCCTTGGGATGTTTCATTCGATCCGGCGTGGGGCGGTCCGGAAAAGATGACATTCGACAAACTATATGATTGGAGCAAACGGCCGGAAGACGGCATTCGTTATTATTCCGGCGCTGCCACATACAGGACGAGTTTCGATGGGAACATCGGGCAGTTCGTTTCACTCGGAAATGTGGCAAACATCGCTTCGCTTAAGCTCAACGGCGCCGAACTCGGCGTGGTATGGAGCTCGCCTTGGCGCGTGGCAATCCCTGCCGGCCTGTTGCGCGTGCGCGACAACCGTCTGGAAATCGTGGTGGCAAATCTTTGGGCCAACCGGCTTATCGGAGATGCGGCGTTGCCGGATGAACAACGCCTGACATGGACCACCAACCGTCCCTATAAGAAAAACTCGCCGCTTCTGGAGTCCGGCCTTTTAGGGCCTGTGCGATTGCTTTCTTGGGAATAATATAAGATTGATATTATTCCGGTTACAAATAACAAAGACAGCAGTATATAATTATATCTATTTCTAATAGCGAAATCGGTTTATTTCTGATCAGCGTCAGCGAACCATTGAAACCGAGCCCTGAAATATTTTTAGATTTATCTTTTATTGCATAATTGTTTTGTGATAAAATACGAAAATTGATTGTTCTTGATAAGTCAGGCTTTTGAATTATTTCGTTTTTGGGTATCAGATCAGGTTGATGCCCATTCGATTTTGTCATGGATAATTACAGACAAACTGGGTTTTCAGACATTTATTTCACATAAGGAAGGCCGTTAACCATGAAAAAACTTTTGAATCGAATCGTTCTCCTATCCGTGGCGCTTCTGCTTTTTGCGGCAGTCGGCGCGTTCTGCATGGAGATCGAGAAACCCGGAAATATTAAAGTGATTGCAGTTAGCGGTTCTGGGCGTCTGCTGCTGGCTGAGACATCTTATGGCGGCGTTAACGTTGCGGTTCTGAAGGGAACCCACTACGAGATGGGCAAACAGTACGGGACGATGCTTGCCCCACAAATCGCCATGATAACTAAAGCAACGGACTTGAGCATGGTGATGGGCGGCAAACACTCGAAGGAAGACCTCGAGAAACTTGTAATGGCGGTATGGGGAATGATGTCCCCCCACGTGCCGGACGCGTTTAAAGAGGAACTAAAAGGCGTAGTCGATGGCGCCCGTGAGTCGGGCGTGGAGATTTCGGAACTGAACCTGATTACGCCGCTGGTGATCTCCAACATCAGCGACATGAACGACATGGGATCTCTGCTTGGCAAACAATCATCATTGCGTCCCCTTCTGGGCGAACTCGCTTACACATGTTCCGCGTTCGCCGCATGGGGCGATCGCACAGAAGGCGGAAAGCTGTACTCCAGCCGGATTCTCGACTGGAAACCCGGCTCAGGCACAGACCGGTTCAAGCTTATTACGGTTTATTTGCCGGTAGACGCGAACGGTAAAAAGCTGAACTCCTACATGACCGCCGGATACATCGGCTTCACCGGCGCCACCAACGGCATGAACGATAAGGGCATCACCGTTTCGGAGATCGGCTCCGAGAACAAAGTCGAGAAATTGAACGGCATGCCCTGGACCGTCATGTTCCGCAAAATACTGGAAGAATCGAACAGCCTTGACGACGCGTTGAAAATCATTCAGTCGGCGGAAAACACAATCGGATACAACTTCCTGATTGGCGACGGCGACGCGGAGAATTACGGGACAGGCGCGTGGAGTCCCCGCGCGGCGGCTGTGGAGGAGAATGGAAAATTCACTGCGATTATGTATGATGACGACCCGGTGGAACGCGATGCGATATGGACTGATTCGGAAGGGAATATAATTCTTGTGAACGGCTCTCCGACGCATTACGGAACGCCGTTGAAACAGGCCGTTCTCCGCGCGGACATCGCCATGAGCCAGGACATAAGAAAAACGCAGACGGCCGCACACGGGCCGGGAAGAGAGGACGGCGGCGGGAACCCGGTTAAGGGCGGTTCGTATCTCGACCGGCACAAGTCTCAATACGACGCTCTATTGGCGCTGGAGACCGGCAGAGCTTTCAACAATCCATACACAGGCAAACCCGTTTTCGCCGCTACCGGCGTGAAGAAGCTGATAGGCCCGGAAACCGCTATGGAGATCGCCTCCGCAGTGGCAATGCCGTCCCAGAACGTGCTTTCCGTCGTTTACTCCGCGACAGACCTGGACTTCTACGTGTCTTGGGAAAATTCAACAGGCGCCGAATGGCAACCTGCCTTTACAATACCATACCTTGAACTGAATTTGAAAGATTTGGCGTCAAAAGAATAACCCCAAAATATCGTCTCGATTATTATGATTTCCGGCTGATCGCGAGAGATATGCCTAAAAAGAGAAGACTGAATTAAGAATTAGCTACTCATATCATACACATTCCAAAGATTAATAGTTTTATGCGTCTCCGCCCCGGAAGTTTTGCCGGTGGTTTCGCATTGTGTTCTGTTATCCGCGATGATTCATTCCGTTTCCCATCTTAAACGTCTTGTTGTTGAATGCCGGACGCCTTTTATACTCAAATGACAAAGGAGTTAAAACATGCGACAAGATGATATCAAATTGAAAAGAACATTATTCGGATTCTTAATATTATTTCTCGTCGCGGCTGCAGGCTGCGGAGGCGGAGGCGGAGGCGACGAAAGCAAGAGAATTTCAATTGGATCGCTGCCTCAAAATCCGGTTGAAATTACAACCTATGAAGGCGGCAGCCTTACAAAAATCGCGGATTTTAAAGGCGCGAAAACCAATGACACCACAACCATCGACACAAACGCATACAGGCTCAATATCTACGGCCTTGTCGACCGTCCTATGAGCCTGACCTACTCTCAGGTGACCGGCGGATTCACGCGCCACAAGAAAGTCGCCAGCGTGCATTGCGTGGAAAACTGGACTCAGCCCTACCTATGGGAAGGCGTTTATTTTCGCGACCTCGTCGCATCAGCGGGACCCAAACCCGAAGCCACCGTCGTCATCTTTCACTCGATTGACGGCTTCACAACTTCGCTTCCTATCGATTTTCTCATGACTAAGGACATCATTGTCGCAGATAAAATCAACGGTTTAACCATTCCTCAAAACATCGGATTCCCCTTCATTCTCGCAGCGCAGCTCAAGTGGGGCTACAAATGGGCGCGCTGGATTTCAGGCATTGAATTCTCCAGCGACACCAACTACAAAGGAACATGGGAAAATCTCGGCTTCTCTACTATCGGCAACCTCTGGGAACCTAATCGCGACGGCATGACTTTCAACGGCTGCCACACATGCCACGCGCGCTAAAACCTGAGATATGATATTAAAAGCAAATTGCGGAATTGAGCATGCAGAACGCGGCGAAAAATAAAAAGCGAATATGCCGGTAATTACAGCATGCTGGCTAAGCGCAATTAAATGCAAATTGAAAAGCTGCGCCGGGCGCGAAGGGTCAGAACGGCAGGTATTTCGCCTGCTTCACGCACATCTCGTCGAACATTTTGCGCGCCTTGTCCTTGTCCGGCGGACACTGCGGGTCTTTCAGCAGCGCCTCGAAGGCAAGCTCCCAGTCGCCCTTAGCCGCGGCGTCCACGATTAGCGACTGCAATTCGATCTGCGCATTCATCAGCGCCGCAAGCGAGTCCTTGACCGGCGGCGTGGCTATCGGGTGTATCCCCTCCCCGTCGCAGTAGGCGGCAACCTCGACCATCGCGCCCTCAGGGAAATTCGGCACGTAGCCTTTGTTGGGCACGTTCACCGCGCCCATATACACGCGCTCGCCGGTCGTCATGCATTCGATGATCGGGAGCGTAAGTTCGCCGGACGGAACGATCAGGTTCTTCGGAATGGCCGAATTCCTGTCGCCGCACTGCATCGTCACCGAGTTCCTCATCTCCCATTCCTGAGAGAAATAAAACCAGAACGGATATTCCAATTTCTTTATTTTATTCGGAGCGGGAATATATTCGGCCACATGGCTGTCTGTTGATGTTGCGAGCAGTCCGTGATCCTTGAACAGCCGGGAAACCACCGTGCCCCAGTATAGCGGATAGACCGACATGTGCTCGCGCACTCTCGGATAGAGGTCTTCTCCCGTCTTGTTGTTGGTCAGTTTGTAAAAAAATGTGAAGTGATTGATTCCGGAGGCTTCTCCGTCAATGTCTTCGAAGGGCGTGAACAGCGCGGCCGCAACCCTTTCGAGACCGCCGTGAAATTCGTGGCACAGACCCACGTTGCGCAGCTTCGTATACCGGTTTATCGCAAGGCACACGCGCGACATCGGGTTTGTCAGATTGATGACGAAAGCGTCGGGAGCGTACTTTTCGATATCGGCGCAGATTGAAAGAGTAAGCTTCACGCTCCTCAGCGAATGGAACAGTCCGCCGGGACCTCCGTTTTCGCCCATAACCTGCGACGACCCGTATTTTTTCGGTATCGTGTAATCCTGCTTCCAGTATTTGAACCTATCGTTTTCCACCGAGGTGAGCACGAATTTTGCTCCGTCGAGCGCCTTGGCGATATCGCTTGTTTTCTCGATCCTGACCGGCGATCCGGCGTCCTCGTTCAACCTCACTGCCGCTTTGTAGCAGATGTCGAGCCGCTTTTTGTTGATGTCCACCAAAACGAGCGTCGCTCCTCTCGCTTTCTCAGACATTATCGTGTCATATACCGTCACTGGCCCGAACGACATTCCCGCCGCGCCTATAAGCGCTATTCTCAGATCCTCATTCATTCCCGTTCCTCCCGCAGCGTTCATTCTCTTTCGTCTGAAAAGACTACAAAATATATTCGATAATAACAATACATCAGTATAAAACTAATGGAACAGCGCATATGCCGGTTATTGGATAAATCAACGACACGTTCTCGACGCAACGCAAAATATAAGTGGCCGCCTGCCTCCATTGGCGCCGTATGGTCGATCGTGACCGGCATATGGCGACACATCAACCCAGTGGCTCGACGCAGTTGACGCCGCGCGCATAAGGGGCAGCCACTCAGGGCCGCCCCAACGAATTCTCTTCGCGCCTCTGTGTCTTCGTGGCTAAAACTTCTCTTACGCTAACGCTTTCGCCTGTTCATCGAGCAAATCGAGAACCGAGCGGGAAAGATCATCCGATTTAATAATCGCTTCAGCGTTCGTTGTCTGTTTTATCTGCTCGCGCGCAAGGTCAACTGTCTCAGACGCTATATCCGCATCCTCAAGCCTGCTGTTCGAAGCGCTGATGTTTATCCCGCTCAAGCTGTTGTCGTTGACTATGAGTTCGAGCTTCTTCTGCATCGTTCCTTCTTCTGCTCTGTATGAGGAAACTTTTGCTATCGCGTTGTCGATTGCGGTTATTGCATTCCGCGCTCCGGCTGCTGTTGAAACAGTCGCTCCCGCGGCGCCGATCGATGCCGCCCTCGCATCAGGCAGCGTGATCTGTATCCTGTAATCAGCGCCGTTATCCGGACCGACCTGTAGATAAGGATAGGAGATTACACCGCCATAAGATGATTTGAAATCTTGTGCCGGATTATTGGAAAGATTAACCGGGTTTGAACCATCAGGATTCATAATAAATATTTCACTGATATCAACGCGGCTTGTTGAGAATGAAATTTTTGAACCATCCGGAGACCATGCAGGCCCCCCATCAGATGAAGGATTATTAGTAAGATTAATTTGGTTTGAACCATCGCTATTCATTACAAATACTTCGCCATTAAGTGTACGTTGTGATTCGAAAGCAATTCTTGAACCGTCCGGCGACCATGCAGGCCGAGTGTCCGGCAATGGACTATTTGTAAGATTAACTTGGTTTGAACCATCACTGTTCATTACATATATTTCGGCATTTCCGTCACGAGAAGTTGTAAATGCGATTTTAGAACCATCCGGCGACCATGCTGGATTCCAGTCAGCGGCGGGATTATTAGTAAGCCTGACTTGATTTGAACCGTCACTGTTCATCACATATATATCGCCGCCGCCAGTACTATATGAACTGAAAGCAATTTTAGAGCCATCCGGCGACCACACAGGTTCACCATCAAGGGCGGGATTATTAGTGAGCCTGACTTGATTTGAACCGTCACTATTCATTACATATATTTCATAATTACCATTACGATTTGATCTGAAGGCAATTTTAGAGCCATCCGGTGAAAACGAAGGCTCAAGGTCCCAAGCTGCATTATTCGTAAGATTAACCGGATTCGAACCATCTGTGTTCATTGAATATATTTCGTAATTGCCGTCGCGATTTGTACAAAATGTAATACTGTAAACCCCCGGCTCTGCCCCGCCCGTGAGAA
This sequence comes from bacterium, assembly GCA_041664945.1. Taxonomy (GTDB): domain Bacteria; phylum UBP15; class UBA6099; order UBA6099; family UBA6099; genus JBAYJY01. Next base: position 7,655 of record JBAYJY010000052.1, on the reverse strand, counting down.
TATGTTTTTCATTGTATGTCGTTGCATCAGCGATTTGCGTTATTTCGCTTTTCAGTGAATTATTTTCATTTTGAAGTTTATTCCTGTCGGATTGCGTCAGCGTGGCGTCGTTGGCCCCCCTGACGGCAAGCTCCCGCATCCTGATAAGAATATCGTGAATCTGCGCAAGCCCGCCGTCCATCGTCTGTAGAAGGTTTATACCGTCCTGGCAATTGCCGGTCGCTGTGTTGTACCCACGCGCCTGCGCCGTCATGCCCTTTGAGATCGCAAGCCCCGACGGATTGTCCGCCCCTCGGTTGATGCGCAACGCGGACGATAGCCGCTCCGAAGCCGTCGCAGTCGCCTGAAGGCTCAGCCTCCTTGCGTTCAGCGCCTTTGCCGCTTCGATGTTGGTAATGATGCTCATATGGCCCTTCTCCAGTACACGCACAACCCAAATGCCGCGCAATGCAAAGATGGGAATACAAGTATTCTGTTAAAGTTATCGGTATATTTTGCATGTATCTTGAGTAACAAACAAACAATAGTATGCAAACGCTTCGTCAAAACTTTAACCACGGATTGGCGCTAAATTAAAGACAAAAAACGAATACGTAACCATCAGGGGACACGTTCCGAAAACGAACATGTCCCCTGATAAAAGGGGCGGACCTTAGGTCCGCCCCTACGAATTCTCTCCGTGTCTCCGTGGTTATCTTTTTCTCATTCTATGATCTGGCATGTTGCCGGCGGCGGTGACCAGTCGTAGAGGAACCTAAGCGCGCCGTTTGTTTTCGGACCCATGGATGTGTATGCATACACATTACGGGTGAAGCAGTTGCTATACAGCACAACACAAGCTGGTATTATTGCTTAGTTGTCAATGCGCGGTATTATGTTTGAGTATTTACGCTGAAATTCGCTAAAGAATTACACGTAATATGCCGATAAAACTAATAGCATATTTACACCCTGTTGTTTTATTTGCTTTGCATCGCGCTGATTAGAGAACGGAAAAGGCCGAATGAGCATCATTACCAACATTGAGGCGGCAAAGGCGCTGAATGCGAGGAGGCTGAGCCTTAAGGCAACGGCGACGGCTTCGGAGCGGCTGTCTTCAGCGTTGCGCATCAACCGCGGCGCGGACAACCCATCCGGACTTGCGATCTCGAAGGGGATGGCGGCGCAGGCGCGTGGGTACAACGTTGGGGTCGGCAATTGTCAGGACGGCATAAACCTGCTACAGACGATGGACGGCGGGCTGGGTCAGATTCACGATATTCTTATCAGGATGCGGGAGCTCGCCGTGCGTGCCTCGAACGACGCCACTCTAACCCAATCCGACAGGGATAAGCTTCAAAATGAAAACAATTCACTAAAGAGTGAGATTACTCAAATCGCGGAAGCAACGACATATAATGAAAAACATATCCTCACAGGCGGAGCCGAGCCGGGAGTATACAATCTTGTATTTTGCACCAACCGGGACGGGAACTATGAAATCTACTCCATGAACAGTGACGGAACTAATCCGGTTAATCTGACAAATAATCCAGCTTCAGATTTCGAGCCTGCATTGTCGCCGGACGGGACGAAAATTGCGTTCAGATCAATACAAGGTGGAAATGACGATATATATGTTATGAATATTGATGGCACGGGCATTGTTAGGCTTACTAATAACCTTGCTGTTGACAGTTGGCCTTCATGGTCACCTGATGGTTCAAAGAATGCATTTACAACAAATCGCGACGGAAATAACGAAATTTATGTAATGAATAGTGATGGTTCGAGTCAAGTAAGGCTTACCAACAATGCCGCTGTTGATTCATATTCCGCATGGTCGCCGGATGGATCAAAAATAGCTTTCTCTACAAATCGTGATGGAAATTATGAAATATATGTAATGAACAGCGATGGTTCAAACCTTGTAAGGCTTACGAATAATCCTGCCGTTGATATTTTGCCTTCATGGTCGCCGGATGGAACAAAAATTCTTTTCGATTCACTTCGTACAGGCAACAGTGATGTTTTCACAATGAACAGCAATGGGACAAATCAAATAAATCTTACAAATAATCCAGCATCAGATGCAGGCGCCAAATGGTCGCCTGATGGTTCAAAAATCACCTTCTCTTCCTCCAGAAGTTCAATAAGCGATATTTTTATCATGAATCCAGACGGTTCGAATCAAGTCAACCTGACAAACAATCCGCCTCAGGATTTCAATTCGTCATTCGGCGGTGTTACTTCGCACCCATGTCTTCAGATCGGTCCGGATAATGGGGTCAACTATAGATTGCAGATCACGCTTCCAGATGCGAGGGCGGCATCGATCGGCGCTTCCGGGATTAATGTTTCTTCTTCATCAAATGCGCAAAATTCTATTACCGTTGTAGATAATGCAATAGCGAAGATATCGACATATAGGATTGATGAAGAAACGATGCAGAAACGCATTGAACATATTATCAACGATAACAGCTTGAGCGGGATTAACTTGAGCGCGGCGAACAGCCGTCTTGAGGATGCGGATATGGCCGCGGAAACGGTTGACCTCGCGCGTGAGCAGATAAAGCAGACGACGAATGCGGATGCGATCATTCATTCGGATGATTTGTCGAGATCGGTATTGGATTTGTTGGAGTATCAGGAGAAAGCAAAAAGATAAAAAATCAACTGCGAATTTGCACGAATAAAAACACAAAGATAAACCACGAATTAACACGAATAAGTACGAATAAAGTAGGGGCGGACCTTAGGGCCGCCCCTACAAAAGATTATTCTATGATCTGGCATGTTGCCGGCGGCGGTGACCAGTCGTAGAGGAACCTAAGCGCGCCGTTTGTTTTCGGACCCATGGATGTGTACGCATACACGTTACGGGTGAAGGCGCCACGCGGACAGTTCGCGTAATGGTCCGCCGTGTCATAGGAATCCGCGCAATTTGTCATCACGTACTCGTGGAAAGACTCGGTTTTAATCTGCGTGACGGTGGCGGTCGCCGGCATGACACTCGTGTCGAACATCCGCAGGTTGATGTTGCCGGGCTGGAAGCATTTGCCCACCACATCGTTCTCTCCGGCTATGCAGGGGAACCACATGCTATCCGTCACGTCAATGCCGCTGATGATATTTTGGCTGTCGTTCCTCCAGTAGGACGACCATGCCTGACCGTTCGGGCAACCCCCATTGCATGAAAACACATAGTTGCTGGAGCTAATCAGATCCGCATATGTCTTGGGCGTAAAACCAAAGTCCTTTATGCCTTCTTTGCCGAAGCCGGTGCCGCTCACATCAATCTCCGTGATACCCATTCCCGGATTGTCCCAGCCGTCGGCCCAGAACTCAAGCATTATTTTATTGCAGTCCGGACTCCATTTCGGGAAAATAACCCAATTATCCCGTTCCGCGGGATCGGAGAAATCCACTATCTTCTTTTCAAAACAAAGTTCCTCGTGCGGAACGCCGTTGGCGTCAAAGCAGTTCGGATACGAACCGTCATCGTAGTAAGCGAATAACTCAAACCCGCTGCCCGAGCCGCCGTAAGCCGACGGATCGCCCGCCTCCGCCAGAAGCACTTCATCGTTGAAGGGATTAGCGCAGGTGCCGGCGGGGCCTGACATGTCGGCCGTATGAATCCACTTAGTTGACGTCGCCGCGCTCATCCTGTATCCGGCTCCTTCCAGACCCGCGCGAGCTAAGTCCTGTGTTGATCCGTCCGCCTTCACGTAGTACATCCGGAAATTCGAACCCGACACTTCCGGGTCTAAGTGGATGCCGATCAGCGTATCTGAAGCGTTCCACGAAACGCCGGACACCTGCCGCACCTTCATGGCGTCGTTCGTGACGATAGTCGCGGTAGCCCATGTAAGCGACCCGGCGTTGAAATTATCGAGAACGTAAACGTTCCAGTCGTCGCATGTGTTCACATGTCCGTCGCAAAGACCTCCGGGCCCTCCGTTATCCTTCTTGGAGATAAACGCGACCTTATCGCCTTTATGGCTCCACGTCGGATAAAGAACGGCGTTCCCATAGCTTGGAATAAATTCCTTGCGGCCGAGGTAGTAGCCGTAGATAAAAGTCACGGGAGCGCTTGTGCCGGCGAGAGTTGTAACGGTCAGGTTGTAATTGCCGCAGGCCGCGAGGGCGGGCACGGTAACGGTGAGCTGGGTCGCGCTCGCCGTATTCACTACCCCGTTCAATCCGCCGAAACTGACGGTGTTATTTAAGGGAGTAGGATCGAAATTCGCGCCGTTGATAGTGATCGTCTGGCCGGGCAGAGCGGCCGGCGGATCGTAATTGTAAATCACCGGCAGCGGATCTGTGATGGTGAAGTTGAGGCAATTCGAGACTTGGTTGTCAATCGTCACAGTAAGGCATCCTGAGTTTGCATTGGATGGGATCACCACGGTTAATTGCCCCACCGTCGCGCCCGTCACTTGGGCCGGTACGGCGGACGGGGGATTTGTCTGGGTGAACATTACCGTGTTCCGCCACATCTCCGGGTCGAAGTTGGACCCGTTTATTACAATAGACGTACCCGTGGACTGAGGCGTAGCGGGCGTCGTGCCCGTGATATTCGGCTGTCCGAAAAGTATATACGGCTGAACCGCGACATCCGTCGGAGTCTGGCTGAGAGTTATAGCCGGCGACGTCACCGAATCGGACGTAGTGTTGATAACCGCCGCCGAAGAGCCGCCCGTGTTTGCGACAAAAATTACTTGCCCGTTGGGATGGACGTCCAGCCCGTCCGGAAGCGAAAAGTCACCGCTGCTTATTGTCGAGGTTACGGCGAGCGTCGAGAGATTGATGACAGAAACCGTGTTATCTGTCTGATTCGTTACGTATGCTTTCGAACTGTCAGGCAGAACGGCTATCCTGCGCGGCTTTTGGCCGACGTTTATGGTTGCGATGGCATTGTTCGTTGCGGAATCAATCACGGAAACAGTTCTGTCGAACTCGTTGACGACAAGGATATATCTCCCATCCGGGGTAACCTTCACTTCAGTCGGATTAACGCCGACCCAGATATCGCCGCCTACAACGGAGTTGGTTGTCGCGTCTATGATTTTCACGAAATTCGAACCGTAACAGGATACATAAACGAGCTTCCCGCTCGGGCCGACATCCACGCCGTACGGCTTGACGCATCCCGCAGCGCCCACGTTGATCGTTGCGGCCACCGTCTGTGATTCAACATTTATCACTTTGACAGTATCCGAATCTTTATTAGTGACATAAGCGCAGTTATTCGTGGCGCATGTGCCCGCGAACATTGGCGCGACGGCAACGTCAACCGGGTTGGTGTCTACCGGGACGTCGGTAATCTTTGCCTTCGTCGCCGCATTGATAACGGATACATTATTCGAGTCTGAGTTGGCCACCAGCACGAAGCTACTGTCGGGAGTGAACTCCGCGCTTACCGGCGTTGTTCCAGCTGTCGCAGGCGGCAGCGACTCGGTTTTAGTGTCAACGTTCACTGTTACCGCATTGGCGCTCGCGGGCGCGGGCATGTAAGCAGTTTTATCAGATTCGTAATTGAAAGTGCAGTATGGAGCATTCGCCGCGCTTGTCTGTCCGTTCGAGGTTATAATGACATTGCCGGATGTACCGCCGGCGGGCGCGCTCACTAAAAGTGAAAAATATTGATTCGAAGTCGGTGGAGGCGCCGCCAAGCCGTTGATCGTTATGGAATTATTGCCGTCTATCTGGCTGAAATTCATTCCGTTTATCTCGATTACATCGTCCTGTCTTCCACGTCGCGGATGGATCAAATTGCATCTCGGAGGATTAACAGTAAAAAATTGGTCGTCGTTTGTCCTAAGGAAATTACATACATCCGCCGCGAATTTCTTTGGTAGAGTCGGATCATAGACAAATATTGGAACCCGCCCCGGAAAACCCGGAAAAGTATAGTAAGCATTCGCGTCCACCGGCACTGTCACTGAAATCTGATTTCCAACTATAAATGACGGATTGGCATTTATTCCTCCGGGCGGACATACTCCCAGATTCGTGTTGCCGCCGAATCTAACAAATGTACCAGCGTTTCCGTTGATAAACTGTAAGAAATTCCCTCCATTAATATTGATGTTGTTCATAACATCGCTTGTGAATAACGGCGGCGCTACACCATTTAAATTTATCCAAGGCCCTGTCGAAACCATGGCCTGCATCCATGTATAAGTAGAAAAATGTGAAATGGGAATATAACCGAAATCACCCGGCGGCTGAATGAATATTGTTATTCCGGCATCCACATAACTTGTTGGAGGAGGTGAAGCGGAATCATCATAAAAATTGACCGGGATATCACTGTATGGCGTAATTTGCTTGTTCAGTGTAGCCGTCAGAAGAACCGGTGAGTTCAGAGTCAGACCATTCGGAAGTATCTTGACCCCTCCAAGGAACTCATTGTTCGCCGGCATCGGCAGCGGCGCATCTGATTCTTCATAAATGGGAATAATCGTTATTTCAGTATCGCTGTTGATCGTGCCCGGGGGAAACATAAGTGAAGGCAATGGAGGTTCAGGGTTGACGGTGAAGATAGGATTTCCCACAGATTCCTGCCCGGCAATCTCGACAGTTACCAGACCTGTAGTGGCTCCGGGTGATGCATCAACCGTGCCTCCGCTCGCGGCGGAAATTACCGCGGAACCCGGTCCGGGCGGAGGAACGATGACAACCAACTGCGTGGAGGAAGCTGATGCTATCTCCGCCACCTTGCCGTTGAATTTAACAATATTGTTCGCCGGGACGGGATCGAAGTTATTGCCGGTGATGACGACAATTGTCATCACAGGCCCGGTGTCGGGAGAGATGGACAGGATTGAGGGCGCGGGGGCCGGTGGCGGGAGGGTGATCGAGAATTGCCTCGAAACGGTCACGCCGATGTTGCCGGCGATGTCGGTGTCGTAGAATTCGACCTGACAGATATTCGTTCCGTCATCGCGGCAGTCGGCGGCGGCGCCCACGGTGATGGAGGGATCCGTCGCGCAATCGTAACCTGTCCATGGGAGAGTTTCGATCGAATCGCTCGACACGCGATAGAAGCACTGATTCAATCCCGAGCCGCCCGTGTCCGCGTTCGTAACATCAACGGTGAAATCGGCGGCCTGCATCGCGCCGGCGTCGGGCGAGTTAATCGTCGTGGTCGGCGATGCGAAATCAATCGGCAACTGACCTGACACCGTGCCGTTGCACTCCGCGGCATAAGAAGCCGTATAACTATGGGCCGCGTCGCTGAGCGCGACGTTATTGATATACACTTTCGAGGTTGCGTCGGCTGTGCGGGTGTAATCCGTGCCGTTCACATTGATAGTAATCGTTTTTGTGTTTGCCCGGGAAGTATCGAAAACGAGGTCGTACAATCCCGATCCTGGCGCTGTTTGCGTATAACTGCTGAGGCTCACGCCGAATATTTCGAACTCTATCGGCGCGGGAGGCGCGTTCACGCTGTCGAAACCATCTTTCACGACCTTGATCGGATATCTTCCGAATGGAATATTAGGAACCACGCCTAATATCGTAGTATACGAATACATGAGTGGAGTTATCAGATTCGTTCCGAAATACAAAGCGGGACTCGTATCGCCCGAAAGCCTTTGTTTGTTGATAAACGCCTGCCCCGCAACTCCATAGTAGTAATTGGGATTATATATCGAACATCTTTT
>JBAYJY010000051.1:0-27013 GCA_041664945.1 bacterium | reverse complement strand
CGCATTTATGCCGTCCTGTTCAAGCGTGTGCGCCCCGCCTTTTTTTCCGACGTATATTTTCTCGGCGCCAGACGGCGCGGCTTCTACCAGCAGCGGATTAGCCAGATAATCGTAAATCAAAACATCCGCTTTTTTCAGCGCCTCAAGTCCGCGCACCGTTATCAGCCCCGGATCGCCCGGACCGGCCCCCACGAGTATCACTTTCCCTTTTGCGCCCATTCGCGCTCCTTAAGATTACTTGTTTATTTTAGGCTATCCGGCATTGTTAAGGGCAGCTCTGAGAACTGCCCCTACAGCAGATAGATCCGTCACTCCGGTTTCCTTATGCATTCGAGAACTTCCCTGCCGCCGCATCCGTACAGCCGCTTCGCCAGCCGACCGCCGATCGCCTCCGCTTCCTCAACCGGGCCGGATTCGGCGTCCTCGATAAACGGGTCGCCCTTCAGCCCGGCCACCATTCCGCTAAGCGTGAGCCAACCGTTCGAAATCGAAGTCCTAACGCCGACCGGTATCTGGCAACCCCCTTCGAGCTCGCGCAGAAACGCGCGTTCGGCGTCGGTTGCCCTCCGCGTCGGCTCGTGTTCGAGCGCCGCGACGATCTTCTTCATGCGCTCATCGCCAACGCGGATTTCTATGGCGAGCGCGCCCTGCCCCACGGCATGATACCAGCCTTCGGGGCCGAGCGCCGACGACATTCTTTCTTCACAGCCCATCCTCTGCAACCCCGCGCGCGCCAGTATCAGCGCGTCGTATTCGCCCGCGTCGAGCTTCGCTATCCGCGTGTTCACGTTCCCGCGCACATCCAGAATGTTCAGATCGGGCCGCGCGTGCAGCAGTTGCGCGATCCGGCGCAGGCTGCTCGTGCCCACCCGCGCCCCTCCGCGCAGACTTTCAAGCGTCGCGCCGGCGGGCCCGACTATCGCGTCCTCAGGCGGAACCCGTTCCAGAACCGCGCCGACCTCCAGGCCTTCCGGCAACTCCGTCGGCAGATCCTTGTAGCTGTGCACCGCCATGTCGATCGCGCCTTCCAGCAGTTCCGCTTCGATCTCCCGCGTGAAAAGCCCCTTGTCGCCGATCTTCGCGAGCGGCGCGTCGAGTATCTTGTCGCCCTTCGTCAATATAACGCGCTCTTCCATCTTGAGCTCCGGAAAGCGCCGCTCCAGCGAACCGCGCACGAACGTCGTCTGTATCCGGGCAAGCTGGCTGCGCCGCGTGCCTATCGTTATTTCATTCATCTGTATCCGGCTCCAATGCGAATATGTTGCGCACCGCGTCCACCCAGAACTGCGAGTCCTCGCCGCTGCCGCTGTCGCGCAGCCGCGCGATCGGACTGTGCAGTATTTTGTTCACTATGCCCTGCGTCACCTTGTCCAGCGTTTCCATCTGTTCCGGCGTGAAATTCTTCGCGTTGCGTTTTATTTCATCCGTGCGCACCGTCTCGAATTTATCGACGAGATACCTGATCGTCGGCGTCACTTCGAGCGAGCGGTGCCAGTCGGCAAACGACGCGGCCTCCTCGGCGATGATCTTTTCAACCTTCGCCGTTTCGAGCCGCCGCCGCCCGAGATTGCGGTCCACGATCTGGTTCAGATCGTCTATGTCGTATGCGAAAACGTTGTATATCCGCTTCACCGCCGGGTCTATGTTCCTCGGCACTGAAATGTCTATGAGAAATATCTGTTTGTTCTGCCTCAGCCCCATCGCGGCGCGCACGTTCGCTTCATTCAAAATGAATTCGTTCGCTCCGGTTGATGTGATCACTACGTCAGACTCCGCCACCGCCGCCTGCAGTTCCGCGAACGGAACCGCATGGCCGCCGAGCCGCTCCGCAAGCTCCATCGCCTTGCCGTCCGTGCGGTTTGCCACCGTCAGCGAACCGACGTTCTTCTGAATGAAATGCTCCGCTGTCAGCCGCGCCATTTCGCCCGCGCCGATCACCAGCGCCCGCTTCTTCGACAGGTCCCGGAATATCTTCTGCGACAACTCCACCGCCGCGAGGCTGATCGAGACCGCGCCCATTCCGATCTCCGTTTCAGAACGCGCCCGCTTGCCGGCCCGCAACGCGGCGTGCATCAGCTTGTTCAGCAGAAACCCGTTCGTCCGCACGCGGCAGGATATCTGATATGCTTCCTTCACCTGCGCGAGTATCTGCGCCTCGCCCACTATCATCGATTCCAATCCCGCGGATACGCTGAAAAGGTGCCGCACCGCGTCCTCGTCGTGGCGGACGTAGAATATTTCGTATCCTATCGACTCCGCTCCCCGCCATTCAAGAAACCGTTTCGCCAGCCTCAGCGGCAGCGCGGCGGTTTCGTCCGGGTTCAGCGGCTTGTGCCTGATCACCAGTTCGGTCCGGTTGCAGGTGCTCAACAGCAACGATTCCTCGAGCGCGGGGTCGCGCCGAAGCTCGCCCAGCGCGAGTTCCGCTTCCTGCGGCGAAAAAGCCAGCCGCTCGCGGATCTCCACCGGCGCGGTCTCGTGGTTGAGCCCGACCAGAATCAGACGCATCTCTTTATCAGCGCCTCCAGGGGCGCCGGATCTCCTTCGAGAAATTTTTCAATCTCCGGCGAGCCCGCGACCTGTCCGTAAATCTCCATCCGCCGCGTCTCTTCCGATTCCTTTTCCATCAACTGCGCCCGGAACTCGCGAAGTCGCCTCAGAAGTTGCGCGTAAGTCTCCGGAAAAAGCGGCTCCAGCTTCTCGCGAATCTTTTTCGCGACGCTCGGCGACGCCCCCGCGGTCGAAACCGCTATCTGCAGGTCGCCGCGCCGCAACACGGACGGCACATAGAAGTTGCATAGCTCCGGCACATCGACGATGTTCACAATCTTGTCCTTCAAACGCGCATCGCTGGAAACAACGCGGTTCAACGCGGTGTCGTCTGTCGCCGCGATGACGAGAAAATACTCGGCCGCCTCGCCTCCGGCGTATCGCCGTTCGTCAAGCGTTATGGCGCCCTCTTCGGCAAGCGCCGCTATCCGGCCCGTGACCTCCGGCGCTATCACCGTCACACGCGCCCCGGATTCAAGCAGCCGCTCGATCTTCCGCTCCGCCACATGTCCGCCGCCGACGACGAGACACCGCTCCCCTTCGAGTTCCAGAAATATCGGATACATCGGTTTTTTATCTTTTATCGGTTCCATTCGGCTCCTTTTAATACATGTTGTGAAACGTGGACGGCATCTGGTTAATCAGCGCGATCGAGACGAGAACGAGCAGAAACCCGCAGACCGAAAGAACGGCGATCCGCTTCCCGGACCAGCCGAACATCGTTTTGAACACGAAAATCACGAGATATATCAGCCACGTCAGAACCGTCATCGTCACTTTCGGATCGGAGAACGGCAACTGGCCGAAATTGATCTCGGACCACGCGAACCCGAGCGCGACCGACACGAAAAGCGCGATCAGCCCGATCAGCGAGGCGCGGAAGTTCATCTCGTCGAGCTCCTCGATCGACGGCATGTTGCGGAACAGCAGCCGGAACTTGCCGGACCGCAGCTCGCGGTGCAGCAGCAGATAAAGAATCGAATAGAGAAACGCCACGGCGAAGGCGGTGTAGCCGACAAGCGCGAGAAAGATGTGCGCTATGAGCATCGGGCTGCCCATCATCCGGGAGGCGTCCGGCGTGAATTTCATGAACAGGGACGAAACAAGCTGCAGGCCGAAAACCATGAAGAAGATCGGCATGCCGGTCGAGGATGTGTTCGAGCGGAACTCGAGATGCAGATAGATGACGGAAAGCATCAGCGCGAGCGTCGTGAGCGACTCGAACACGGTCCCCATCGGCGGATGCCGAAGCTCAAGCCCGAGCGACGCGAAATAAATGCCGTGCAACGCCACCGCCACAACCGCCAGCACACGCGCGCCGAGCACATGCCTGTCGCCCTCGGTCAGAAACACATGCAGATACTTCAGCCACGTCGCGAGGTAAACCAGCGCCACGATAAACGAAAATATTTTCATGTCAGCTTGGTCCCGCCTGTTTTTTCTTCTGTTTCTCTTTTGTACTCAAATTATCCCCATAGATACCATAATAATCTTGTTAGTAAATGTAAAGGAGAAACAATTAGAGCTGTCGTAGCGCACTCATTGAAAGAATGAAATTCATGAAAACCTTTTTGTCGGCCAGCCGACTCTTTATTCGGGCCTCAGAAATCCCCTTATGGCGCATTTTGTCATCCGATACATTAGCAATTGACGTATTCTGACGTTTTTGATTTTCCCAAACCCCGAGCGGAGCGCGCGCAGTCGCGCGGAGCGTTAAAAGGTTTTGAAAGGATCATAAGGAAAACTTTTTCAAAAGTTTTCCTTATTCCTTTTAAGCATCATTGAAAGAATGAAATTCATGAAAACCTTTTTCGAGAAAAAGGTTTTCATACTTTCCCAAAAGCTTTATCAATGGGCCTTAGAAATCTATTCTCAACATTTCGATTTTCTTAGCGACAACTTGATGCAACGAAACTATTCGGGAAAATGCAATTGTTCTGAATGATAATATTAATCATAAAGAAGACAGCTGAGGCCCGAATAAAAAGCCGGCTGGCCGGCAGCGGAGCGCAGTCGCGCGGAGCATTAAGAAGTTTTGAAAGGATCATAAGGAAAACTTTTTCAAAAGTTTCCCTTAATCTATGCTAAAATCCTTCAAAACAGTTTTGAGGTGCGAAAAATGATTAAACTGCAACTTATGATCAGGGCATCGGCAGTGGCGCTGCTCGCGGCGTTGTTCATCGGCATCGCGGCGCCGAAACCGGCTGCGGCGAAAGACGAACAGGGCGCCCTCTACTTCACATTCGTCAGTTCCGCCTACTACATGGAGAAAAAATGGGGACACGGCATGCCTCTCGACGGCATAAAAAGAGTCGCCGAGATCGCGCACAGCAACGGCATCCCCGTCACGTGGCTGGTGAACCCGAAATCGGCCGAAGAAGGCAAAGGACTTTTCAAAGAATACCACGATAAATACGGCGACGCGGTCGGCTACATGCTGACTGGCGGCGAAGCGATTGAGAAACAATGGGGCGACGAGAGCTATCTCTACAGGCGTCTCAGCAATAAGAAACTTGCGGAACTTGTCGCCGGCGAAGTGAATTCAATTAAGACGAGCCTGCCGTGGGCGGACCTGCAGATCGCCGGCGGCGGATTCAGGTCGAACCGGCTCGTCAAGATATTCGAGAGCCTCGGATTCACCGGCCTGTGGGGCCACTGCTGGGAGCAGACGCTTACCGACAACATCAGCGACCGCGGCGCTCCATGGGGCTTCTATTACGTCAATCCCAACTCGTTCAAGGCGCCCTCCCTCGACAAGCGCGGACTCGTCGCCATCGAATGGACCGCCCGCGACCTCAATATCGCATTCCGCACCGGCATGCCCGAAACCTACTCCACCGACCCGAACGACGTCGGCCGCGCCGGAATATGCGACGCCAATCAGTGCGATTACTGGAAATGGATGACCGATCAGTACGCCCGCAACGCGAAGTACAACAAAATTGTCCCGTTCGCCGTCCATCAGGAAGCCCACGAGATGGAAAACTCGGATAAGGTCAAAGCGTACGATCCCGAAAGCATTCGGGCCGCCGGGCTGATGCTCGACACGCTGTTCAAGTATGTGAACAAAATCGGCGCGAAGGTCGTCAACGCCAACGACGCGATCAAGGCCTACCGCGCGATAAACGAAACAACGCCGCCGACGTACGCTCTGTTCGACGACACGCTCCTGAAGAAATACCCGGAGATTCTCGTCTACTTCGATGTCAACGGGCAACTCTTTTTCGACCGCGGCAAAACGAACCCGGTCTTCATCCGCAACTACATGGGCAACCCGAATTCGGACGTCGTCGATTTCGCCGGAGTGAAGAACCTGCCTGTCGCCGCATGCAATGAAACCGCGAAGAACGAGTATTCCTGCGCCGTCGAGGCCGACAAGGAAATCGCCTTCGGGCTCGCCTTCTGGGGCGACTACAAAAGCGTCTCCGTCAAAGGCATGGAAAACCCGTCGACAAAAATTCTCGACGGCGAACTCGCCTACGTCGCATGGCCGCTCAAACCCGGCAAAAATCAGATTGAAGTGATTTTGAAATAATTAAGGAAAACTTTTGAAAATATTGCTTTAACAAATAAGATGGCGAATGAAATAATGCATCACAATTGAATTATTGAGGCCCGAATAAAAGCCGGCTGGCCGGCAAAGTTTTCCTTAAAATCCTTTCAAAACTTCTTAACGCTCCGCGCGACTTCGCGCGCTCCGCTGCCGGCCAGCCGCCTTGATATTTTTTTTCAAGAACCGATGACCTTCGAGACCAATCGGAAAAGGTCTTTCGAATCGTATGGTTTCTGAATGAAGCCCAGCGCGCCCTGCGCGAGCATCTGGCTCACCGCGCCGTCGGCGCTGAAGCCGGAACATAGAATGATTTTCACGTCCGGGTTCAGGCTTTTCAGTTCCGCGAAAACAGCCTGGCCGTCCATTCCGGGCATTATCACGTCGAGAAGCGCCACGTCTATCACCCGGCGCAGCTTGTGGTAGGCGCGCAGGGCGTCAACCCCGTTATCCGCGCATATCGCCTTGTAGCCTTCATCCGCCGCCTGATGCGCGACGATCTCCAGATAATCATTGTCGTCGTCGACAATCAGCAAAGTCCCTTTCGACCCGCCGGACTGCAAACCCGCTTCGTTTTCCTCGGCGGTGATTTCATCCGGCCCGTACGCCGGCAGATAAATTCTAACCGCCGTTCCGCCGCCTTCCCGGTTTTCAATCTCTATGTGGCCGTTATGCCCTTGAATTATTCCGTGCGTCACGGACAGTCCGAGGCCGGTTCCCTTGCCTCTCTCCTTAGTCGTGAAAAACGGCTCGAAAACGCGGTTGATAATTTCAGGCGGCACGCCCGCGCCGGTATCGGCCACCGTGATGGCGCAGTAGCGGCCCGTTGCCATTCCGGGACGCGCGCGGCAGGCGTCTTCGTTCAGTTCGGCCGACTCGATTTCTATCCGCAGAGTCCCGCCGTCCGGCATGGCGTCACGGGAATTGATGCAGAGATTCAACAGCGCCTGAAGAAGTTGATTCTGGTCGACGTTGACGTATATGTTTTCGGTATCCGGCTTCTTTATTACGTTGATGTTCAAAGGAATGCTTCTGTCCAGCATTTCGAGCAGTTCTTCCAGAAGCCGGTTCGCCGGAATGCGCCTGATATTCAACTGCTCGCGCCGGGCGAAAGTCAGCATTTTCATCGTCAGGTCTTTCGCGCGATTCGTGACTTTCAAGATGCGTTTGATGTGCGAAACAGTCGGATCTTCAGCGGGCAGGCGCCTCAGCGCGAGACTGGCCGTGCCTATTATCACAGCCAGAATATTATTGAAATCGTGCGCGATCCCGCCGGCCAACTGGCCAACCGCCTCCATCTTCTGGTACTGGTTTATCTGCCGGGCAAGCGTCTCTTTCTCTGACTGCGCCCTTTTCAGATCGGTCAAATCGCGAAATATCCCCTGATTCACTATTCTTCCGTTGATGCAAATTATCGCCGATGCGATATGCGCCGGAATGCGCTTGCCGGATTTAGTGACAACCTCCGCCTCGGAATTGACCGCGCCTTTGTTCACGGCGTGATTCTTAAACATGTCTGTATAGCGGCTCTCATCGGCTTTCGGATGAAGCGTCGAATGATGCTTGCCTATGATCTCGGCTCTATCCCGCTCGATCATCCGTTCGGCGCTGAGATTGCAATTTATGATTATTCCCGTATCCGCGTCCGCCCAGAACATCGCGTCATTGGCGTTTTCAAACGCCGCTCTTAAAACCTCTTCGCTCTCCTCGGCCGCCTTTTTCTCCTGCGCCGCCTCCTCCGCCTGCTTATAGGCGGTAATATCCCTCACCGATCCCCATATGGCGACAACCCTGTTCGCCGCTGCGTCCCATTCGGGCTTCGCGGTCACCCTTACCCACCTCGCATGGCCTTCCTTGTGAAACGTCCTGACGTCTATATCGCCGGATTCTCCCGAAAGCACGACGGACCTCAGAAACACAATCGCCTTCCCGGCGTCTTCATGATGAAATATGTTCTTCCATAAATCAGGCGTCCTCACTTCATCCAAAGTTCGCCCGGTCGTTTCACGCATGGCTTCCGTCACGAAATTCATCGCGACTCCGCCTTTTTCGTCCACATCGAGTTTGAAAAAATAGTCCGTCGTCATTTGCGCGATCATCTTGTGAAGATGTTCGCTCTCTCGCAGCTTGTTCTCCGCTTCTTTTCTGTCGGTGATGTCCAGATGCGTGCCGGCCATTCGCAGAGGCTTGCCGTTTGCGTCCCGCTTTATCACCCGCCCCTTGTCCAGAACCCAGATCCATTTCCCTGATTTGTGCCGCATCCGGTGCTCGATTTCGTATGATTCCGAGCGGCCCTCAAGATGCTCCTTTATCGCCTTGTTTACTCTCGGTATATCGTCGGGATGCGTCAGCAATCCCCAGTTCTCGACGCTTTTCTTCAACTCTTCCAGCCGGTAGCCGGCCATCTCCGCCCACCGCTCGTTGTTTATGACTTCGTCCGTCACTATGTCCCAGTTCCACGTCCCCAGATCCCCGCCCTTTATCGCCAGCTTCTCGCGCTCTTCGCTTTCCCTCAGCGTCTGCTCGATCTTCTTGCTTTCAGTTACATCGGTCACAAATCCTATTCCGCATTTCTTTCCGCCGTATTCCACTATCGCCGTGTTTATATCCGCGTAAAACACCGTTCCGTCTTTTCTCCGGCAGGGCAGATTCTCTCCGAACGTCAACTTCCTTTTCACCATGGATTCAAATACCGATATGACATAATCCAATTTATCTTTCGGATGTATGTCCGAGATGTTCATTTTTGTCAGTTCTTCCGGGGTATAGCCGAGCATACCGCATAACGCATGGTTCGCGTACTGTATGCTTTTGTCGGTTACGCCGACCACCACAATTCCCACGGAAGCGGTGTCGAACAACGTTTTATGCGTTTGTTCCGATTCCGTAATAAACCGCATCGATTCCAGAATCCGGCTGTTCTCCGTTTCGAGATCGCTTATTCGGCGGCGCAGCGCTTCGACTTCGTTCGGGCCGTCTCCGCCAGGCGCATTGTTATCGCTCTTCATTTTGCCTCGCCTTATTATTCCGCTATTTCCTCTATATGAATTCCGATATGGCAAATCTGTTTTCTTATTATTCCGGAACTGAGCCGCGCAATGAGTTCGCGCCGTTCAACTTTCGCAATTATATCATTCGCTCCCGTAAATATATCTGAATTCGCATTGGCCGTAAAATATTTTTCAAAAAATGCCTCTGTGGAAAATAAGACATTTTCAATACTTGATGTTGAAGAAACCGCTTTATTATAAAAACCCGCGCGAAGCAAAATTAGAGCGCGCAAAACAGGCGCTATACCCTCCACCTGCATTGATATACAATACTTACGAGGTAGCCGCCATGGCGTTTTACGAGAAGTTCATGAAAGCGATGTCGCCGGTGATTGAGAAGTATCATCGGCTTGAAGTTCACGGACTCGAAAACATCCCGCCCGCGGGCGAGGGATTCATTCTCGCCCCGAATCACAGCGGCTGGTTCGGCTGGGACGCCGTCGTGGTCGGCTCGATCCTGAAGGATCGCAAGGTCCGGTGGCTCTCCTGGAGTTACGAAAAAGAACATCCGGAATGGAACAGAATGGTCGCCGCCTTCGACGCGATTCTGCACAACAACGAGCGGCCGTTTCCTTACGGCGAAATAGTTAACGGAATACTGAAGCCGGGCGGCATATTCGGAATCTTCCCGGAGGGAAACAGCAATCCCATGTCGAAGTGGTACAGGCTTCGCCCGTTCTTTCCGGGATTCATTCGCGTTTCGGCGATGGCCGGCGCGCCGATCATTCCGGTTTCCGTTTCGGGACTCGAAGAGGCCAGCCCGATATTGTGGGCGAAAGAAGAAGAGCGCGAACCTATAAAACATGCTGTCGCCCTGCCGGTTGTATTCCCGACAAAAGTAATCGTTCGCTTCGGAACGCCGTCGATGTCCGGCCTCGACGCAAACGGCCTGCAGGACCGCGAAGCGCTGCGCGCCGCCGCGGAAAAGATTCAAATCGAAGTCCTGCGGCTTCTGAAAAACGACCGGCCTGAAGCCTACGCCGAAAACGCCGCCGGTAAAAGAATCGGTTGACCGGCGCCGATAAGATGGACGGTTGCGGATGCATTTCGTCGATTCGCGAAGAATACTGAAATTGAACGATCGCGCGGCCGCCCGCGGCGCGGTTCTCTATTGGATGAGCCGCGACAAGCGCATACGCGACAACTGGGCGCTTCTTTACGCCGCCGAGCTCGCTCGCGAATCCGGCCCGCTTTGCGTCGCTTTCTGCCTCGACGGCGAATTCCCCGGCCCCTCGCTCAGGCAATACGCTTTCATGCTTAAAGGACTCGCGGAAACGGAGCGCGGCCTGCGCGCCGCCGGAATTCCGTTCTATCTCCTGCGCGGCGACCCGGCGGAAGCGATTCCGGCGTTCGCCGCAAAAAACAAACTCGGAGTCGTCGTGACGGATTTCAACCCGTTGCGCGACAAGCGCGAACTGAAAAATACAGTTGCTTTTAAGCTAACCATTCCGCTTTACGAGGTTGACGCCCACAATATCGTCCCCTGCTTCATGGCGTCGCGAAAACAGGAATACGGCGCCTACACGATCAGGCCGAAAATCAGAAAACTGCTTCCGGAATTTCTTGCCGGCTTTCCGGCGCTCAAGCTCAAAAGCGCGAACCCGGCGCCGCTGCCCGCGCCGGTCGACTGGGAAAAAACCCTTAAAAGCCTGAAATGCGACTCCCCGGTTCCGGAGGCCGGTTGGATCAAGCCCGGAGAAAACGCCGGGTTGAAAGCGCTGCGCGGCTTCGTTGACAATCGGCTCTCTGCCTATGATTCAGCCCGCAACGATCCCAACCTGAACGGCCAGTCCGGGCTGTCGCCCTATCTCCGCTTCGGGCAGCTCTCCGCGCAGCGCGTCGCTCTCGAAGTCGCACGGGCGTCCGCGCCGAAGGCGGCCCGGGAAGCGCTGCTCGAAGAGTTGATAGTCCGGCGCGAGCTGTCCGACAATTTCTGCTATTACAATCCGCGTTACGACAGCGTCGGCGGCTTCCCGGCCTGGGCGCGCCGGACGCTCGACGAACACAGAACGGACAAGCGCGAATATATTTATTCAACCGATCAGTTCGAGCAGGCGCTGACGCTCGACCCGCTATGGAACGCGGCGCAGTCCGAGATGGCGGCCACAGGCAAAATGCATGGGTACATGAGAATGTATTGGGCGAAGAAAATACTCGAATGGTCGGCGTCTCCGGAGGAAGCGATGAGCGCTGCGATATACTTGAACGACAAATACGAACTCGACGGGCGCGACCCGAACGGCTACGCTGGCGTCGCCTGGTCCATCGGCGGCGTCCATGACCGCGCCTGGGGCGAACGGCCCGTATTCGGCAAAATCAGATACATGAACTTCAATGGCTGCAAATCGAAATTCAACGTAGCGGAATATATAGCTAAACACAAACCTCAATAAAAATTGATATTGCTATGGCCGCGCAGATTTTTCTAATATTGTTATTTTAGAAAGCATTGAAAGCAGGCCGCTTAAGATTAAAATATTCTTAAATCTGGAATGGGCAATGACAACTTGGGCCGGGAACGACAAACAAAAGTGAGCTTCAGGAGAATAGCATCGTTATTGATAATAGCGTCAATCGCCGTCTTTTGCGCGGCGGTTATCGCGGCGTCGAAGAACCCGGCTGCCGCGGCGTCGGAAACCCTTAAGGCGGACGGCTCGCTTGTTCCGCAAATGATTTCGCCGAAAATTCTCGATAAAGCAAAAGAGGGCGGCTACACATCCGTCGAGAACATCAGGAAACAGTATAAGGAAGAACTCGGCGCCGGACGCCATTTCAAAAGATTCATTAACGGCAACAGGAAGAAGAAACGAATCGCGCTTACAATCGACGACGGCCCGCACCCGAGATATACCCCCGAGCTGCTCGAAATTCTTAAAGAGCATAACGTCAAAGCCACGTTCTTTGTCGTCGGCGAAATGGCCGAAAAATATCCCGACCTCATTAAAATGGAAGTCGCAGCCGGCCACGAAATCGGCAACCACACATATCACCACGTAAACCTTAAGAAAATTCCGGAAGACTACATCGCCGCCGAAATCAAGGAGTGCGACGCGGTGATCAGGCGGCTCACCGGCAAATCCACGCAACTCTTCCGGCCGCCCGGCGGCTACTACAACAAAAACATCGCCGACGTCTCCGGCGCGCTCGGCTATACTCTCATCCTCTGGACCGCCGACGCCGGCGACTACGCCAGCCCCGGCGAAAACGTCATCATCGACCGCCTGTTGCGCAAAACCGACAACGGCGCCGTCATTATCATTCACGACGGCGTCCGCCAGACTGTCGAAGCGCTCCCTAAAATCATCGAGAAACTCAAAAGCCGCGGCTATGTTTTCGTCACCGTCAGCGAACTCATGAAACAGAAATAATTAGACGGCTTGTTTTTTAAACGCGCTCATTTTCATAATTACCCTGTTTTTTTCACAATTTCACAACGCGAAGAAACGGTATATAATGTTTCATCGGGCCGCTTAACCGGCGGCTTTGCGGAAACAAACCCGAATACGGGTTAAATCTTTTCCGCCGGGCCATGAAGATGCTGAAGATGAAATTACAAACGACGCACAAGCCGCACATAGCGGTGGTGGGCGGCGCATGCGTGGAGATGTCGTTCTCCGTGCCGAGTTTTCCCTCGCAGGGCGAAACCGTCTATTCGCGCGCGTTGCTGAACGGCCCCGGAGGCCGCGCCATCGCCGTCGCTTCAGATCTCGCCGCTCTCGGCTGCCGCGTCTTCTTTCTCTCAAGCGTCGGCCTGGACCAGACCGGCTCCCAGTTGATCGCAGACCTTCAGGCTCGCCGCGTCAACGTGGACCACGTCGAACGCGTCGAAAACGCGCGCACCGATGTCACCCATTCGCTTCGCGACGAGCAGGGCGGCGGCGCTCGCGTCATCTCCGGCGGCGTATTCTCGAACATGTCCCGCACGCCGCTCTTTTCAGCCCGCGCCCTGATCTCCGCCTGCGAGCTGATGATCGTCGCGCCCGACATCCCGGAAGACACCTTCAAATTCGCCGTCGACATGGCTCACCATTACGGCGTTCCAGTTATGGCCCTCGCCTCGCCGCCCGATCGCCTCCCGGCAGCGCTCATCCCTCAGCTCGACGCGCTGATCGTCAACGCCGCCGAAGCGCTGGCCCTCACTCACATTAAGGCCGACTCCCTTGACGGCGCCAACGAGGCGCTCAACTTTCTGCTCAAGCGCGGCGCGGGTTCTGCCGCGATCTACCTCGGCCGCCAGGGCGCCGCAGCTTCATCCGCTTTGCGCGCCTCCTTGTTTTTTCCGCCCCCGATGTCTAAAATCCCTTTCCCGGCGGACTCCGAAGACGCTTTCGCCGCCGGACTCGCTTTCGCGCTCACCTCCGGCGCTCCGCTTCCCGAAGCGGTCACTTTCGCGGTCGCCAACTCTTTCGCTACCGCCGCCGCCGGTTCGCCCGCTAAAGATTTCCCGACTCAGGCCGCGGTCTCACTCAGCCTGAAAATCAACTATGATGAGGTCTCAACATGAGCAAGATGCTTGACGAAATCCGCGAACAGCCCTCCGCTCTCGCAAAACTCTGGAAAGGCGAACGGAAAAATATCGCCGCCATCGCCGCGCGCATCAGAAAACACAACCCGACTCTTTTCGAGATGGCCGCCCGCGGCAGCTCCGACAACGCCGCCACTTTCGGCAAATACCTTTTCGAATACGCAAACGGACTGCCATGCTCGCTCACCGCGCCCTCCATTCACACCGTTTACGGACGCCACCCGAACATGAAGACCGCCGTCGTCATCGGCATCTCTCAATCCGGCGAGGGCACGGACATCAACGAGTCGCTCGACTCAGCCCGCAAAACCGGCGCATACACGATCGGCATCACCAACACCGCCGGCTCCGGCATCACCAAGGTCGCCGACGATGTCATTCTCCTTCGCGCCGGCCTCGAAAAGGGACTCGCCGCCACTAAAACATACACTTGCGAACTCCTCGCTCTCATGATGCTCTCAGGCGCCCTGAACGATGACAAAAAGTTTCTCGACCAGCTCGCCCGCGCGCCCGAACAGATGGACAAAATGCTCTCCATGGAGCCCTTCATCACCGCGCTCTGCGAACGCTACCGCTACATGGACCGCTGCGTGATCATCGGCCGCGGCTTCAACTACTCTACAGTGCGCGAGGCGGCTCTCAAGCTGATGGAGACGAGCTACGTCGTCGCCCAGCCGTTCAGCACCGCAGACTTCCAGCACGGCCCCATCGCCATGACCGGCGCCGGCTTCCCGACTTTCGTCTGCGTGCCGCCCGGCAAGATGGCCGCCCCGCTACACGACCTCTGCCTCGAACTGAACGAAAAACTTCTCGAAACCGTCATCATCTCGTCTCGAAAAGCCACTCTCAAAATCGCCTCGAAGGCGGTCGCGGTTCCGGTCGATGTCGACGAAACGATCAGCCCGCTCTTCTATATCGTTCCGTTCCAGTTCTTCGCTAACGCGCTCTCTCAGGCGCGCGGAATCGATCCAGACAATCCGCGCTTCCTGAAGAAAGTGACGCAGACCTTTTAAAAGCAGCTGGTAACTGGGGGGGGGAACTAAAGCAGAAGACAGAACTCAGAACTCAGAATACAGCAAAAGATCAAAAACAGAGACTGGTAGCCGGCAGTTGGGCAAACAAATTCTTAAAGACGGAGCAACAGATATCATCATGAAATCAGCGATATACAACGGCAAGGTTGTCACGGCGGACAGGATATTGCCGATCGGCTATGTCGTCATGGACGGCGGACTGATCGGGGGCGTGTTTGAAGGCGAGCCGCCGGCGGAACTGAAACAGAACGGATTCGACGCGCGGGGCGGCTGGATCGCGCCCGGCCTCTGCGACATACACATACACGGCAACGGCGGCTTCTGGGGATTCATGAACGCCGACGAACTGCTGAAAATGGCTCGCTCGCTCGTCGGCCTCGGCGTCACCGCCTTCCTGCCGACATCGGTTTCGCTGCCTCACGCACAGGTCATCGCCGCGGTCAAAGCCGCGAAAGACGCGATGGCGCGCCAAGCATCCGGCGCCTATGGCGGCAAAGCGGCCGACGCCCCGTCGCCCGACGGCGCCCGCATCCTCGGCGTCAACATCGAAGGCCCATACATCAGCTCCAAACGGCCCGGCGCCCACCTGCCGATGTGCATCCGCAACCCGAAGGAAAAAGAACTTGACGAAATATTCGCCGAAGCCGGCGACACGCTGAAGATTATGACCGTCGCGCCCGAAATCGAGGGCGGCATGGAGCTCATCGACCGCCTCGTCGCCGCAGGCGCCCTGCCCTCCATCGGCCACAGCGACGCCGACGCCGAACAAACCAACGAAGCGATCCGGCGCGGCGCTACCCACTTCACTCATCTGTTCAACGCCTCGCGCCCCTTCCACCAGCGCGAGCCCGGCTGCGCTTTCGCCGCCCTCATGAATCCCGACATAACTGTCGAGATCATCCTCGACGGCAAACATGTCAATTTCGATTCCGTCAAAATGGCGGTTAAACTAAAATCAACGGACAAGATCGTTCTTATAACCGACGCGATTCACGCCGCCGGACAAGGCGACGGCGAATACAACGTCTGGGGCTTCAAAGTCACCGTGAAAAACGGCGCCGCCAAAACGCCCGACGGCACGATGGCGGGCAGCGTGCTAACCCTGAATGCCGCCGTGAAAAATGCGGTCGGAAAAATCGGCCTGCCTCCGGAACAGGCGTTCAGAATGGCTTCGTTCAACGGACTCCGCGCGATTAAAATGTCCGACAAGGCCGGCGAGCTCGCGGCCGGAAAAGCGGCCGACATCGCTGTCTTCGAACCCGATTTCTCCTGCGCCGCCACCTTCATCGCAGGCGCCTGCGTCTACGAAAAAGGAAAATGATCAAACCCGTCATTGCGAGGAACACAGTGACGAAGCAATCCCAAACTCGATTACAATAACTTTGCCGCAGGGAGAAAAATCAAATAACAGACAGAATTCAGAACTCGAATACAGCGAAAAAAGGGTTTTTGCGGGGGCGCGGCATGCTGTGCCCTACACAGGTGAAAAATGCGATTTCACGAACTGATTTGCTTCACGCTTCTAACCGCTCTCGTTTTCGGCGCGGCGGCTGAATCGCGCGCCGATTTCAAGTCGCAGCAACTGAAATTCCAGCGTGTGCGGAACGCCTACTCTCACAAGGAATCCGCCGTGAAGGCGCTGTTCAGGGAGAAAAAGGTCTCCTACCCGCCGGAAGAGTTGTTTCTGCGCGTTTTCAAAACTGTTTACAGAGACAAAGCGTGGTCCGCGCCGGGCGAAGTCGAGATGTGGGCGCGCGGCAAGGGCCAAAAGGAATTCACGTTAATAAAAACATACGGCATCTGCGCGGCGTCGGGCGCCGTCGGACCGAAACGCATGGAAGGCGACGGCCAGGTTCCGGAGGGCTTCTATGAAATCGCGAACTTCAACCCGACGAGCGGCTACCACATGTCGCTGCGCGTCAACTACCCGAACGCGTCCGATAAAATACTGAGCGACAAAAAACATCCCGGCGGCGACATATACATTCACGGCAACTGCGTGACCATCGGCTGCATCCCGCTGACTGACGAATTCATAGAGGAACTGTACGTGACTGCGGTCGATACGAGGAACCGCGGCGCGGCGCCGATACGCGTCAACATCTTCCCTCTGCGCATGGACGCCGCGGGAATGGCCGAACTGAAGAACGAGGCCGGCGCGGATAAGGGACTGCTTTCATTCTGGAGCAATCTGCGTCCGGGCTATCTCGCGTTCGAGCGGACGAAAACCCCGCCGCGCTTCAGCGTCGACAAAAAAGGAATATATGTTTTCGGGGATTTTTAAACAGCGGCGGCGCTCCATAGCTCTGCGCGCGGAAATAAAATAGAATATCGAATATCCAACGCCGAATTTCGAATGATGAAATTCCTTTGCATTCCTTCGCTATTCCCCGGTTCCTTGTTCGTTATTCGATATTTAACCCGAATCCGCCATTAGGCTTCGGGTTAAATGTTTTGCTCTCTATTAAGCGCGCCGCCCGCAATGTTGCCCGAAACATCGTAATTATTTGCCGGAAGAGGCGCTATAATATTCCGCATGGCGGCGAAAGTGATCTTGTACGGCATAGACGGCGGGACGGAGTCGGCGCTGGCGCCTCTGATGCGGGCGGGCCGGCTGCCGAATCTGGCCTCTCTCTCCGCGCGCGGCTGCCGCGCGGCGCTCGAATCGACCGTTCCCTGGCACTCGGCCCCGGCTTGGTCCTCCATGTCGACCGGCGCGCTGCCCGGAAAACACGGCGTCTTCAATTTTTTCGAGATGCAGCCCGACCTGCGCAATCTGCCGCTGCCTCCCGGCGCCGTGCGCGCCGAAAAAATCTGGCATGCCCTCAACCGCCGCGGGCTCAGCGCCGGAGTCGTCAACGTTCCGGTCACCTACCCCGCCGAACCGCTCGACGGGTTCATGATCAGCGGCCTGCCGGGCCCCGGCGAAGACGTCTTTCCGCCCGAACGCAAACAGACTATTTCCGAAATAGGACGCTGGCTGGACTCGAAATCGGAACTTCGGGACGGCTATTTTATCGAACCTCGCCGCGAGGTCAACGCGCGGATCCGAATGGACGGAGACCGCGCCCGCGCGGCTTTGGAGTTCGCCGGCTCGCAACCGGATTTTCTGATGTACGTGTTCTCATCGACAGACGAGTTGCAGCACCGGATGTGGCATTCGTGGGACACAAGCCATCCTGCAAACGCGCGGTGCGATCCGGCGTGGGAGCCGCAGGCTATCCCGCAGGCATACGAAGCGGCGGACGCCGGGCTTGCGACGCTTCTCCGGGCGTTCGGTGGGCCGGAAACAACGGTTTTCGCCGTTTCCGACCACGGATTCGGGCCGGCGCGCTGGATTTTCTTTCCGAACCGGCTGCTCGCGGAATGGGGCTGGCTGTCGCCGGGCGGCCCGGAGGCGAGCGATCCTCTCGCCCCGGACCCGAATTATTCGCCTTCGAAACTCGGGTTCGACCCGCGTCGCACGCGAGCCTTCATGGGGCCGGCGCTCGTCGGCCCGTTCGCCGAAATCTTCATCAATGTCAAGGGCCGGAACCCACACGGAACTGTCGCGCCCGGCGCGGAATACGAGAGCGCTCGCGACGAGCTTGCGCGCAGATTCCTCGAATGGCAGGACCCTCTGACAGGCTACCGCCCCGCGGCGAAGGCGCACAAACGCGAATCCATTTTTTCAGGCCCTCGCATGGAGTCGGCCCCGGACCTGCTGATCGAGTGCGCGCCCGGCTGCCGAACTATGGCCGATGTATCGAAATTCCCGCCGCTCATCGAATCGGCGCCGTGGCATGTTCCAACTAAGGCGCAAACGGGAACCCACATCCGCGACGGCATCTTCATCGCCGCTGGTCCGGTGATACGCGCCGGAGTTTCATTCGACAAGTTTCGGATTACCGATATTATGCCGACTATCCTCCATTGTTACGGATTACCGATACCGGAAAACCTCGACGGCCGCGTTCTGACTGAAATCTTCACGCAGGAATTCATGGATTCGCATCCGGTTCGATACGAAGCGGCGGGAAAGCAATCGAACGGTCAAGCCCGCCTCGACGCTGAAGATGCCGCCGCTATGACTCGCAGACTCGAAGGGCTTGGATATTTTACGTAAAAAAAGCGGCATTAGGCGTTGGGCCTTAGGCTTTGGGCTAAAACAACAAGCGAAAAACGTCATTGCGAGCGAAGCGAAGCAACCCCGGACATGGAGATAGGAATTGAGGTCGGGATTGCTTCGTCAGCCAAACGAAAGCTTCCTCGCAATGACGATTATTTGTTCCGGATTGCTTCGTCGCTTCGCTCCTCGCAAAGACGGTGTCGCGCTTCAAAGTTGACGAAGGTTTTACATCAGCCTTATAATGCGGGCGATATGATAAAGGAAATAGTCGCATTCATAGAGAAAGAGTTGGCTCCGCTGAAGGAGTCGCGCGCGAAATGCGGGCACGAGGGCCAGACCGGCGCGTTCTGCGGCCGCTGCGGAGCGGACCTGCGCGAAGTGGCCTCCTACGAATGCCGGCTCTGCGAACTGACCGGCAACAACTCCCTCTATCCGTCCGAAAAATGCCCGAACTTCTGCACCGTCTGCGGAGCGCCGAAATTTACTTTCCGGCCGATCCGCAAAAAGCGCTCGAAATAGAGCTGCCACATCATGACTCCTCTCGAACGCCACTTGCGAAAATGGATGGAGAAAGCGATCGTCGACTTCGCCATGATCGCGCCCGGCGACCGCGTCGCCGTCGCCGTGTCCGGCGGCAAGGACAGCCTCGCGCTCATGCATCTGCTGCGCGGCCCGTTCGTTCACGCCCCCAAAGACTTCTCTCTCGAATTCTTACACATACACACCGGCTTCCCCGGCGACGATCCGCAACCTATCGTCGACTGGGCCGCCTCTCAGGGCGTCACGCTCCGCGTCGTGGACACCGGCATCTACGCCGCTTCCACAGGCAAAAAGAAAAGCGTCTGCTACCTCTGCTCGCGCGCGCGCCGCAAGCATCTGATCGATACCGCAACCGCCCTCGGCTGCAATAAGATCGCGCTCGGCCACCACCGCGACGACGTAATCGAAACCTTCCTCATGAATATTTTCCTCAACAGCGAGACAAGCTGCATGATGCCGGACCAGCCGCTCTTCGGCGGCGAAATCCACCTCATCCGGCCCCTCTATTACATCCGCGACCGGCTCATGCGCCGCTTCGCTCTCGAACGCGACTTCCCCGAGCCCGCCGCCCGCTGCCCCTCCGAATCGGCCTCAAAACGCGAATTCGTCCGCAACCTCATCGCTTCGCTCGAAAAAGAACGCCCCACCGTCCGCGACGATATCTTCAACTCCCAGTTCCGGCTGCTCCCCGACTACTTCCCTAAATCCCCGAACGGCAATAAACCGCCCGAGACTCCTCCGCGAATTTGAATGAGTCTCTGAATCATGGATAGATAACTGAGGCCCGAATAAAAAGCCGGCTGGCCGGCAAAAGGTTTTTCCTCAACAAATCGCTTGTTGTTTCATTTTGCGATCCGCCGTGGTAGTTATGAGAACTCCGGCGGTGATCACCGCGAGACTGGCGACGCATATCAGCGTCGTCGCCTCCCTGAGCACAATAAAGCCGGCCAGGGCGGGCATTATAACAACCATCGAGGCAAAACCGGGCACGACCTGAATCGCCTTCCCATATTTATAGCCGAACTGGACGAGAACTACGCTGCCGACGCCGCCGACTATCGTCATCCATGTATATGGATCGCTAAGAAAATCGATGATTAGGCCTTCAGCGCCGATTTTTTTCGCGTAACGGTTCACGACCACTTTCATAAAAATCATGCCGAGTCCGCCAATTGCGCCGCCGAGCGTTCCGAGAACCGCGCCGCCGTACGCTCGCATGTCGCGCAGCATTAAAAATACCGCCGCCGCCGCTACCGCCCCGCACGCAATCAGAAACGCGGTCATCCGCGCCTGCTCGAAATCGGCGATGCCGCTCTGGTGTCCGTTGCTGAAAAAACCCAGCGCCGCCGTCCCTGCGATTATCGTCGCCATTCCGAACAGTTCCCGCTTCAATATCCTTTCCTTCAGCGCGAGGTGCGAAAACGCGGCGAGCGCGATAAGTCCGAAACCTGCGAAGCCGCCCAGCGTGGACGCATTGCCGATCGTCAATGCCTTCGCTCCGAGAACGACCACCGACCCCTGAAGCGCGAGCCCGAGCGTCCAAACAAGCGCATATGTCGATTTGCGCGACCTGTTTCCCGCCGCCGGAATGTTGTTTATCGCGAGCTTCTGAAGCCCCATTCCGACATTGTTGATCGTCGGGTTCAGCAGGCATATCCCTATGAAAATAGAGTAATTTGACACCATGATTATTCAGTCAGCCTTTCGCGAAGACCGGCGCCGCTGAGTCCTTCGCGGCAAGCCATTCTTCCACCCTGTCGAATATCCCCTTCATGAATATCGGGATGATGAACGCCCAGTAGATCAGAAGCCACGCAGGCATCCCGAGAAAAACCGGATCGAAATAAACGTACAGCCCGAACCGTATCAGCAACGCCTCGTATATCGGGCCGACTATCATCACGACCGTCATCAACTTCCAGTCGCGCGCTTTCGGCGGAATCGCAAGCAGCCGCAGCGCGAGAACCGACGCGTAACCGATCGTTGGGATCGGCTCGTGTTTGACAAAATGATAGATGATGAGCCTGAAGGATATCACGACCGCGAGGTCGGCGATCAGCCGCGCGTCGATCCGCCACGGCCTGCCCCCGAACCCCTCGCCCCTGAACGCCGGAAGGCTGAACAGTTGCCGGAACGTGACAAACACATACCCCCAGAACAGGAGCAGCCACAGCGGAATCGGTATCGCCAGCTCGTGCGGAGGCGTGTAATAATAGACGCCCTTCGCCATCGAAAGCATGTCGTTGCCGCCGCCCGCCACGATTCCGATCAGCAGAAACACCCAGTCGAAACGCCGGCCGATCAGAATGAAACGCGCGAGAATGATCCCGCCCGCAAGCGCCGACATCACCGGCGTGTTCTGGCAGAAAAACGCGACCGCCGCGACCGCCGCCGCGAGAAAAACGAACTCGCTCAGAACCTGGCGAATGTCCGCCCGGCCGCCCGCCAGCGCGCCCTGCCCGCTTAATATCTTTCTAATCATTCCCGCCTCCCGCGCCGGAAACCGCCTCAGACGATCCCCGTGAACTCGAACATTTCAGCCAGAAATCCGCCTGCCAGCGGGTTTTCGAGGCCGCGCGCATATACGTCGCTGACATAGTTCTGCATCCAGTTGCAATCGGCGCCGCACTGCCCGGGGCCGTGGCCGTGAATGTTTGTCGGGTTAATCATTTTCGCGCCCGCCGCATAGGCCGAGTCGAGCGAGTCGTGCCTCAGCACATTGATTTTTACAGGCGTCAGGTTCGACTTCGTCTTACACGGCCAGATCAGCGAACCGTCGATATCCACATGCGGCTTCAGCGACGGCCTGCAGACTACCTTCTTCGAATAAAGAAGATTTTCGAGCAGCCGCCGCGAACCGAGTATCTTGTAGCCCTCTTTTTTGCGCCTCAGGATTTTCGCGCACAGCGCCCGGTATTCCGGCAGCGCCGTCAGCATTTCATTTACGTTCGATCCGCAGTTCATCGGCACGGGCGAATACCAAATCCCCAAGTCGTTCGCCCAGTCGAGAATCGACTCCGCCTCGCCGATCGTCTCCGGCGTTATCACAGTGTTGACAATCAGCTTAAACCGCACTTTCGGCTGCAGCCGCCGCAGCGCGAGTATGTTCACCATCACCTGCTCGCAGAGGTCCTTCTTCATCCCCCAGACGTCAGTCAGCCGGCCTATGTTCAGCGCGTCGAGGCTGACGATTATGATGTCCATCTGCTTCAGCCATTTCGAATACCGCGCGTCCGGCAGCATCTTGTGAATCCTGCTCCCGTTCGTGTTTATCATCAGCGGGAAATAGTCGAGCCCGTGCGCGTAATCGGTCAGTTCCGGCAGGTCCGCGCGCAGAGTGGGCTCGCCGCCGCAGAAGTAAATCCCCGTGACGTCCTTGCGGACGATGCGCAACAGCTTTTTGCCCTGTTCCGTGTCGAGCGCGCCCTCGTTCGAGAGGTCGAAATATTTCTTTCCGGAATGGTTGTCGCAGTAGGAACATCTGAAGTTGCAGGCGTTGTGCATCGTCCAGATGATATAAGGCGGAATGAGCGTGTGGTCGCCGCGATGAATCCGGGCGAAGTTCTTCGCCATCGACTTCGCGTTCGTGGCCAGCGCCCCGGCGATGCGTTGCGTTTCGGCAATCAGCTCGCCCGGCGTTCCGTCGTCGGTCTCGATGACCTTCAGCGCCTCCGCCTCAAGCTCGCCGGATTTCTCCCAAACCGCTTTCCAGTCAGGGTGCCCCTCGCCCGGCGAATACAGCTTGAAATTCAAGTCCGCTTCGCAGACGTCCCGCTTGCGCAGCCTGTTCAGCAGTCCGGACGCCGCCTCTTCGAATTCACCTGAAATTTTTCCAAGCGCGTTTGCCATTTTGCGCCTCCTGATTGCGATTTGAGCCGGCAAATTACGCCGGAGGTCCGTACTTCGCCGTGAGCCCCTTGCGGATCAGCTCCGCGCTCTGGTCGTTGTTCTTTCTGAAGTGCTCGCCGACCGCCTTTTCGACTACCGGCCCGATGATCGGGATTGTGATGCTCACCGCGCCGTCGACCTGCCGTTCCGCGCCGCCTCCGGCTCCCGCCCGCCACGTGCTTGTCAAAACACACGTCAGCGCGTTCTTGAAATAATGCGGCGATATCCGGCTCTCGAACGAGCATTTATCGTCGTCCCAGACCGAGTTCTCTGTGAACGTCAGCGACTCCGGACTGAATATCTTCTGCGCGATCTTCGGCAACTGCCCGTATACGCACCATTCGAACTTCTTGTATATTTTCGAGCCGGTCCGTTTCTGCTCGATGAGCTTCCGCATGTTGACGTTCGGCAACTCCTCCATCGGAAACAGGTCTTCGCCCGCTTTCAGTATCGACGTGATTTTTTCAACCGGCCATCCGAATTTATGAACCATCGTGAATTTCATTTCCCGCCTCCTTTTGTTTTCGCGGCCGGCGCCTTGCGCTCGCCCGTTATCAGTTTGTCCATGACAAGGTCCGCCATGACATGCAGATGCGCCCTTCTTTCCGCGAGCGCCGCTTCGCTCGTCGGGTCGGCCCCCCACAGGCGCTCGAGCATCGGCGCGTACGTGTAATAGTTCAGCGTCATGCTGTATATGCTGAAAAAGAAATGCTTCGCCGACGTCGGGCCTTCCTGCGGCAGTATCCCCGCGAACACTCCGCTTCCCCACGCGTGAACCGGCGCCATTCCGTCGGAAATTTTCCTGACGTTCTTCGACCCGGAACAGATCTCGCGCTGCACAAGCCTCGGAAAACCGGGATTCTCCTCTATGAAATTCACATACGAGTCCAGCGCCGCGTGAACCCTTTCCCGGATGTCCCCGCTCGCGGTCGCCGCCTTAATCAGCGCTTCGCGCTGCGACGCGAGCCGCCTTTCAAGAACCGCGTCGAAAAGCGATTCCTTATTCTTGAAGTAATAGTAAAGATGCCCCTTCGTCGTTTTCGAGCGCTCCGCGATGTCGCTCACGCTGGTCCCGTCGTAGCCGCGCTCGATGAAAAGGGATTCCGCCGCGTTCAGCAGCTTGTCCCGCGTCGGCCCGGGGCCGCCCGCCACGCTTCCCGGCGCAATCTTCTTCTTCGCCATTTTCGTTCTCCCGTCTTTTTGAACGTGCGTTCAAACCATCCTCCGCTATTTTGAACGATCGTTTAAGTTTTGTCAAGGCCGGATGAATTTATTTAAATGATTGAAAGCCTTTTTTGTTGGCTGGTCGGCTTATTATTCGGGCCTCAGTTGTTTACTTGAGCTGCATTTTTTAGTTCAAATTTCATTCTAATAAGAACGTGAAACGCCCTTATCTGCATTCCCGCCGAATCGGAAGAACGAGAAAATCAACTCATTTCCTTTGGCATGGCTTTTTATCGTTCCCGCATTATCAACAACTGTGGCCCTTGCTAAAAAGTTTTGGAAAAGGAGTTTGAGAAAAAAACCTTTTTCAAAAGGT
Source organism: bacterium (assembly GCA_041664945.1). Taxonomy (GTDB): domain Bacteria; phylum UBP15; class UBA6099; order UBA6099; family UBA6099; genus JBAYJY01. The sequence continues at coordinate 2,228 of JBAYJY010000051.1, read as the reverse complement.
TTTTCCTCATCACTTCTTGAATCTCCTCATTCCTTCTTGAATCTTTATAGGAAGACCGGTTATTTCGACGGCGTGTCCTGAAGACTGTCCGGCGTTTTGAAGCCTTCGCCGGCGTTTACAATTTCAGGGATCAGGATCATCACCATTTCGGCGTCTTCTTTGGACTTGATTGTCTTGGAAAATATTTTTTTAATTACAGGTATGCTTCCGAGAATCGGCGTTTCGCTTTTGGACCTTCCTTCCCGTGTAATCTTATATCCGCCGAGCACGATAGGCTCTTTGTCCTTCACGATAATCGTGCTTTCGGCCTCCCGCGCGTTGACTTTCGTAGATGTGGATGAGTAGCTGTCGAGCTGCGAATAAGTGGCCTTGATATTAATTGTAATAAATTCGCTTTCTCCTATATGCGGCGTGACTTCAAGCGACAGGCCGCCCTCCTCCGCCATGCTTCCGCCGCCCGCGATTGCCGTTGAGCCTGAATAGGGACTGTAAAAAGCCCCATACGCCACCAGCTTCACCTTGTCGCCAATGAAAAATCTGCCCGGTTTATTATTCACGGTGACTATCTTCGGCTCCGCGACCATTTTCGCATATCCTTTGGTAATGAGAAAATTAATCATCTGCGACACATGGTCGTATCTCGTTGCAACCTGTGAAGTTACACCTTTTTGCATACTTGTGTCGTTTTGTTCACGCCAACTTGGTTGCTGATAAGAATAGTTATCATCATATGATTGCTTCCGGTCGTTCGTAATCCTGTTCCAAACTTCGTTGAACGACGTGTTTTCGAGCAGGTTCGAGAGGGTCATCCCGCTGTCCTTTTCGAAATTGTTCGACACTTCGAGAATTTTCGCGTGAAAAACGATCTGGCGCGGGAGCTTGTCCACCTCCCCGATCATCGCCTTGACCTGTTCGATTTTGTCCGGTTTGTCCGAGATGATGATTACGCTGAGATCGTCGTTTGCCTGCAGCAGCCCGTCCGGCGACAGCATTCCCCGAACGGTTTCCGCGAGAAACGACGCCTGATAATTTTTCACCTTGATGTATTCCGTCTTGAAATCATCCGGCGCGGCCTGTTTCGCCGCCTGTTGCCCCTGAACTTCCACAGTTTCCATTCTCTGAAACTGCCTTATCGGACTTTTTTCAATCTTTCCATCAGCGAACGCAAATCGGCACATCAAAACTGCAGCCAATGCAAACAGCGCAAGCCCTGCTTTTCTCATAATACTCTCCTGTTGGATACGACTTGAAGCGTATTATATCACGATTTGACAACAAACAAGGGGTTAATTATTTTTTTGTTTCAGCGCCGGATTTCGACTGACACAACCCTCTTTGCGCTCCTTCGATATTCCGCGGCTCCCCGTTCAGCATTCGACATTCAATTTGTCACCGCCTAAATGACCGCCCGCTAATTAAACGTCAGTTTCCATTTCAGATCGCCGGATTTCACAGGCGTGAACCTAAGATCCATCACCTTCCCGCCGTTCGACAGGCCGGTCTTCGCCGCTCCAGCGCTGAGCTTAGCCGCCTTGAATTTGTAGCCTTTCGGCACATAGAACGCCAGATGATATTCGAACCCGGCGACAGCGCTCTGCGCGCCTGAGAGCGTTTTCGTTTTCGAGTCCCACGCGATCGATTTAATATCCGTCGCGCCCATAGTAATGTGCCGGTTCGTGGCGAGAAACTGCGGCCTCGCGAGCGCAGGCTGGAGCGCGACGACGGCGGCCTCGCGCGGCTTCAGCAGCGCTGAAAAGCCGCCCTTGAACTCGCCGAGATATTTGTCGTTCCAGAAATCGTACGCGCGGACAGCGGCGCCCTTCGCGACGCCGAGTTGCGCAAAATCAACCCGGATTTCCCGCTCCGCAGCCGGAATCGGGCCGTCCGGGCCGCTGTTCTCCCCCCAGTTGAACAGCCCGACGACGTTCCAGCCGCCGAACGGCTTGTCAACCTTGAGCGCGAGCGTTTCAGGCAGATCCCTCGTGAACAGATCGAGCGGCCTCGCCGAGCCGCGGTAGACCGGCATCGCGACGCGCGTCAGCCGGAGCCTGTCCCCTTCGAGCGCATCCGGCGCGTCCGCCGTTTCCACGCTCTGTCCCGAAAGCGCGACCGCGCTGATCCACGCGACCAACTCGGCGCGCGGCTGCGGCGGCTGGTTCCAGCGGCCCGACGTCTCGTCGTAGCCCGTGTAAATGACGTCCGGGTCGTTCAGCCAGACGCGCCCGTTG
>JBAYJY010000050.1:0-27141 GCA_041664945.1 bacterium | reverse complement strand
CAGCCAGACGCCGGAACAGAAATCAGCGGTGAATTACTGGTTCCGGCATGTGTGGGAATACTGGTGGCCGCTTTATCCGGGTATCATTCTCGCATCGTCTCTTTTCGGCATTTCATCGTGGAAACTTTTCACGATTCACTTTCCATTGACGGTTATCTCGGCCGGCGCGGGCTATTTTTTCATTTTGAGGCCGTCATTCAAGCGCGACGCGCCTTCCGAATGCGCGGCGATCGGCGGCAAACGCGGCTCGCTCCTGAACACGCTCGCCGAGAGCGTCTCAATCGTTATTGTAATCTCCGTGATATTCATCTCCGGGCCGATCCTCGCGGCATTGGAAGTAAAAGGAATCTCGGCCAAGTACTGGCCGGTCATTATCGGAATGACGCTCGGCATGGTTTGGCTGATCGTCAAACAGAAAATGAAGGCCGGCCAGATTGCAAAATGCGTTTTAACCAAGAGTCAGTTGACTATGGTTCTCATGGCCGCCGGAGTGATGATGTTCCGCGACATCCTGCAGGACGTGAACGCGTTCGAGCTGGCTCAAAATGATTTGCAGACATATCACGTGCCGCCGATCATCGTAATCGCAGCGCTGCCGTTCATATCGGGATTCATACTCGGACTGGCCGTGGGCTTCGTCGGCGCGTCATTCCCGCTCGTCATATCCCTGCTGCCGGCAAGCGTTGTCCATACCGACGTCCGTTTCGCCTATCTCACCCTCGCCTACTCCTGCGCATATGTCGGAATGATACTCAGCCCGGTCCATCTTTGCCTTATCATGACAAAGGATTATTTCAAAGCGGACCTTGGCGGCATCTATAAAAAACTTCTTTTGCCGTGCCTGATTGTTTTAACCGGCGGAATAGCATTATTCTTTTTATACCTTAAAATATTGTAACGGTCGGAATAACATTGGGGGGAAGCCAAAAATGAGAGTGCTCGATCTTAGCGGAGACGCATACGAACGCGGGCGCGCGCAGGGCGCAGCGGTGCGCGAGGCGTGGAAACTGCTCGAACATGACTTCTACACATCTGAAATAATAAACAACGCAAAGCCGTCGTTCGTGCCGGCGGGCGTGGTCGAAATTGCTCTGAAGTTCTGGGGCCGGACGCGCACGCGGCCCGCGGTCGAGCGCGGCCTGCCTTCAATGCACAGGCGCGTCCTCGGACTCGCGCAGGGACTCGACATTAAGAAGAACTACGCATGGGGCCTTCAGTACGCGGAGATTCTGTTCTGCCTCGCGGGCAACAGCCTCGCATTCCCGACGACCGGCTGCACTCAGGTTCACGCGACTCCGAAAGCGACCGCGGACGGCAAACCATACTCCGGCAGAAACTACGATTTTCCGAACATGCTGCAACCCTATCAGATCGTGCGCCGCGAGACTCCTTCCGAGAAAGACCGGTTTGCGACGATGACAGTGACGCAGGTCGCAAGCTGCGGCGCCCACGAGGGCATCAACGAAGCCGGCCTGCTGGTCGCGGCGAATAATAACCGCGCGTGGATGAAACAGGACTATGACAAATTCGCGATTCCTTACATGATGCTCCTTCAGGAAGCGCTCGAAACATGTTCCACTGTTTCCGAAGGAATCGACTTCATCACAAAATTCCCCAAGCGCGCGAACGCCGGTTTCTTCGGGATGATCGACGAGGCGGGCGACTGCGCAGTCGTCGAATTCACCGCTTCGCGAACGTCAGTCCGGCGGCCGGACGATTCGGGCGTCATCGCCCAAACCAACCATTTCCTTAACATGACCGAGGCAAACATACCCGACGGAACTTTCTGGAAGATTAAAGGGATGGAAGGCGTCGAGTATTCGCACTCGACAAAAACGCGGTTCGCCGCCGCCGACAAAAACATTCACGCGGTCGCGGGTAAAATCACGCCGCAGAGCATAATGTCCGTTCTCAGCGACCACAGCGGAGACCCGGGCGGCAAAGGCGACGACTGCTGCGTCTGCTGCCACGGCGAACAGGGAAGCACTCTTTCATCGCTCGTGTTCGACATTCGCGAACGAACCTTGTGGATCGCCGACGGCACGCCCTGCAATCACGAATATGTGAAAATCGATTTCAGAAATAAATGAAACCGAATCGCCGGACAGTTTGCCTGACCTCTTCCCGGCGAACGCTATTAGGGGTTTTCTACAAGTTCCGGATTATTCTTTTCTGAGTATTCTGCGCTTGCAAGGGCGCCCGCATTCACATCCGCGGTCGCCGAGGGCTCTTTCCGGCAAAAATCGGAGGTATACGCGCGCTCAGGCAAAGCGAATGCCCATTCTTCAAATCCGTCTGAAAGGAACAGTTCCACCGCCACTTTGGTTTGAAGCATGATTCGATCGCTCCTGTTCCGTTCCAGATATGAGACTAATACAACTTGTGTCGCGACCGGCGTTTTCAAGAAGATTTTATATAGATTCTCCGTTAAAATCGGCCCTAACATTTTAGATGTCTTCAATTTGTCGATTTCGCCGGCTTCATTTTTTATGATTAATTTCGACCCGATTAATTTGCTTAGAGCCCTTACCTGTCCGGCTTCGCCATCGCCGTAAATATACGCTTTTGTTCCGCCGTATCCCCAACAGGCTCCGCCTTCCGCGTGTTTGACCCGAATCGGTTCAGGGCAATCTTTGGAAAGCTTGTTTTCAGAAGCGTTTCCGATAAACACGGCGCATCTATCGCCGCCTTCCTCCGCTGCGTACTGTTTGACATTCAAATATTCAGCCTTGAAACCATACTTAATGGAAATATAATTGGCCATTCTTCGCGCATCTTTGCCATATTTAACAGGAGCGACAACAATAATTTCTTTTTGTTCATCACTCTTCATAAATTAATGGCTCCTGTTTTGGCTCAAACCGGCTGAATCATATTTTTCATCCATGTTCTCTTTCGCCTAATCGGTCGCCGGACCCGTTTCCATTTTCGGATACGACGCTGTATAAGGCATACCCGTTCTTGCCATTAGTCTTCACGTTATACATCGCTATGTCGGCGCGATTCAGCATCTGATAAATGTTCGAGCCGTCGTTAGGATAGATGCTGATGCCGATGCTCGCTCCTACCGTCAGTTGGCGTCCGCCGACTTCGACGGGCTGGCGCAAAAGCTCGATTATCTTGCCCCCCACTTCCATCGCGTCGCAAACGCTTCGAAGGTTTTCAATCAAGGCGACGAATTCATCGCCGCCTATACGCGCCAGCAAATCGCTTTTGCGCAATGCCCCTTTCAATCTTTTCGACAGCTCGTTTAATATTGCGTCGCCGCCTTCGTGGCCGCACAAGTCGTTTACGCCCTTGAATCCATCCAGATCTATGTAAAGCAATCCGACGAGCGTTCCGTTTCGATCCGCTATCGAGAAAGCGTGATTAATATGGTCGTAAAGCATATTTCTGTTTGGCAGGTCGGTCAACGTATCGTGCATGGCCATATGACGTATTATTTCTTCGGCATGTTTGCGCTCGTTGATCTCGATCTCAAGCTGACTGATCATTTCAGTCAATTCCCCGGTGCGTTGCTCAACAAGCTCTTCGAGCATTTCCCTGTTGCGTTCAAGTTCCCGCTTTGCCATGCAGCGTATCGTTATGTCGCTGACGATGCCGTCGTAAGCCGTAAGATTCCCGGCATGGTCGAACCGGGGGATTATTGTATTCTCCACCCATCGTTCCGTTTTATCCTTACAAATTATGCGGTGTTCCAGCGGCTCCACGTACTTCCCTGATATTACATCTTTTGCGTATTGTTTCACCGCTTCCCGATCGTCCTTGTGAACCATTTCTATCCATAACATAGGCATTTCTTTGAAATCATCCGGATAATAGCCGGTCACGCTGAGACAACCCTGTTCGTGAATTGTTTCAACAGGTTCGCCGTTATTTATTATCACCGTGTAAATGTAATCGGAAATGGAATCAACTATGCTTCGATAATGTCTTAGGGAATCTTCAAGCCAATTTATGTATCCGTCATTTTTAGCTGTTCTTTGTATATAAAATTCAAGCTGCCGGCGCAACTCCGCCAACTGTATTTCCATATCCACCAATGCATATTTCTGTTCCATACCATGTCCAATATGAATCGAACTATTCCCGCATACATTTCGCTATGCTTAATTCGCATTTCTCAGTCCGCTGTTGTCATGTCAGGCAATTGTTTATTATTTTCCATATTATAACAGGAAGGTCACAATTTATGTTCCGGGCGGAAAATATTTTGGATGTTTTGAGTCAACCGGATACGTTCCAACCTTAAGAATACGGCGCCGCTTATTGGAACAGATGCGGCAAGCCGTCCGGTTCATCATCAATTTCACCATGTATCAACATCTATTGCCAGCAAATCCTTTTTCTATATAATTACTCTACTAAAATAGACGCTCACGGTTGCGCAGACATGAAAAAAATTTTTAGCAAAGCGTTCAATATCAACGAAGGGGAACATGGCCGGGTTTTCTTAAGCTGGCTGATTTTTCTGATCGTAATGAGCGGAATAATCATCGGCCGCAATGCGCGCGACTCCATCTTTCTGGTAAACGTCGGCATAGCATATCTGCCTTACATGTACGTGCTGAACGCGGTGTTCGTGGTAATCGTATCGATCATCTATTCATCATTCATAGATAAAATGGACCGCACGCGGTTCATGGTGGCGTCGACGGCGCTGTACGCAATAATCGTAGCGCTGACGCGCGTATTCCTGGCGATGCAGATGCAGTGGTTTTATTCCGTTTGCTACGTGATCGTGCAGATACTGTGGCTGATAGGGCTGATGCAGTTCTGGACGTTCATGGGCGACGTATTCGACGCGCGCGAATCCAAACGTCTTTTTCCGCTGATAAGCACGGGCGGCCTCGTTGGAATGATCGTCGCCGGCTTCGGCGCCAAATACGTGGTGGCCGCGATAGGGACGGAAAACCTGTTCCTGCTCTGGGCGGGAATGCTCGGAATTTCGATCGCGCTCATAATCGTGCTCAGCAATAAATACATCAAGCCGCGCGCAGCCGCGGCAAAAACCGCCGCCATGCGGCCGGCGCCGAAAAAATCGCAGGTTCAGGAGTTCAAGGAAGGCTTCGAATACTTAAAAAGCGTCCCGCTGCTCCGCAACATGGTATTCATCAACCTCGCCATGTGGGCCGTTTTCACGATTGTTGACTACCAGTTCAACAAAGTGATGCACGAGACATACCCGCAAAAAGACGATCTGACGGCGTTTCTCGGCATGTTCCGCGCCGCCGCCGGGGTGATTTGCCTCACCATTCAACTCGGCGTCACTTCACGCTTAGTCTCCAGATTCGGCGTCGGCCGCACAATCGCCGTGCACCCCGTCTTCATGGGCGCGGCGACTGCCTTCCTAACGCTGAAATTCGGATACATCTCCTCTTTTGTTTCAAAGATCGGCGACCACAGCCTGCTTTACACGATTCAGGATTCATCATACCAGATGCTGTATAACCCCATTCCTATCGATAAGCGAGGCCGCGCCCGCGCTTTCGTCGAGGGCTACATCAAACCGATCTCGATGGGCATCGCAGGCGTCGTCCTCATTATCAGCGCAAAACTGCTTACGAACCCGCAGACCTCTTTCATAGCGTTCCTGTTCGCCGTCGTCTGGGTGATTTTCTCGCTGCGGGCGAACGCGAGCTACGTCAAGGCGCTGACGGCGAACCTTACGGCGCCCGACCTGCACCTGCGCGCCGAGGCCCTCCATCATCTCTCAAAACTCAGCGACTCCGACAACCTGCGCGCGCTGCGCGAAGTGCTTAAAAGCAATGACCGCGAAATGATTCTCTTCGCGCTCGAAATGATAGAATCGCTCGAAGCGAAAGAGGCCGCTGAGGATGTGCGGCAGACGCTGGCGAGCCCGGATAAGATCATTCGCGCGGCGGCGATCAGCGCCCTCTCGACGCTCGGCGACAAACAGTCGCTCGCCAACATCGCCGAACTGCTGGGCGATGTAAGCTCGCACGTCCGCGCGGCGGCTGTCAAAACGCTCGGCCGGCTCGGGGACGGCGATGTTTTCCCCATGCTCACGCCGGCGCTCGAAGACCCGGAACTCATCGTCCGCGCCGAAGCAATCACGGCCCTGATACGGGCCGGCGGCCTCGACGGCATCCTTCTCGCCGGCGACTCCCTGAAAAAAATGCTCGCTTCAGCCGACACCGAAGAGCGCTCGCTCGCAGCCGATGTGCTCGGCTCGATCCGCGTCAAGCACTTCACTCCCACTCTGCTCAAGCTCATGGCCGATCCGGAACCGGCAATCAGGGACCATGCCATCAAAGCTGTCGCGAAACTGCAGGACGAGCGCGCGATCGGCCCTCTGATCGACGCCCTCGGCGACAAATTCACCGCTATACATGCTAAACAGGGACTCGCGCTCCTGCTCGAAAAAGCGCTGCCCGAACTTATTGCGGCGGCCGCAGGTTCTCCGAATGCGGACATCAGGCGCCGGTCGGTCAAACTGCTTGGAAAAATCCCTTCAAAAGAAGCGGCTGAAACTATCGTCGGCGCCCTTAAAGACTCCTCATCCGCCGTATGCGGAGCAGCGCTCGACACGCTGCCGATGGTCCCGCTCCCGGAATCGCAAAAACAGATTCTGCCTCCTAAAATCATCGCTTATATTAACGAGGAAATAAAACACATTTGCGACCTTCGGCGCAGCGAGGCGTTCCTCATCTCTCAAAACTCAGGAAAAACTCACGACGTCGTGCTTGGCGCTCTGGACGAAAACGCGCGCGCCGGCATGGACCGGGTTTTCAGGGGCCTCGCGCTTGTTTTCGACCGGAAAGCGATTCAGGGCGTCTGGTTCAAACTTAAATCGAACGACCCGCGCGTGAAGCCGATCGCGCTTGAGGCTCTCGACAATATCGCGCCGAAGGACATAACCCGCAAAATCATGCCGCTGTTTGAAGACATGCCGCCGCAGGACGTTATAGCCTTCTGCAATACCGTTATCCCCAAGGAGCAACTTTCCGTTGAAATACTATACGGGCGCTTCGCGTCGGACGCTTCAATATGGATGCGGGGATGCGCCGCATACTCGATCGGACTGTCGGGCGACGCGCGGCTTGAGCCGATACTCGACGTTCTGCTCGCGGACAGCGACCCGTTCGTCCGCGAAACGGCCGAGCTTGCGCACAGGCGCGCCGGCGGCCAAAATCAAGAGGTGATGAACATGCTTCTCTCCATGGAAAAAATACTATTCATGAAATCGGCGCCCATTTTCGCGGGCATGGCCGGCGAGGAACTCCGCGCGCTCGCCGAGATCGTCGACGAAGTGAGCTTCAAAAAAGACAGTTATATATTCCGCGAGGGCGAACCGGGCGAGGAGATGTTCGTAATCGTGCGCGGCTCGGCGCAGGTTATTCACGAGGAAGCCGGCCGGGAAAAGGTTCTGGCGACTCTCGCCGAGCGCGACTGTCTCGGCGAAATGTCAATTCTCGACGACGAGCCGCGTTCCGCTTCGGCGCGCGTTCTCGACGACACTGTTACGCTTAGAATCAGCCGCGACGATTTTCACGAATTGATCAAGGAAGTTCCCGAGGTCGCTTTCGGCGTTTTCCGCGTTTTCACAGGCCGCATCAGGCATGCGAATATCGAGCAGGAAAAAGCGTTCGCTCCGATGCAGGGCACAATGTGAATTCAAAATTGTTCTGATTGAGGATTTTTCAGGACTGGATACACGCGGTTAAAATAATCTATTAAATAAAAAATCAGCCTTCGACATGCTGGATAAGTTCGTCCGCGATTTTGTGCAGCACGAGAACGCGGTCGACGCAGCCTGTTTCAATAGCGGCGCGCGGCATTCCGTACACCACGCAGGTTGACTCGTGCTCGGCGAAAACAGAGCCGCCGGAATTCTTAATCTCAATGACGCCTTCCTTGCCGTCGACGCCCATGCCGGTCAGAACGATACCGAGGCTTTTTTTGCCATAGAGCTTCGCGACCGATTTCATGAGAATATCAACCGACGGGCGGACGCCGTGCCAGTGCGGATCCTGATTGAGATAAATCGTGTCGGCGCGGCCGACGAGCATGTGGAAATCGCCCGGCGCGATGTAGACAACGCCCGGCGTGACTTTGTCGCCGTTCTTCGCCTCGACAACTCTAATTTCTGAAACCGCGTCGAGCCGCTCGGCAAGCGACGCCGTGAATTTCTGGGGCATGTGCTGGACGACGATCACGCCGGCGGAAAGATCGCGCGGCAGCAGAGGAATGATTTCCGTCAGAGCGCGCGGGCCGCCGGTGGAGCAGCCGATGACGACAACCTTTTTGAGCGTGAGAACCTTGTCCGGAAGCGGAACGCGGCGCGAAACCAGCGGCGTATGTTTCGCTATCTCTGACTCTTCTTCAGGTTTCTCCGCTTCGGCCGGCGTTTCTTCCGCCGCTTCGGGAGCATGCATCGCCGTGCCCTTCAACGCCATCGGCTTGATAGCCGCCGCCATTTTAACCTTGTTCGTCAAATCCACTTTTATATCGTCCAGCGTCAGAGATAGAACGCCGGACGGTTTCGGCACGAAATCCACCGCGCCGAGTTCGAGCGCTTTAATCGTATCCACCGCGCCTTCGACGGTCAGGCTGCTCAACATAATCGTCGGTATGCGATACTTCTTTCCCATCTCCGCCAGAAACGTCAGGCCGTCCATTCGCGGCATCTGTATATCCAGCGTAATCACGTCCGGCATGTCTTTTTCAAGCCGTTCGAGCGCGTCAATGCCGTCGCGCGCCTTTTCCACAACTTCAATTTCCGGGTCTTCTGCTAATATCTCGGATATGACATAACGCATGTAAGCGGAGTCTTCCACGACCATCACTCTGATCATTTTCTTCTCTTTCGCGCTCATGCCCGTCCATTCATTTTTAAAACAGATTTATTCGTGCGCCCTGCCGACGCAATCGCCGATTCGCCCGACGCCCCGCGCGGCGCAGTAGGCTTCAAGCCCTTCAACTATTTCCAGGCTTGCCGTCGGCCTGACCAAATTCGCGGTTCCAACCGATATCGCATCCGCTCCGGCGTAGATAAATTCCATCGCGTCGGCCGTGTTGAATATGCCGCCCATTCCAATTATCGACTTTGTTGATTTTAATGATAAACGATATACCTGATAAAGCGCAAGCGGCTTGATCGCCGGGCCGGAAAGGCCGCCGATCCTGTTGCCGAGAACCGGGCGCCCGGTTTCCTGATTTATCGCCATTCCGCGGAAGGTATTCACGAGCGAAAACGCGTCCGCGCCGGCGCCCTCCGCCGCTTCCGCGATCTCGCACGGATCGGTCACGTTCGGCGAAAGCTTCACTATCAGCGTCTTATCCGTTTCGCGCCGCAGTTTGCCGACAAGCGCCGCCGCCGGCTCCGGGCGCGTTCCGAACTCGATTCCGCCCTCTTTCACATTCGGACACGAAATATTTATTTCAAAACCGTCGACTCCGTCCTCTTCAGCGAGCCGCCGCACAACATCCACATAATCCTGCTCGGACGCGCCCGCCACGTTCACTATCACCGCCGTGTCGAGCGTCTTCAAATACGGCATTTTCTCGCGCACAAACGCTTCGAGCCCGCAGTTTTCAAGGCCAATCGCATTCAGAAGCCCGGCGGGCGTCTCTACCGTCCGCGGCGGCGGATTCCCGGGGCGCGGCTGCGGCGTGATCGCTTTCGTTATTATTCCGCCAAGCCGGTTGATGTCGAAAAAATCCGCGAACTCGCGCCCGTAACCGAACGTTCCGGACGAAACCAGAACAGGATTCTTCAACGTCAGCCTGCCGATTTTTACCGTCAGATCGACTCCGCTCAAAACGCCTCCCAATCGATGTAATCCGAATCAAAAACAGGCCCGTCCGTGCAGACGTGCGCGTATTTTTTCCCTGTTCCGTCTTTTACGGAAACGACGCATCCGTTGCATGCCCCGAGCCCGCAGCCCATGTGCGACTCCATCGAGACTTCGCACTTCACTCCGGCCTCAGCGGCCAGCGCGGCGACCGCCCTCAACATTCCCATCGGCCCGCAAGCCAATATCCGGTCCGGCTTTTTATTTTTGAGCGCGCTGCGAAGCGCATCGGTCACAAATCCCTTTTCGCCGCATGTGCCGTCGTCTGTGGTCACGACAACTTCCATGCCCGATATAACCGGGTCGGCGAGAGGGGCGACGGTGTCGCATTGAGTTCCCGCGCCGTAGAAGAATATCGATTTCACGCCGGCCTGTTGACGTTCGGCGACGAAACGCAGCGGCGCCGCGCCGACACATCCGGCGGCGAAGTAAACCGTTTCGCCGGCCGCCGGCATGGTAAACCCGCGTCCGAGCGGCCCGGTGACGCTGATCGCGTCTCCCGCCTTCAGGCCGGTTATCAGCCGCGTGCCGTCGCCGACTCTCTGAACCCACAAAAGAATCTCGCCCGCCGCCGGGACTCCGGCGACGCCTATCGGCCGCGCCAGCAGAGGCGACGCCCCTTCCCATGCGCGCAACTGCACGAACTGGCCGGGCGACGCGCTCGCCGCGATCTCCGGACATTCGATGCGCAATGCGTGCCAGCCCTCGGACAGAACTGTGTTTTCCCTGACTTTCGCCTTCAAAAAATATTTCATCATCTTCTCTTTATACAATATCCTTTAGATATATGCGTTGATTCCATTTTCACTAATTTTTATTTTGTTTCGCTTCTAAAATCAATTCCGCGCTTCGTCATCGGTATCGCCGCTCCGCTCGCTAACGCCGATACTACAAGCGTTGGGGCGCTGCCGGCGCATCTCACCCCGAAATCCGTCAGCTTTCCCCTTTTAGCGATCCTGATTCTGTTTATCATGAAAAAGTGTTCGCTGTCAGGCTCAACCGTGACCGCCCTTCCGAACAAATGCAGCTCATACACCTTGTTGAGAATGTAAAAGCGCGGACTCGGCATCCGGGCTTCGTCCTCGAACGCGAAACCGACAAGAACCACCGACCGGTCCGCCCCTAAATTAATGTCCCCTTCGCCGTTCATCTTGAAAAGTTCGCCTTCGGAGAGTATCGGAACGCCGCGATCATAGTACGACATAACCGGAAGATAGCTGCCTGAAAGCGATTCCATCGGAACGAGAACCGGCTTGGGCCGGCTTTTTACAATCGTAGCGAGCGTCAGAAATTCGCCGTGCCCGTATTTCACGCTGCAAAGAAAGGCGACCGACTGGACGCATGCGAGCGCCGCGAGCGCGATGACAACCGACGCCATTGCGCCGCGCGCGGGAACAGCCTGAAGCGCTCCGCCGGCAAGCAGGCAGACGAACGGAGCGGCGAAAAGGATGTAATAGCTGTGCCCGTGCCAGAAAGTGAAAAAGAGCGCGAACATTAGAGCCGCCAGCATGGCGAGCGTTGCGCCCTCGTTCCGCCGGACGCAGAAATATGCTATCGCCGCCAGCGCGAAGATCGTCAGGAAAGGAGAAAATCCCCAGAAATATTCGGTGCCGAGAAAATGAAGAATCGTCTTTGTCGGCAATTGGAACTGGCTGACGGAAAGCGCATGCTGCGCGCCGGCGAGCTGCCCGGCGTTGTTCATGAGGTGATAGGCGAAAAACGGGCCCGGCGCGACCAGCGCTCCGGCGCCGAAAATGAGATGCCCGACCCCGAACCAGCGAAAGCCGCGTGCGCGGCCTGTCTCCCATATAAACACCGCCGGCAGGAGCAGAACGGCGAACTGCTTCGTCATGAATGCGATGCCGAACAGCAAACCGGCGGCGAGCATCTTCAGCGCGGCGCCCCGGCCGCCTTCGCGCGCGCCGAGGTATGTCATCAGCGAGGCGAGCATAATGAAAACGTAAACGGCGTCCGTCTGAACATTTCGCCCGACAACAACGCTCACCGGCATGAACGCATACAGGACAGCCGCGGCGAACCCCGCGAACCGGCCGATGAACCGCGCCCCGAAAGCGTATATCAGCGGCAGAGTCGCGACGCTGAACGCTATCGGCGCCATGCGATAGGCGAGTTCGCCCGGTCCCGTTATCTTCGAGATCGCGAAAAGAATATATGAGAGAAACGGCGAAACATTGTAATCGACTTTGCCGAGCAGCGACGTCGGGAAAAGCAATGATTTGAAGTCTGTATAATTTCCGGCGAGTATGCTGTACCAGCCCTCGTTGAATGAATGGTAGCCGCCGAACGGCTCGCCCGCCCGGTAAACGCGCAAACCGAACGAGACCGCCATCAATGCCAGAATGCCGATGAAATAACGAATTCTCTGCTTTCGGGCGTCCGGCGCATTTTTTGCCTTCGATTCCATTCCCATATTATTCTTAATATCCATGAAAACAACAACCCGCTGGAGGCCGCGCGCCAAAAATATTATTAAATTATCGCCCAACAGCATGTTCCGCCGTTAAAATAGTGGCATGGATAAACTGACGGTTCTCGGCATTGCCGGCAGTCCGCGGCGGAAAGGCAACTCGGAAACGCTGCTCGACTGGACGCTCGAATCCGCGGCGGCGCGCGGCGCGGCGGTCGAAAAAATCCGCGCCTGCGATTTGAAGTTCTCGCCCTGCCGCGAATGCGGAAGCTGCAATAAAACCGGCGTCTGCGTTCAGGACGACGAAATGCAACTCATATATCCGAAATTCCTCGCGGCCGACCGGGTGATCATCGCCACGCCCATGTTCTTCATGAACATGCCGGCGCAGATGAAGGCTTTCGTGGACCGATTCCAATGCCTATGGGCGAAGAAATACCTTCTGAAACAGCCGTTGCGGGATGACAACCGGGTCCGGCGGGGTTACGCTGTCGCCGTCGGCGGAACGAAAGGCCAATCGCTTTTTAACGGCCTGAATCAGTTGTTCAAGTGCTTCTATCCGATTTTGGACATCGAATTCGAAGAGGCTGACAGCCTATATTTCAGAAGCGTCGACGAAAAGGGAGCGATCGCCTCTCACCCGGCGGCGAAAGCAGGCGCGGCCGCGCTCGGCGAAAAAATCGCGCTCGGCGACTAAATACGAACAAATGCAAAAACGGACTGCCACGTCCAAAAAATAAGAGGTATCGAAATGCCGCTGGTAATTGACACCCACGTTCATCTGATCGCAATCGCGGAATCGAACGGCGCATTCATGAGTCCGAAACTCAAGAAAAATCCGCTGTTCAAAATTTTCATCGGAAAAAAATACGGCTGGAAAGGCGACGACGAGTTGTTCGACCGCAACTACGCCGAGATTGTCGCGCGAACCGTCCGCGAGTCGAAAACCACGGACCGCGCGGTGCTCCTCGCCCTCGACGGCATTTACGACAACCAAGGCAAGCTCGACTACGCGCGCACTCACGCCTACGTTCCCAACGACCACTGCCGCAAGGTTTGCGACATGTACCCCGAATTCCTTTTCGGCCCGTCGGTGAATCCGAACCGCGCGGACGCTCTCGACGAGCTCGACCGCGTCAAATCACTCGGCGCCGTACTCATCAAATGGCTCTCCCCTTCTCAGGATTTCGATCCGTCTGAAAAGAAATACATGCCCTTCTATAAAAAACTCGTCTCGTTGAAACTGCCGCTCCTCTCGCATACCGGATACGAGCACTCAGTTCCGGTCACAAACCAGCTCCTTGGCGACCCGCAACTCCTTGTGCCCGCCCTTCAGGAAGGCGTGACAATCATCGCCGGCCACGCCGGGACTTCCGGACACGGACACCCGGTCGAGTTCTTCGGAACCTATCTCGAAATGCTCGACAGATATCCGAATCTCTACGGCGACCTCGCCGCCGTCACAGGCATCACCCGCTTCGGCTACATCGCCAAGATGCTTAAGCGCTCCGGGTTCATGGACCGCCACATTCACGCAACCGACTACCCCGCGCCGCCCATGGCTCTGCTGTTCCCGCGCAAGCTCGGCGCCAGAAAACTCGCAAAAATCTCTTTCACCAAAAATCTCTTCGACAAAGATGTCGAGATCAAGCGGGCGCTCGGGTTTCCGGAAACCGTGTTCCACAAAGCGGCCGAACTGCTCGGCATTCAATAAGCCGCATCCGATGCATTTTTTAGTTCGCGCATGAAAGCTGCCGCATATTGTTGCGCATAAGAAGTCAGGACAACTATAATAGCGATTGAAAATATGGGCCGAGGCCCGGAATACACATCAAAGGGGACATCAATGATGAGAAGCAGACGGATATCGGGAATAGTTTTCGCGGCGGCGATTCTCGCGGCGGTCTTGCAGCTTACGGCTATCAGCGCGAACGCGGCGGGCGTCGAAAAAGTCAACGGGCTTTACCTTGTGAAGCTCGAAGGAACGCCTTACGAAATGGGACTTCAGCAGGGCACGCTGTTCAAGGAAGAGATAAGAGACGTTTACAAGATTTACCTGAACGATCTCATTTATAAAAAGTGGATCAAGGAATATGCGATCCTCAAGGGCGCGCAGGAAGCCTATGCGAATCCGAAAAAATCGATGGCGAAATTCGCGAAGACCATCGAATCGACAATCCCGCCGGAGTACATCGAGGAGATGAAAGGCCTCGCCGAAGGCTCCGGGCTGACATACGAGGATGTTTTGAACATGTCGGCGCACGTGGATTATTTCGCGATGCTGATGTGCTCGACATTCGTGGCGACCGGCAAGGCGACAACGGACGGGAAACTCATTCAGGCGCGCAACCTCGACTGGGCGTCCGGCGGCCTTAAAGAACTCGATAAGTATTCCACGGTATTCGTCATGAAACCGTCCAAAGGCCACTCCTTCGTTTCGATAATCTATCCGGGAATAGTCGGCGCGCTCACAGCGGTCAACGACGCCGGCCTGACGGTCGAACTGAATTTCTCGATGGCGAAGGAAAACGGCAAGATCGGAATGCCCGCGCTCATCATCGTGCGCTACATAGCGCAAAACGCCGGAACGCTCGACGAAGCGGAAAAGCTGCTGCGCGAAATCCCGCGCATCGCCGGCTACAACATCATGCTCACAGACAATAAAACAAACGACGCCCGCCTCGTCGAAATCACCTCAAAAACAGTCGGCGTTCGCAACCTCAACCCGGACGGCACGCTCGTCACGACTAACCACTTCACCACTAATGAACTGTTCGGACAGAACATCGAGGCCTCACAGTTCTCTCAGTCGCCCAGCCCGGACCGCTACAATCGGCTCGTCGAGCTTCTGAAACAAAACTACGGGAAGATCGACACAAAGATGGCTATGTCGATTATCCACGACGACATCGTCAAAGTTAACGGCACCGTTCAGACGGTCGTCTTCAAATTGTCGGAGGATAAAATCTGGGTCTGGACGCGAAGCCGCGAGCCCGGCGATTATGCCGAGTTCAACGTCAAGGAACTGCTCGCGAAATAAATGCAAAAGCGCTGAAATTATTCAGAGCGGATAAAATGCGAATTGCAGGGGCGGGTTTCAAACCCGCCCTTTTTATATTCATGAATATTTGAGTCTGAGAATAACATTTGCGCGGTTTTGCCGGCTAACAGGCAAAACCGGGTTCATTTACCAATGTTTATCTGGCCGACAAAAGCCTCGAGTTCGTTCGAGAGCGCGGAAAGAGTCTGGACGGCTTCTGCGGCGTGAACCGCGAGAGTCGAGGTTTCCTCGGAAATTTTCCTGATATCCTTCATCGACACGTGAATGTGCGATATTTCGCCGCGCCGCTTTTCGATGGCTTCGCTCGTTTCCTTGATAAGAACGGTAACCCCGCCGATTGAGGTCATGATCTGGTCCAGAGCGGTGCCCGCCTTGTCTGCCAGTTCGGTGCCCTCCGTCGCCCTGTAGTGGCCGCGCTCGGTGGACTCCATCGCCTTCTTGACGCGCTCCTGTATGCGGCGCACTATGTTCGTGATCTCCCGCGTGGAGATCACGCTCTTCCCGGCGAGCGAACTGATTTCCTTCGCGACGACGGAGAACCCGCGCCCGTACTCGCCCGCGCGCGCCGCCTCGATCGCCGCGTTCAACGCGAGCAGATTCGTCTGGTCCGATATTTCATCAATCGCCTTGACTATCCCGTCGATTTCCTCGGCGCTGTTTTCGAGATCCACCATCACCAATTTGATGTCTTCCATGGCTTCGCCGACCTGCTTCATGCCGGAGACCGCCTGCCTCGTTGTTTCGCCGCCGGAGGACGCGTCCTCGTTTGTCTGCCCGGACAAACGCATCATGTCCTTCGCATGTTCGACGACCGTCTCGATCGACGACGCCATTCCGTCTATGAATTTCGCGGTGCCCTTCACCGACTCCGACTGCCGCGCCGCGCCGGCCTGCAGCCTGTCCGTTATTTCCCGTATCGACCGGCTCGTCTTATCGACCGCCTGCGAACTTTCCCGCACTTTCGCCACAAGCGCCCGAAGCCGGTTGAACATGAAATTCAGGTTCTTCTTCAAATCCGCTATTATGCCCTGCTCATCTTTTTCAAGCGGAAGCTGCGCCGTCAGGTCTCCATTCGCCGCCTGCGCCACCTTGAGCAGAATCTCGCGAATCTGCAACTCAAGGTTTTCCTTCTGCTCCCGGTCCTTCTGCTTCATAGCTTCTATCTGTTCGATCTTGATCTTAAGATCGGCGGTCATCTGGTTCAGCGCGACTCCGACGCGGCCTATCTCGTCGTTCCGCTTTATCTCGAACTGCATCGAGAAGTCGCCGCGCGACGCCGCCTCGATCACGCGCAGAATGTTTCCGACCTGTCCTTCGAGGTAACTGCGCCGCGACTTGTTCATCTCCAGCATGCTCTGCAAATCGACAATCATTTTGGATAGCGCCACGCCGAGGCGTCCGATATCATCGTCGGCGCTGCCCTGATAATACTTCGTGAAGTCGCCGGCGGCCGCCGCCTGAATTATTTCGAGCAGTTCGGCGACTTTTTCTTCGAGATACTTTCGCTGCTCCTTGTCGCGGGCGATCATCGAGTCGAGATCGGCGATCATCGTATTAAGCGAGCCGCCGATGCGGCCGAACGCGTCTTCCTGCGCGTCGTCGAACCGAACGGTGAAATCGCCGTTCGCTGCCGCGTCGATTTTCTCGGTGAGTTTAGCCACCTGCGCTTCAAGATATTCGCGCTGTGTTTTGTCCTTCTCCACCATCTCGCGCAAATTCGCCACCATCACGTTGAACGACTGGCTCAGGCGGCCGACCTCGTCGTCCGTTTCGATCTTGAGCGGCTCGACGTCGAGCTTGCCGTGCGCCACCTTATCCGCATGTTCCGCCACGCGCATTATCGGCGCGGCGAGATCGTCGGCAAACAGGCGCGATGTGCGCTTCGCGTTCAGGAACATAAGAATCGTGACCACAACACACCCGATAAAAAGAAGCGCCAGAATCATGCGCATGGTGTTGTTGTTGCTGGCGATGATGAGACTGTAGCCGCCGCTGCCCTGCAACGGCTGGTGCGTCAGGTCGTAACGGATTCCGCGCACCCGGATTTTCCCCTGCTTCGTGTCGATCTTTTCAGGCAGATATTTTTTCGCGATAAGCCGTCTCCCGACCGCTTTTTTCCCGGGGGTTTTTTCCTGCTCCGCGAGCGAGTTGGCGAGAACCTTGTCGTTTCGCGCGATCATTATCTCGGCGCCTGAAAGATCGGACAGGCGCCGCGCAAACTCATCATCAAGAAAATAGCCGACAGTCACGGCGCCGGTATTGCTGCTGTTGAAAGCTATGGGAACCGTCGATATGAGAGCGGGCCTGCCGTCCACCAGCGTTATAGCGTTCGTCGAAAGCCCCTTCAGCGCTCTCTTTACGAACTGCATTCCGGATTCGTCCTGAGAAAAATCATCGGGCCTGTGCGCCCGCGCCAGCACATAACCGTCAATTTCGTGAACAGTGATGAAGCCAACCTTTGTATTTTTGAACAACGGCGAGATAACCGCCGTCACAAGATATCTTTTGTCTTCAGCGACTCCGCGCTGAACGCTTTCGTACGAAGCGATCATGCCGGCATAGGCCTTCGCGGTCATCTTCAACTCATTGTAATTTGCCTCCGCGCTCGCCGCCTTAATTCTGTTCTCCCGGTTGATAGTCTGCTGGTTCAATATCGAGAAAAACAAAACAATCAGAATAGTCACAGCTGCGAAAATCGCCGGTTGCCGCGCCGCCTGGCGCAACACCTTGTCCCTTAAATTCATCGGTCACACCCCTGTTGCAGTTTGTCCGTCGCGCGCCTAAAGCCGCCTGTCGACGTCGCGCGCATCCAGCGATTATCCATTTACGTTATGCGTTAATGGCAATGCGAAGAAACCAATGCGCGAATATGTCATTTTTCCGGCGTCCCGCCGCCGAGATAGAACTGCGGGCTTCGCTTCGAAAACCCGACCTCGGTGACGCCGAGTTCCGGGTCCAGAACGTACCGTCCGCTCTTAGTCGCCGTGATATTGTTGATTTCGAGCAACGTCGCGGCGATCTGTTCGCCGAGTTCTTTGGAAACTTTATTGCCGACGACCCAGGCGTCGTTCGGCACCGGCGGCGACTTATATATGATCTTGAAAATATTGCCGTACTTCTGGACGTTCATGTCGTAACTGACTTCCCAGGTCGCGCCGCCGTCCACCGCGCGGTTGCGCACCGCTTTGATGACCTCGTCGTGGTCGCCCATGTAAAAAAACTTCTTGAAAAAAACCTTGGGGTCCAGCTTCAGTTCATCCATGTACTGCATAGGCATCTTGTAGCCGGATGTGGATGTATCATCCACAAAAGCGAATTTTTTGCCCTGCAGTTCCATGAACGAGTTAATGCCTGAGTCCTTGCGGACGATAATGTATCCTGTGTAGAAATCGCGCTGTTTTGCGCCGTATTGGCGAAGCGAGGTTGTAAGATAGCGGACATCCGCGCCTTCGCGCCAGAGGCGCACGAAACTCGCGCCGTTGACAGCGGCGAACTGAACGTAGCCGCCCTGCACTTCCTTGATAAAGTCGTCATACGTCGGGAAAATTACGATGTCGAAATGAACGCCGGTTTTTTCCTCGACGTAATCGAGAAGCGGGCGATACATCTTTTTCAGGCTGTCCGCGGGCGCCCAGGGCGCGGTGCTGAAAATGAGCGTTTTCGTGGCGGCGCGCGCGGGCCCGGCGGCTACAGACGCCGAAAGGATGAGCGCCAATACAGTAATTAATATCCTTTTAATGTCATTCACAATCCTTATTCAAGACATTTTTGAATTTTTTGTCAAGGGTAATCTTTTTAACCGTCTGCTGCGGCATTTTTTTAGCCTCGCTGAAAGTTTTCCGTAAAATATTCCATTGACAATGGAAAGTGATAATGATAAGATGCTGATTCTATAACTGTTTGGAGTCCCGGTCGGGAAACAGATTCCCGGGGGAAAGCGGAGACCTTAAAGAAACGAGGTGAGGCGGGACCTACAATTTTTATCTTCAGGCTATTTGCCTTGAAAATAAAATAATCGCAGTTAAATTCGAAGGAGAAAACGAAAGGAGACACTGAATGAAAAGCAAACTGTTTTTGGTAGTAATGTTCGCGCTGTTGTTTGGAATGTCTTTCGCCACGGCCCCGGTTTTCACGAACCCCGCGATGGCGCAGGATTCATGGGGAGACGAGGCTGAAGAAGAGGACGCCTTCGGAAACATCATGAAGACGACTTTCGCCACGATCGATAAGGTTGATTTCACAGCTCCCGCTGCGAATGGCACCTGCGATGTGAAGGCAAAAATCACCTTCACGGACGAAGACGGCGAATCGAAGATCACAGCCGTAAAGATCATTTATTTCGTCAACGGCGATTACACAAAGGGCAACGAAGCCTCGATGAGCGGCGGAGCGGACGGAGTTTTCTCCGGCCAGATTCCCGCGCAGGCGGCAGGCACGAAAATCGATTTCATCATCCGCATTGAAGATTCAAACGGAAACGTAACATCGAACACGATTTCCTCCACAACCTATCAAGTTAACGCGATCTCGGATATGGACAACTCCGCGGACATCGTCGCGGACAATGCCGACATCATCGGCGTTTCCGCCGGCACAGACGGCACGAGCCTTTTTGTTTCCTACAACGTACAGGGCAAGATCGACGGCGGCACAATCGATCCGGCTTACATCCAGCTCTACGGAATCAAGATCACCAACCCGGACCAGGAACAGGGCGAAGGCCTCATGGTCGGAAAACTCTGGGTCAACCTCCCGCTCGCGAAGGAAAAAGCGGTTCAGGAAAAGTTCATGCCGATGATTCTCGAAGCAGGCGCCGAAGTTGTTAAAAAGATCGGCAAAGAGAAAATCGACAACGTCATGGTAACAGGCATGCTCGTTCTGAACATTCAGAAGCTCATGGGCGGCAATTTCGCCGAAGGCCTTCTGTTTGACGCGGAACCGGCGGGAAAAGCCGACGGCGGCAAATTCTCCGGAAGCATCAAACTTGCGGCGCTCGGCGACAATCCGTCGGGTTATGTCCGCGTCATCGTTCTCACCGCGGCGAATGCGTCTCTCGATTCATTCATGCCCATCCCGCTCAACTGCTCACACTTCCTGACGCTGTACAAGAACAGCTACGGATACACAGTGAAATAAGCGGTTTCGCAGGCAAAGCTTAAAAACAAAAGCGGCGGGGTTTCCACCCCGCCGCTTTTTTTTGTGATTTAAATAGGGACAGTCACCGGTTTTTGTTTATTCCCGATAAGTATGAAATAAGAAACCGGTGACTGTCCCTATTTAATATGTTAGAAACCGAGAATTTTCGCCGCGCGTTTGGGCGGCATCGCAACTACTGTGAGCAACTCGTCGAGAGTTCCCGAACCGGCTTCGCGCAGACGGTCGAGGCAGAGAAGAAGCAGCTTGGAGGCGGCCCATGCGTCTCCGTGGCCGCGGTGGCGCTCCTTCGGGTCGATCTCGATTGAAAACCGTTCTATCATCCGGTCCAAACCGTATGAATTCTCGCCGGGAAACGAGCGCCTCGCGAGCTTCACCGTGCACACAACCTCATTGCAGATCGGCGGCAGCCCGCATCTCGCCGCTTCAGCGTTCAGAAATCCGAAGTCGAACCGCGCGCAATGCGCCACGAAAACGGCGTCGCCGAGAAAATTCATGAAACCGGGCATGACTTCTTCGGCGAACGGCGCGTCGGCCACATGCTCGTTTCGAATTCCGGTCAGGCAGGTAATGTCGAACGGGATCAGCTGGCGCGGATTAATAAGCGTCGTCATGCTTTCCGAAATTCTACCTGCCGAAACGCGAAACGCGGCTAATTCGATGACCCTGTTGTTCGTCGGCCGCCCGCCGGTGGTCTCCACATCGACTACAACGAACTCGGCGGCGTCCAGCGACACGGCGTCGCGAGGCGAAAGATGCCATTTGTTCTCTCTGAATTCGAATTCAGGGCGATCGCCGAGTATTTCCGAAACGAGAACGTTTGCAATCGGACCGGGCGCATTCGCCAGATGCAAAAGCTTTCGGGCTATCCTTTTCGCCGTCAATCCTTCAGGATATGCGCGGAGCATGTCGCGGGTGTCCGCCAGCATTCCTCCCCTCGACTTCGAGCCGGCCTCCGGTTTGCTTTCTCCTATTTGTATCATTTTGCCTGCCATTGATTAACTTTGATAATAACCGGCCCTTGATAAGTGAACAATTATACAGTCTGCCGTGGTTATATCAATAATTGAAATGCGATAGGTAGCTTCAAAGGAAATACCCGGCATGCCGTGTCGGCAGACAAATTACCGTTCGATTGTAAGGATAGGGAAATAAAAGGCATATATAAGTGGAAAATATAAATGACGTATAAACTGTGGAGGCGGGAAAATGAAAAAATTCAAAAAAGCGGGGATAATTGCTTCAGTCATACTGATAGTCGCCATATTTGCCGGATCGACGCCGAAAGCGGCAAAACTCAGCGATGCTCTGAACGGGAAACTTGGCCAGGTTCTGAAAGGCGCAGCGATCGTATTGCTGACAGACGGGCTCTCGAAACAAATCAATGATTTCATTAACACTGTGACGCTCAACAAGGGCGTGCCGGAGCAAGCGGAAACGAAGGTCGTTCCCGTGATAGCGCTGGGTTCAGGAGCGCGCGCGGGCGCCGTGCAGGTCACCGGCCCGAAAGAACTCGTGGATAAAGTGAAGGCGGTAGTTCAGATCGAGACAAAATTCACCATGAAGAACCTCGACGTCGAGGTTTTCGTGCCGAGCGACTCGATAAACCCGTTGAAGTTCAACCGAGTCGAAGGCGTGGGAGTCAGCGCATTGATCGACTTGCGCCTCAGCGGCATCTGAGCGGCCTCAACGAGTCATTTGCGCAATCGCTGATATATTTGCAAGAGGACAAGGCGGGGTTCAAGCCTTCCCTGCTAATTTTCGCCTAAAATATACCCTTCGACATATTTGACTAACCATTTTCATCCTTCTTTGGTATAATATACCGGACAACATAAAAACCTGAATAGGAGCTGCCGATGGGTAAAATCAAAACGCGAATCGTTTCTTCGGCGCCGCTCGAAAAGCTTTACGAAATGGGACACGATGTGATGTCTTTTCCCGAAGTGTTCCCCAATCTGAAAAAGATTCAGGCGCTCGAAAAATCTGACGACGGGAAGTTCGTGAAAGCGGAGTGGACGGCCGGAGCGAAGCTGATAACGCAGACGCACTACATGACGTGGGTGCAGGAGGACCGCTGGGACGACGCGAAAAAATGCTGTAACTTCACCTGCGCGCCCGACGGCCGCGGAAATTTCAAATACCTGAAGGGAACATGGCATTTCAAGCCGCACGGCAAAGGCTCCGAAATGATAATGGAAGTCGACTACGAAATCGAACACCCCCTGATGAACCCTCTGATAGGCAGAATCATCGACGGGATAATGAAAAAGAACAACGAATCGCTGTTGAACGGCCTGAAAAAAAAAGCGGAAAAGAGCGAATGTCAGGGGTGAATAGGTTGAAGATAAAAGCGATAGCGCTGGCGCTCGCGCTCACCTTTACGGCGTTCGCCGCAGGCGCTTGCGCGAAACCAAAGTCTCCCGCGAACCCGGCCGCCGCCGCCAATAAGGGCAAGAACGCCGCCGCGCCGGCGGCCGAGAAGCCTGTTTTCACCTGCACGAGCGCAGGCCGCTGGTACCCGAACAATCCCGCTGAGCTCCGCGATATGATCGACGGTTATCTCGCCAAAGCCCAAAAAGAAAACATCGCCGGAAGAATCGACGCCGTCATTGCTCCGCACGCCGGCTATCAATACTCCGCGCCCGTCGCCGCGTACGCCTATAAGCAACTCCAGGGCCTGCGCTTTGACGCCGTTGTCGTCATCGGGTTTTCGCACGGCAAGTATGACTCCGGAATCGCCGTCTTCAAGGAAGGCTCCTTTCGAACGCCGCTCGGCGACATCCCTATCGACAGCGATATGACCGGGGCGCTCATCGCCGCCAACCCGAATATTAAACACAATCCGGAACTGTTCACGGGCGAACACTCGCTCGACAACCAGCTTCCATTCCTTCAGCGCGTTCTGCCCGGCTTCAAGTTAGTCCCCGTTCTTTTCGGCAGCCAGACCGCGGAGAACATCAACATCCTCGCGGACGCGCTCGCGAAAGTTCTTAAAGGCAAAAATGTTCTTCTCGTCGCGAGCACGGACATGTCGCACTTCTGGCAGCAGGATGAGGCGAACAAGCTCGACGCCGAGATGATCAGCCACGTACGGCTGCTGGACGCAGCCGGGATAGCGCGCCTTATGCAGGACGACCCGTCCGGACGCCGGTTGTGCGGCTACGGCGCCGTGCAGGCGGTGATCCGCGCGGCAAAAGCGCTCGGCGCGGACGAAGCGCGCATCCTCAAGCACGCAACCTCGCAGGACACTTTTGGCCCGACAGGCAACGGCGTTGTCGGATATATGGCGGCTGTTCTCACCGATAAAAAAGGCAAAAATCAAAAAGTTGAATCTAAAACCGTAAAGTCGGCGGCGAATGCCCCGGCTCCCGACAAGGAGAAAAAAATGAAACCTCAGTTCCCCGGCGATCTCGACGAAGCCTCGCAAAAAGAACTGCTCAAAATAGCGAGAAAAGCGCTCGAAGCGTACATACTGACAGGAAGCCCTTTTAAGCCGGACACGAGCAACCGGCAGCTTGATAAAAAGCACGGCGTTTTCGTCACTCTGAACGAGAACGGGATGCTGCGCGGCTGCATGGGATGGTTCGAAGCGGACACGCCCCTGAAGGATATCGTCGCGCGGCAGGCGGTGGTTTCAGCCACTCAGGACCCGCGGTTTCCACGCGTGCGGCCCGACGAACTTCCCAAAATCGACATCGAAATCTCCGTGCTGTCGGAGCCGAAATATGTAGACTCGTACGATGATATCGAGGTGGGCAAGCATGGCGTTATCCTCGAAAAAGGCTATAACCGGGCAACGTTTCTGCCGCAGGTGGCGCCGGAACAGGGCTGGGACCGGGACACTATGCTGTCGAACCTCGCAATGAAAGCCGGCCTGTCGCCCGACGCGTGGAAGCAGGGCTGCCGCTTTCAGGTTTACACGGCGCAAGTCTTCGGAGAAAAAGAATAACTATCAAGCTCAAAATTCGAAGATATTTTAGGATTTTAACCAAAAGTCGTGAGATTCTATTATTCTGTATATGGTCCGGCCGGGCGTTCGTAACCGGATTATATTAAAATGTGAATATTTAGAGATCTGAAAAATTCGGAAAAAAGGATGCTCGCGGGAATCGCAAGAATTAAGTTTTCGGGAACATTTCATCGCGGAAGGTGTCTTTAGATAGGAGAAAGGGAAATATGGCGGTATTATTGATAGCAGACGATAGCCCGGAGATTCGAGAGTTGTACCGGGACGAGTTCGAGGGAGACGGCTACGAGGTAGTCACGGCGACTGACGGGAACGACGCAATAACGGCGACGAGGGAATCGCAGCCGGACCTTGTGATACTCGACATAGGGATGCCGGAGAAAGACGGATTGGAAGTGATAGGAGAAATATCCCGGCTCAACGGCGGAACGCCGGTGATCGTCAACACCGCTTACCCTTTATTCAAAATGGACTTCCGGGCGCACCATGCGACGGCGTGGATCGAGAAAAGCGCCAATCTCGATCCTCTCAAAAGCGCCGTTCGACAGCTCGTCGCCCCGGTCGCCAAAAACATCAAAGGAGATGATCAAACATGAAGTTAAAAACAAGGCTGGCGCTTATCGCAACGCTGATCATCGGGATGATCGCGGGGATCGTCATGGCGGCGCACTTCAATCTGCTGCCGCGCCTGACTGCCGCGGACAGCAAGACCGCCTCCGCTCCCCACCTTGTCACCGCCGAAAATCTGCAATCCGCTTTCATTCAGGTTTCCGAAACGGTCAAGCCGAGCGTTGTCAACATCAGCACGTCGCGCACCGTTAAAGGCGGCGGCAATTTTCAGTTTAATTTCAACGGTCAGGACCTCAAGGAATTCTTTGGAAATGACTTTTTCGACCACTTCGGCGGCCCCGGCGGCGGCCGGCAGCAGAATTTCAAGCAGCAAAGTCTCGGCTCCGGCTTCGTCATCAGGTCGGACGGCTATATCGTCACGAACAACCACGTCATCGATAAAGCGGACAACATCACCGTAAAATTCAACGGCGACGAAAAGGAATACGAAGCCAAGGTGATCGGCGTGGACCCGACGACGGACATAGCGGTAATAAAAATAGATGCGAAAAAGAAACTGCAGGAAGTCTCTCTCGGCGACAGCGACAAGCTGCGCGTCGGCGAGTGGGCGATAGCTGTCGGCAACCCGTTCGGGTTCGAGAGCACGGTCACCGCCGGAATAGTCAGCGCGCTCGGCCGAACAATCGGCCAAGGGCCGTATGATAATTTCGTGCAGACCGACGCCGCGATCAATCCCGGCAACAGCGGCGGCCCGCTCGTTAACATTCGCGGCGAGGTCATCGGAGTCAACTCCGCCATTTTCTCGCAGAGCGGCGGCTACATGGGCATTGGATTCGCCATTCCCATCAACATGGCGCGCGATGTTTTCGAAAAGCTCATCGACACCGGACACGTTTCCCGCGGCTACCTCGGCATTATGTTCGAGGATATTAACGAGAAACTCGCGCGGCAATACGATCTGAAGAGTCAGGACGGAGTTCTCGTCACAAACGTTCTCGAAGACACTCCCGCGGAAAAAGCGGGTATCAAGGTCGAGGACATCATCACAAAGCTTAACGATATCAAACTCAAGGACGGCAAGCAGTTGCAGCGCGAGGTGGCGAAATTCAACGCCGGCGCGAAGGTCAATCTCACTGTTTTGCGCGACGGCAGGGAAAAATCGATCTCGCTGAAGCTCGCCGAACGCCCGGATCAGGTCGGCGCAAGCGCCGAGCAGCCGTCCGAAAGCAAGCGAAACCTTGGAGCGACTCTCAAGACGCTCACGCCGGATATCGCCAAGCAACTCGAAGCGAAGGCTTCTTCGGGAGCTGTTGTAATGGGCGTTGAGCCCGGCACGGCAGCCGAGGATGCCGATCTCCAGCAGGGCGACATCATCATCAAGGCCGACCGCAAACCGGTCGCGTCTGTCGGCGACTTCAACAGCATAATCAACAAAGCGAAGGCCGGCGCGGAAGTTCTGATCGTCGTCGAACGGCGCGGCTACAACAAGTTCCTTGTGCTGAAAATCCCTGAAAAATAAGAATCAGCCAGCGGGCATGTCCCGCGCTAACAAAGAATCAAAAGGGGGCCTAAAAGCCCCCTTTTTCTTTGTTTGCGCATTCTGCCAAAAAAAAGTTTGACGCGGCGCGAGCATAAACAGTAGAATGCGGTGAATTGCGGCGAGTCGCTCCCGGGAGGGGTCATGACCGAAACATACATTCTTTTCATCTCTCTTTGTCTTCTTAATCCTACGCTCGAAAACCTCGGGCTCGGGATACAGAAGTGGGCGATCGACAGGTCGCCGAAAACAAATTCTCGAGCCGCGAAATGGGGCTGGGGAGTCATCTGGACGATCGGCACCCTGATGACAATTGTCGTCGCATTCATCGCGTTCAAGATTCTAACGCTCGGCAACGCCTCAACCTTCGGCGCTTTCGCCGGTTTCGGACTTATACCCCTCACTCTGTTTTCATTCCTGGTTCTGAAAGAAAAAATCGTTCCCAAGGAACTTATCGGCATCGCCATTATCATGGCCGGCACATCAATCGTCGGCTATTTCAGCCACGGCGCACAAAAAGAAATCCTGCACCCGAACTACACGCACATGATCTATTTCTTTATTTGCTATCTCATTTTTGTCGCCGTCGGCGCGTTCATTGTT
>JBAYJY010000049.1:0-27421 GCA_041664945.1 bacterium | reverse complement strand
TTCGAAGGAAGTCGGGATACTCGCGTCGCAGCTCCGAATGGCGGCGAGCATCGACGGCGCTGAGCTTGAAGTCGATGAAGCCACGATCGAGCGGCAGTGCGAGGATGAATTTTTCGAGACGGTGAAAGAGAAGATAAAGGAAGCCGATATCGTGCTGTCGATAGCATGCGGGGTCGGCGTGCAGACGATTGTTGAGCTGTTCCCGGACGCTGTGGTTATGCCTGGATTGAACACGACATTTTACGGTCGGCCGAAGGAACCGGGTGTGTTCGCTGAATACTGCGCCGGCTGCGGGAACTGCGTTTTAAGCGTAACCGGCGGGATATGCCCGATAGCGCGCTGTTCGAAGAGTCTGATGAACGGCCCTTGTGGCGGTTCGGAGAACGGCAAGTGCGAGGTCGACCCGAAGAACACCGATTGTGGCTGGGCGCTGATTCATGAGCGACTCGAACGGATTGGACGTCTTGACCTGATGGAAGCGGTTAATCCGCCTAAAGACTGGTCGACGAGCGGCGCCGGCGGCGTCAGAAAGATCGTGAGGGAGGATTTGCGTGAAGTCAAACTCGAATCTTGAGAAGATATTGGCAGGCGGCCAATTTGCGGTGACCGGAGAGCTCGGACCGCCGAAAGGGCCGAACCGCGAGATAATTGATAAGAAGGCCGAATTCCTGCGCGGCAGGGTCGACGCCGTAAATCTGACGGACAATCAGACGGCGATCGTCAGGATGTCCAGCATAGCATCCGCGAAAATTCTTATCGATCTCGGCCTCGAGCCTGTGATGCAGATGGTGTGTCGCGACCGCAACCGGATCGCGATGCAGAGCGATCTGTTCGGCGCCTGCGCGCTCGGTGTCCGCAATATGCTCTGCCTCTCGGGCGACCACCAGTGTTTCGGCAACCATCCGACAGCGAAGAATGTTTTCGATCTCGACAGCGTGCAGATGATCGCGATGGTCAAAAAAATGCGCGATGAGAATAAAGTCATGTGCGGCGATGACATAGACGGCGATTTCAAGATGTTCATCGGCGCGGCGGAGAATCCGTTCGGCGATCCGTTCGCGAGCCGCGTTCCGAGACTGGCGAAGAAGGCCGCCGCGGGCGTGGACTTCGTGCAAACGCAGTGCATATACGACATGGACCGCTTCGAGAAATGGATGCAGGGCGTGCGCGAGCGTGGACTACACGAAAAAATTCACATCATGGCAGGCGTTACGCCTCTGAAATCGGCGGGCATGGCGAACTACATGAACAACAAGGTCTCCGGCATTTCGATACCGGACGAGATAATCCAGAGGATGAAGGGCGTTCCGAAAGAGAGCGCTGCCGAGGAAGGAATCAAGCTTTGTGTCGAGCAGATAAACCGCCTGCGGAGCATCGAGGGTGTTCACGGAATACATCTTATGGCGATCGAGTGGGAACACAGAGTTCCGGAGATACTCGAAGCCGCCGGTCTTCTGCCGCGCCCGAAGGTTGATTGACCTCTGAAGGGAAAGCTCGTATAACAATCACTGAAAACTAACGGCGGCTTTGGGCATTCTGCCTTAGGCATTGGAGAAAATATGGACACGAAAAAAATAGAGAAGGCGGTAAGGGACATACTCGAGGCGATAGGCGAAGACCCGGACCGGCCGGAACTTGTTGAAACGCCGGCGCGCGTCGCGGAAATGTACGAAGAGATATTCCGCGGTATTGGCAAGAACCCTGCGGAAGAGATCAAGATACTTCCGGAGGCGAGCGTCGACGAAATAATAATGGTCAGGGACATCCCGTTTTATTCGATGTGCGAACACCACATGCTGCCGTTCGTCGGCCGCGCGCACATTGCCTATATTCCGGACGGCGGCCGCATTACGGGCCTGAGCAAACTCGTACGTGTAATCCACACGCTTTCGCAGAGGCTCCAGCTTCAGGAACGATTCACTGAGCAGGTCGCGACGGCTCTGATGGAAACGTTGAAGCCGCAGGGCGTCATGGTCGTTGTCGAGGCGGAACACCTCTGCATGTCGATGCGCGGCGTGAAAGAAGCGGGCACATGCACGGTGACGTCATCCGTCAAAGGCGCGTTCCGCAAGAACGAGATGACCCGAATGGAGACGCTTGCTCTTCTCAGGGACGTCAAGAGATAATAAAAATCATTGCGAGGCGTTCTTAGCCTTAGCAATTTTGAACAAAGCCGCGTAATTCGAGAAGCGAAGCGCCGAAGCAATCCCGAACAGCAATTCCCATATCCATCATTTCGCTTTTCCAGACTCTGCGTAAAAGATTTTTCGGGCATTCCGCTACCTGGAGAATGTACTTATAATTATTGAAACTACTTTGGGGAGGGTTGGGAGCATGGATATCAAAAAGTTGGATCCAACAAGGATGAAGGATTGGGAGATTGCGGAGGCGAGGGAAGAGGACCTGAAGACGATCGAGCAGTTGTTCGAAGAGCTTGGGATCGAGAAGAACGAGCAGATACCGCTCGGACGTCATCTGGGGAAAGTGGATTTCACGGCTGTTTACGACCGCATTCAGAAAAGGAAAAACGGGAAGTATATAGTTGTTACGGCGATAACGCCGACGCCGCTCGGGGAAGGCAAGACGACAACGACGATGGGCCTTATTCCCGGGCTGGCGATGCGCGGCAAGCGTGTCACCGGCGCGATTAGGCAGCCTTCGGGCGGCCCGACGTTCAACATCAAAGGCAGCGCGGCTGGCGGCGGTCTCGCTCAATGCGTGCCGCTTACGCCGTTCTCGCTCGGCCTCACTGGAGATATCGATTTCGTCACAAATGCGCACAACCTCGCGATGGTCGCGCTGACATCCCGCATGCAGCACGAGGCGAATTATGACGACGCGACGCTCGCGAAGAAAAACCTCAAAAGGCTCGAAATCGACCCGAGACGCGTCGAGATTAAATGGGCGATAGACTTCTGCGCGCAGGCGCTTCGCAACATCACAATCGGACTCGGCGGCAAGATGGACGGCATCATGATGGAGAGCGGTTTCGCCATCGCCGTCAGTTCGGAAGTCATGGCGATTCTCGCTGTTTCTTCAAGCCTGAAGGACATGCGGGAACGCATGGGCAGAATCATCGTCGCCTACGATAAGTACGGCAAGCCGGTTACGACCGCCGATCTGGAAGTAGACGGCGCCATGGCGGCGTGGGTTCTCAAGGCGTTCAACCCGAATCTGCTTCAATCGCTCGAAGGACAGCCGATTTTCGTGCATGCCGGCCCGTTCGCGAACATCGCGATCGGCCAAAGCTCGATTGTATCGGATATGCTCGCGCTCAAGCTTGCCGACTATCATGTCACAGAGGCCGGTTTCGGCGCGGACATCGGCTTTGAAAAATTCTGGAACATAAAATGCCGGCTGAGCGGAATGACGCCGAACTGCGCGGTGATCGTCGCGACGATCCGCGCGCTGAAGATGCACGGCGGCGGCCCCCGTGTCGCTCCCGGCAAGCCGCTCGACAAAGCTTACACAGAGGAGGACCTCGGCCTGCTTGAAAAAGGGCTTTGCAATCTGCTCGCGCACATCGAGACGGTCAAGATGGCTGGCATTTCGCCGGTCGTCTGCATCAACAAGTTCAGCTCGGACACGGACGCCGAAGTCGCGTTGGTTCGCAAAGCCGCCGAAGAGGCGGGCGCGCGTTGCGCAATGTCAGACCACTGGCGCTACGGCGGCGCCGGAGCTCTCGAACTCGCGGATGCGGTCATAGACGCCTGCAACGACAAGCCGAAGTTTAAACTGCTTTATAAATATGACACCCCGCTCAGCAAGCGGATTGAACGCATAGCGAAGAAAGTTTACGGCGCGGACGGCGTGATCTATACTACAACGCTCGCCCAGCAGAAATTAAAGGAAATAGAGAAAGACCCGCAGTACCACGATTACATTACTTGCATGGTGAAGACGCAGTTGAGCCTTTCGCACGATCCGGACCTGAAGGGCCGGCCGACCGGCTGGCAGTTGCCGATCAGGGATATAATGGTTTACGGCGGCTCGAAGTTCATCGTCCCCGTCGCGGGCGACATCAAGCTCATGCCAGGCACGTCGTCAGACCCGGCATTCCGCCGGATCGATGTGAACGTGGAGACCGGAAAGGTCACGGGACTGTTCTGATTTTTCAGCGGTTGTCCGCTTAACATTTTTGCACGCCGGTTATTTTGCGTTTTGCTGAAAGGTTGTTCGACTTATGAAAATTGCGGTCACTGGCAAAGGGGGCGTCGGGAAGACTACATTCACGGCGTTGCTATGCCATATGTACGAATCGGAAGGCGCAGAAACGATCGCGGTGGACGCCGACCCGGACGCGAATCTCGCTTCGACGCTCGGTTTTCCGAAGGATACGCATCCGGCGCCGATTTCCGGCTTGAAGGATTTGATCCGAGAGCGCACAGGAGCTGAACCCGGCTCGTGGGGCGGCGTGTTCAAGTTGAACCCGAAGGTGGACGACATTCCGGATAAGTTCTGCGCTAAGAGGGGAAGTCTTTCGCTAATGGTGATGGGCGCGGTCGAGAAGGGCGGCAAAGGGTGTGTTTGCCCGGAGAGCGCGTTTTTGAAAGCTCTTGCGGCGCACATTGTTTTGCAGCGCGGCCAGCATCTTTTCATGGACATGGAAGCCGGACTGGAGCATCTCGGACGCGGGACCGCTCGCGGGATGGACGCGTTGGTCGTAGTGACTAGGCCGGACTCGAAGAGCGTCGAAACCGCGCGCCGCATCATTCCGCTCTGGCGCGATCTCGGCGACAAAAAGCTGTTCTTCGTAGGCAACGAAGCGCGTGGGGCGGCCGATTTGGATTATTTCAGGGACGCGCTGGAAGGCTATCCGCTGCTTGGCGTGTTGCCCGAAAGCGACATTGTCCGCGGCGCGGCGCGTGACGGGAAAACGCCGTTCGATGACCCGGCGGTGATGGACGGGATGCGGAGAATCAGGATGCGGCTTGAGGAAGAAATAGCTAAACCGTAGGGGATCAGCATGCTGAGCCCTTGCATTATGGAGTTTTGATAAATGGCTGAAGAGAAAAAAAGCAAACGAGAATGCCGGGCGCCCGAGGACATGACGATTTGCGCGGCTTCGTGCGAGACGCTGGCGGGGCTCGCGGGCGGCGAGACATCGACAGTGTTCGACCGCTCGGACGCTATGGAGCCGCGCTGTAAGTTCGGCTCTGAAGGGCTCTGCTGCCGGATATGCGCGATGGGTCCGTGCAGGATAATCGTGGGGAAACCCGGCAAGGACGTCGGCGTATGCGGCGCGAGCGCGGACACGATAGCGGCGCGGAATTTCATTCGAATGATCGCGGGCGGAGTCGCCGCGCATTCGGACCACGGGCGCGCTGTATGCGAGACGCTGCTCTCGGCTGCTTCCGGCGATAACAAGGATTTTCCGATCAAGGACGAACAGAAGCTGATAAAAATCGCTCTCGATTTCGGAATCGAAGTCGGCGAACGGCCGGTTAACGATATCGCGATCGATGTGGCGAAGGCGGCTCTCGCGGAGTTCGGAAGCCAGACGGGTGAACTGAAATATCTGAGCAAGGCGCCGTTGAAGCGGCAGAAGCTTTGGCGGGAAATGGGGATTGCGCCGCGCGGTATCGACCGCGAAGTTGTCGAGATAATGCACAGGACGCACATGGGAGTCGACCACGATCCGGAGAGCCTGCTACTGCAGGGCGCGCGCGCGGCGCTCGCCGACGGATGGGGCGGTTCTATGATCGCGACTGAGTTGCAGGATGCGTTGTTCGGCTCGCCGGAGCCGGTCATAAGCAGGACCAATCTCGGCGTTCTCGAAGAAGAAAACGTGAACATAATCGTGCACGGGCATGAGCCTGTTTTGTCCGAGATGGTGGTCGCCGCGTCTATGGATCAGGAGCTTATCGACGAAGCGAAAAAGGCGGGCGCGGCGGGCATCGGAATCGGCGGCATCTGCTGCACGGCGAACGAGATTCTCATGCGGCACGGAATCCCGCCGGTCGGGAATTTCATTTCGCAGGAGTTGGCGATTGCGACGGGCGCGGTTGATGTTATTGTTGTCGACGTTCAGTGCGTAATGCCATCGCTGCCGACAATCTCGAAGTGTTTCAACACGGCCGTGATAACGACGTCTCCTATAGCGAAGATGGAAGGCGCGACGCACATAGAGTTCGACGAGCGAACGGCGTACGAAGCCGCGAAGCGGATCATCCGAATCGGCATCGATAAATTCAAGGCGCGGCCGGAGAACGTGAACATACCTCAGTTTTCGGAAGATTTCATAGCCGGATTCAGCCACGAGACGATCAACTATCTTCTCGGAGGCTCTTTTCGCGCGTCATACAAGCCGCTGAATGACAACATAATCGGCGGTCGAATACGAGGCGTGGCGGGTGTTGTCGGCTGCAACAATCCGAAGGTGAAACAGGACTGGGCGCATGTTGAGATGATCAAGGAATTGATAAAGAACGACGTTCTCGTTCTAACGACGGGATGCGGGGCGATCTCAGCGGCGAAGGCGGGCTTGTGTTCGCCGGAGGCTGCGGCTAAGTATGCCGGCGAGGGACTTGCGTCGGTTTGCGAGGCGGTCGGAATTCCGCCGGTTCTCCACATGGGTTCGTGTGTGGACAACTCGAGGATATTGATCGCTGCGACTGCGATGGTGAAAGAAGGCGGCCTCGGCGACGACCTCAGCGAACTGCCCGCGGCTGGCGCGGCGCCGGAATGGATGTCCGAGAAGGCTATAGCGATCGGGCAATATTTTGTCGCCTCCGGAATCTATACGGTGTTCGGCGCGATGTGGCCGACGCTCGGCGCGCAGGGAACGACGAAGGAATTGTTCGAGAATATGGAAGATAAATACGGCGCGAGCTGGGCGTTCGAGCCGGACCCTGTCAAGGCCGCGCAGCTTATGATCGCGCAAATTGATAAAAAGAGAAAAGCGCTCGGCATAGACAAGGCGCGCGAGCGCGTGCTTTACGATATGGCGAAACGCAGGGAGCTTGAGTAGGGACATGGCATGCTATGCCCGTTGCTTAATGAATATTGATACCGCTTTGCATAGGAGAAATGAGATATGTCGAAGATAATCGCAGCCGCCGCGATACGGGGCGCGCGCAAGATTGTCGCGAGGGCTGAGGAAAAATACAAACAGGCCGTCGACAGGTTCGGGATGAATCAGGAAGTCGCTTTCCCGAACACGGCGTACTATCTGCCTGTGATTTACGGAATACTCGGCGAAAAAGTGCAGAAGCTCTCGGACATGGAGCGGATACTGGCGAAGTGCCGTGTTTTGCTGCCGGGCAACGTCGCGGAGAAATGTCATCTACCGTATTTGGCGCCGGCTCTGGACGCCGGGATGGCGACGTTCTTCGCGGAGGAATTGATCGAGGCGATCCGCTATATAGAGGAGCCGGATTATTATGTAAAGGGCGAGGATCCGGCCGGAAACAGGCTGTGGCTCGGCGCTGCGGACGATGTGATATTGAGGAAGCGAGGGGTCGAGTTCGTCGATGGAACGGCGCCCGGATTCGCGGCGATACTCGGCGCGGCTCCGAATCCTGAAACGGCCGCCAGGCTCGCGCTCGAAATTCAACAGAAAAATTTATATGTCTTCATGTCCGCGGAGCACGAAGGGAAACGATTCGCGGAGCAACTCGTGGAATCGGGCGTGCAGATAGGCTGGCCGACGCGGCTTGTGCCGTTCGGCTCTGACGTAAGCGCGACTGTTTTCGCGATGGGATTTGCTACGCGCACGGCGATGTCGTTCGGCGGAATAAGCCCCGGCGACTTTCGCAAAATATTGATTTACAACAAAGACCGGTGTTTCGCGTTCGCTATGCCGCTGGGCTATGTAACGGACGAGTGGTACGCGAACGCGGCGGGAGCGATCAACTGGGGATTTCCGACGATCGCCGACTCGCCGATTCCGGAAGTGTTGCCGACCGGCATCTGTACGTACGAGCACGTTGTGTCAAATGTGCCGCACGACAGGATCGTAGCGAAGGCGGTCGAGGTGCGCGGCCTGCAGATTCAGGTGTCGGAAGTTCCAGTGCCTGTCGCATACGGTCCGGCTTTCGAGGGCGAACGTGTGCGAGGCGAGGATATCTATCTCGAATGCGGCGGCGGCCGCACGGACATGGTTGAGATCGTGACCTCAGCGCGAATGGATGAGATAGAGGATGGAGCTGTGAGCGTCATAGGGCCGGAGATAAAAGACGTTCCTTCCGGATCGAAGCTGCCGATGGCGATTCACGTGCAGGTCGCGGGCCGGAAGATGGAGCCGGATTACGAGCCGATTCTCGAACGGCAGATTCACCATCTGATAAATTACACGCAGTATGTCATGCATATCGGCCAGCGCGATATCGCCTGGATCAGGGTAAGCAAGAAGGCGGTCGAGAAGGGATTCGAGATCGCGCACATAGGCAAAATACTGCACGCGAAGCTGCATTCGGATTTCGGAGCGATTTTCGATAAGCTGCAGGTGACGATATACACCGACGCGGAGAAAGTTAAGGAGACGCTCGCAATGGCGCGGAGCGTCTACCACGAGCGCGACATTCGTATCGAGGGCATGACCGACGAGACGACGCCGGTTTATTATTCCTGCACATTGTGCCAGTCGTTCGCGCCGAATCATGTCTGCGTTGTCAGCCCGGAGCGGACCGGCCTGTGTGGCTCGTACAACTGGCTCGACTGCAAGGCTTCAAACGAGATCAACCCGACCGGCCCGAACCAGCCGGTGGAAAAGGGAGAGACGCTGGACGCGCGGCTGGGCCAGTGGAAGGGCGTAAACGATTTTGTCGAGAGAGCCTCGCGAGGCAATATTCCGCTGATCAATTTCTACAGCATCATGGAAGATCCGATGACGACCTGCGGCTGCTGCGAGTGCATAGCGGCGGTGCTGCCGATGTGCAATGGAGTGATGACGGTCAACCGTGAGCACGCGGGGATGACGCCTTGCGGGATGAAGTTCACGACGCTCGCCGGAACCGTCGGCGGAGGAGTCGCGACGCCGGGTTTTGTCGGGCATTCGAAATATAATGTCTGCCAGCGCAAGTACCTCGCGGCGGAAGGCGGCTTGCTACGGATGGTGTGGATGCCCAAGTCGCTGAAAGAGGAACTCGCCGACAGGCTTCAGGCGCGCGCCGCGGAATTGGGCATTCCGGATCTGATAGAGAAAATCGCGGATGAAACGGTCGGCGAATCTGAAGAAGAGATAATGGAATTTCTGCAGCGCGTTGGGCATCCGGCGCTGACGATGGATCCGATTCTGTGAACCGCGATGCGCGTTTATTGATCGAGAATAATGAAAACTGACAAAAATGGAGGCCGAAAGGAATGGCGCTCACCGGAATAGATATTTTCAAGAAGTTGCCTAAAACAAATTGCAAGGACTGCGGGTTTCCGACGTGTCTTGCGTTCGCGATGAGCCTCGCTGCCGGGAAGAGCGAACTGTCGCGGTGTCCGCATGTTTCAGAGGAAGCGAAGAAGGAGCTTTCAGCGGCGTCGGCGCCTCCGATACGCGCGATAAAAATAGGCGCGGGCGATTCGGCGGTCATTGTAGGCGGCGAGACGGTCGAGTTTCGTCACGAAAAGACGTTTGTCAACAAACCGCCTTTAGCCGTTCTCATCACAACCGATATGAGCGATGCGGAAGTCGAGGCGAAAGTGAAGGCGATCGACTTTCTGAAGTTCGACCGCGTCGGCTTCGTTCTGAAGCCGGAAATGGCAGCGGTGAAGGATGCCGGAGGCGGCGCGGTGAAATTCGAAGCGCTCGTGAAAAAGGTTCTCGGCTATGCGGCATGCTCGCTGATACTGATCAGCGACGACATAGAGGCGCTGAAGCTCGGCGTGGCGGCTTGCGGCGCGAACAAGCCGCTGTTGTTAGCGGCGCGCGCCGACAACGCGGATGATATGGCGGCGCTCGCGAAGGAGAGCGGATGTCCGCTCGTCGCAAAGGCGGACGATCTGGAAGGACTCGCCGCGCTGGTCGAAAAGCTTGTCGCGGCTGGAGTTAAAGATATCGTTCTCGACAGCGGAGCGAGGAAGCTGAAAAAAGTTTATGAAGACCAGATCGTGATTCGGCGCGCGGCGCTTAGGAAGCAGTTCCGGCCTTTCGGGTATCCGACGATAGCGTTCCCTTGCGAAATGGCGACGGACCTGATGATGGAGACGCTTATAGCCGCGGCGCTGATAGCGAAGTATTCCGGGATCGTTGTCGTTTCCGAGCTTAAGGGGGAAACAACTTTCCCTCTGCTGTTGGAGAGAATGAATATATTCACCGATCCGCAACGGCCTATGGCGACGGATCAGGGCATATATCCGATAGGGAACCCGGACGCAAATTCGCCTGTGATAGTGACGACGAATTTCTCGCTGACGTATTTTATCGTGTCGGGAGAGATCGAAACGAGTCGCGTTCCGACATGGCTGTTGATAATGGACTGCGAGGGCATGTCCGTGCTGACTGCGTGGGCGGCCGGGAAGTTTAACGCGGACCTGATTGCGCCATTCGTAAAGAAGAGCGGAATCGAGGAAAAGGTCGCGCACAGAAAAATAATCATTCCCGGATACACGGCGCAGATCAGCGGAGAGCTTGAAGATGAACTTAAAAGCTGGGAGATAATGATAGGGCCGCGAGAGGCGGCGCATCTTCCCGCGTTTCTAAAAAACTGGGCAGTGAAGTCCGTATGATAGCGGCAGGATGAAAAGAAATATGACGAAAGCTGAAAACGCACATAAGTCCTCATCGGCGTTCAGGGTGGATTCGGCGCCTGTAGGATCCGGAGCTGATATTAGAACAATCGTTGTTCGCCTCGACCCGCCGTCGCTCGATGACAACAGAAGCGATCTGAAAAGGCTGGAGGACAGAGCGCTGAATAAATATGGAATTGAAATTATCAGCGCTGCGCCTGAAGCTTTGCGGGCGTTGCCGAAAACGGCGCGCGAATCCGGCTGGTCGCTGACATGTGAATTGGCGGCGGAAACGGATAAGGGATACAAACTTATCAGTGTAAGCGGAGCAAAAGCGTAGGGCGCGCCTGTAATGACGGGCGGATGGAGACAAAGAATGAGTTTCACG
The DNA here is from genome assembly GCA_041664945.1 of bacterium. Taxonomy (GTDB): domain Bacteria; phylum UBP15; class UBA6099; order UBA6099; family UBA6099; genus JBAYJY01. Next base: position 16,374 of record JBAYJY010000049.1, on the reverse strand, counting down.
ATAGCGGTCGCTGGAAAAGGCGGCTCAGGAAAAACAACAGTGGCGGCGCTTATCATAAGGGCGCTCGTAAAAGGCGGCGCCGGGCCGGTTCTTGGAGTTGACGCCGATCCGAACTCGAATCTCGCGGAGGCGTTCGGGATAGAAGTCACGAAAACGATCGGCGGCGTCCTCGCGGAGTTCATAGATAAAAAGCTCGGCATTCCGCCTGGGATGACTAAGGAATCCTATCTCGAACTTCAGTTGAGCGGTTCGGTCGAGGAAAGCAAAAATGTCGATTTTCTGGTGATGGGCCGCAAGCAGGGGCCGGGCTGTTATTGTTACCCGAACGTGTTGCTCAGAGGCTTCATCGACAAGTTGTCCGGCAACTATCCGTATATGGTGATAGACAACGAGGCGGGGATGGAGCATCTGAGCAGAAAGAACATAGAGAGCATCGATCTGTTCGCGCTGGTAGCAGACCATTCAGTGAAGGGGCTGCGCGCCGCGAGGCGTATTTCAGGGATTGCGGATGATCTTGGCATTAGCGTGAAACGCAGATTGCTGATAGTCAACCGCTTCCGCGCGGAAAACGGCGCGCTTCTTGAACCTTCGGTCCGCGAAACCGGCATTGAGCATGTGATATATATCGAAGACGATCAGGCGATATTGCGCGCGGACGTCGAAGGCATGTCGTTTATGGATTTGCCCGATGAATCGGCGATGGTTCGCTCGATTTCCGGGTTGTTGAAAGAAACTGGAATAAGCTTCGCCGAATGACGAGGCGAAGGAGGAATGGCGATGGAATGTAAAAATGAACTGAAAGAGAATTGGGAAGGCAAACAGGTTCAGGTTCTCGGGCCATGTTACGAACCGGGGCTGGCGAAGGGCGCGCTGCGCTGGAAGAAGAATCTCGAAACGCGCGGGGAATTTCTTGCCTATCTGAAACAATCTGAGCGTTACTGGTATGCGAAGAACGAGGGGTACGGAAGCGAGAAGCGCAAGAATCCGGCTTGAAAGAAAATGACTATGACGTAGGCGCGGCATTGAATGCCGCCCTTTGTGAGGAGGCAATAAATGGCGTTCGAAATACCTAAGCTGAATTACACAGGAGCGATAAGGGAAATAAAGCTCGGCAGAAGCGGCGATGTCGCGGTTGGCGGAGAGACGGCGTACCCGTTCTATTTGTTCGAGGGCGAGATGCCGAATCAGCCGAAGATAGCGATGGAAGTGTATGACGCGCCGCCCGAGGAGGATGACGATATTTCTTTCGCTCCGTTCAAGGATGTCGTCGGCGACCCGGTCGCATGGGCGAAGATGAACGTGGAAAAATTCGGAGCGGATATGATTGCGCTTCAGTTGATCAGCGCCGACCCGAATGGACTGAACAGAGACGGCGATCAGGCGGCTGCGACGGCGAAAGCCGTTGCGCAGGCTGTGGACGTTCCGGTGATTGTTTACGGGACTGGCGACAAGGATAAGGACATTGAAGTTTTGCGCAAGGTCGCCGAAGAGTGCGAGGGGCTGAACCTCATCATCGGGCCGACGCTGGAAGGCAACCACAAACAGATAGCTGCGCCATGCATCGGATACAGGCACACGGTAGCCGCGACATCGCCGATCGACATCAACCTCGCAAAGCAGCTCAACATACTGCTCGGGAATCTCGGCGTGCGAGAGGACGGAATAATTATCGACCCGACAACCGGCGGTCTCGGCTACGGAATCGAGTACACATACTCGATCATGGAGCGGATAAGAATGGCGGCGCTTGCGCAACAGGACGATCAGCTTAAGTATCCGATACTTTGTGATTTGGGAAAGGAAGTATGGAAGTCCAAGGAAGCGCGTATGGGCGGCGATGACGCGCGATACGGAGACCCGGCGAAGCGCGGCATTGTGATGGAAGCCGTGACCGCAGTTTTGATGTTGATCTCCGGCGCTGATATACTTGTTATGCGCCATCCCGAGGCTGTGGCGCTGGTCAAAAAGTTTTTGAAAGAGTTTTCAGGCAAATGAAATTAAGCGCGGACCTGCTGTGGGCCGTTCGCGAAATAAAACGAATTCTCGGAGGGAGAAATGGCTGAATTGATTGACGGGAAGAGAATCGCGGAACAAATTAAGGAAGAGGTTAAGGCGGGCATTCTCGAACTTAAGACCAGGACGGGAGTTCAGGCCGGCCTGACGGTCATACTTGTTGGTGAGGATCCTGCGTCACAGGTTTATGTGCGCAACAAAGGAATCGCCTGCGAGAAGTGCGGCATTGTCTCCGTAGAGCACAAGCTTCCGGCGGACACGAGTCAGGAGAAGCTGATGAAGCTGATCGCTGAACTGAACGCTGATCCGAATGTGCATGGAATACTTTGCCAACTTCCGCTGCCGAAACATATAGATGAAAACGCAGTTCTGCTCGCTATAAGTTCATCGAAGGACGTCGATGGTTTTCACCCAATGAATGTCGGGAAATTCACGACGTTGAAGAAATTCAGCGACATGGAAAGCGCAGGCGTTTTTCTGCCTTGCACTGCGTTCGGATGTATCGAACTGCTGGAGCGGAGCGGAGTCAGGCTTGAAGGCGCTGACGCTGTAGTGATCGGTCGCAGCAACATCGTCGGCAAGCCGGTTTCCATGATGCTGATGGCGAAGAACGCGACAGTCACTATATGCCACTCTCGCACTAAGAACCTCGCAGAAGTCGTCCGCCGCGCGGATGTCGTTGTCGCCGCCATCGGGTCCCCGGAGTTCGTGAAAGGCGAGTGGATAAAAAAGGGCGCAGCAGTAATCGACGTCGGAGTAAACCGGATCGAGGACGCGAGCGCGCCGAAGGGAACGCGTCTCGTAGGCGATGTCGAGTTCAAGGCAGCGTCGGAAAACGCATCGTGCATAACGCCTGTTCCGGGCGGAGTCGGCCCGATGACTATCGCGATGCTGATGCAGAACACGCTGATGGCAGCCCGATGGTTCGCGAAAAATAAATAGGAAATAAGATGCTTAGCATTAAATATATTCGGAGCGAGAGCGGGATTGCTACGGCAAACGGCGTTTCGAAATGACGGTTTATAACGGCGGCGGGCTTCCGTCGGGAGAAGCCTCTTTGATTGAGAATTACACATATGAACAGACGCAACATCGGCAGGCCGCGATTGAAATAGCGGCGCGTTATTCCGGTTCATCCGACTTAATTTCCATACTATTAGACATGCAGGAAGAACTCGGCTGGCTTTCGCGCGAGGGAATGCTCGAAGTCGCCCGGCTGCTCGGAATGTCGGAAACGACAATTTTCGGCGTCGCCACGTTTTACAACCGGTTTCGGTTTACTCCGCCGGGCAAAAGGCGCGTTCAGGTTTGCATGGGAACGGCGTGTCACGTAAAGCGGGGCGGAGTAATACTCGATTTGTGGAAGCGGCGACTGTGCATTTGCGAAGGAGAGACGACTGCCGATCGCGAATTCAGTCTCGAACAGGTGGCCTGCGTGGGCTGTTGCGCGTTGGCTCCGGTGACGGTGATAAACAAGGAAGTGATCGGCGGAATGACGACGGCGAAGGTCGATGGAATTATGTTGCAGCGCGAACTGGAACGCGAACGAGAAGAGAAATCGGGGGCGGGAATTAAGACGGAAGAACAGGACGCGGCGGAAAATAAATGACAGACGGCATATCGGAAAGTTATCGGGCGCTTCGGTTTGCAGCCGAAGCGGAAGCGAGAGGCAGGCAGTCGCGCGAAACTGTTGTCATAACCGTCGGCGCGGCGACATGCGGGCGTTCCGCCGGCGCTCTCGAAGTCATAGAAAATATTGAAAAGGCGTTAAATGACAACTCGCTGACCGCCCGGATCGATATTGTCGGATGTGCGGGCCACTGTTATGCCGAGCCGTTGGTCGTTATTGCCGTTCCCGGGCAGCCGGCGATTATGTATAGTCAAATTACTCCGGATCTCGCGCCTCTGCTGATACGCAACTACCTCGCGGGCGGCGATATGTGCCTTGAATGGGCGCTCGGCGCCGCCGAAGAGAACGACTTGATACCGCCGGTGACAATGTCGCCGCGTTTTGCCGGAGAGACACGGCGTCTGCTGCGCAGATGCGGCGCGATTGACCCTTTGAATATAAATGAATACATAGCGGCTGACGGATACAGTGGTTTGTCTTATGCGCTCAGCGGGGCTCCGGAAGCGGCAATAGAAAACATAAAGCGGTCAGGGCTTCGCGGGCTCGGGGGCGGCGGATTTCCGGCCGGCGAAAAGATTGAACTCGTGCGCGCGGCGCCGGAGGGCATGAAGTATGTAATATGCAACGCTGACGAGGGAGACCCCGGCGCGTTTATGGACCGCACGTTGATCGAAAGCGACCCGCAGTCTGTTCTTGAAGGGATGTTGATCGCGGGTTACGCGGCCGGCGCGTCGGAAGGATACATTTATATAAGGAACGAATATCCGCTCGCCGCAAAAACTATCGGGAAAGCGGCCAGGCAGGCGGCGGAACTCGGTCTTATCGGGCAAAACATACTCGGAAGCGGCTTCGATTTCGAGATTAAAATAGCGCAGGGCGCAGGGGCGTTCGTTTGTGGGGAAGAGACGGCGCTGATCCGGTCGCTTGAGGGAAAGCGAGGGACGCCGCGCCCGCGACCTCCCTATCCGGCGGAGTCGGGGCTGCATGGAAAACCGACGCTCGTCAATAACGTTAAGACTTTCGCATATCTGACATGGATAGCGGCCAACGGACCAGGCGAATTTGCATCCATCGGGACTGAAAGGAGCAAGGGGACGGCCGTTTTCGCGCTGGCCGGAAAAGTGAGAAGCCCCGGGCTTGTCGAGGTTCCGTTCGGCGCCACGCTGCGTGAAGTCGTTTTCGAAATCGGCGGCGGAATCCCGCCTGTCGCTAAGCCGTCGCAGGCGGCGGGCGAGATACCAGTTGTCATAAAACGACGCTTCAAAGCCGTACAGATCGGCGGCCCGTCCGGCGGCTGCCTGCCGGAAGAGGCGCTCGACACGCCGGTGGATTTCGATTCTTTGCGCGATGCCGGCGCGATAATGGGGTCAGGCGGCATGGTCGTCATGGACGAGGACAACTGCATGGTTCAGGCGGCCCGCTATTTTCTCGAGTTCACGCAAAAGGAATCCTGCGGAAAATGCACGTTCTGTCGAATCGGAACGAAGCAAATGCTCGATATACTTAATAGGATAATAGGGGGCGCCGGCCGTATGAAGGACCTCGACAATCTGAGCGAACTCGCAGAGAGGGTCGGGCAGGGGTCGCTCTGCAATCTCGGCCGCACGGCGCCGAATCCTGTTCTGACAACGCTCAGGTATTTCAGATACGAATATGAAGCGCACATTCTGGAGAAGCGATGCCCGGCTTTAGAATGCGAGAAACTGACCGCGTATTATATTTCGCTCGAACGCTGCCAGCGCGCTTGCGACGCCTGTGTTGGAAGTTGTCCGACCGAAGCGATCTACACGCGAAGCGACCGGCTCAAGGCTATCGATCAGGAGAAATGCATCAAGTGCCATAGCTGTATCGACGCCTGCCCGGCGAATTACGATGCCGTACAAAGAGTTTCGCCGATTTTAGCGCTTCCGGAGATCAAGCCGGACAAAACGGGCGGCAAGTGAAATAAAATCGATAAGGAATTTTGATGGCGAAAGTGACGCTGACAATAGACGGGAAGCGGATTGAAGCGGAATCCGGAGAGAAGATACTTTGGGTTGCGCTCGATAACGGGATTTATATCCCGCACCTATGCGCCGGGCGCGGCGAAAAGGAACCTGTGGAATGCTGCAGGCTGTGTTACGTCGAGGTGGAAGGGCGAAGCGAGCCGGCGATCAGTTGCGGCGAAGCAATATGCGATGGCATGGTCGTGCGAACGAAGACGCATGCGGCGGGTCTCGTTCGCGCGGCGTTCGATCTTCTGATGTCTGCGCACCCGGTCAACTGTTCGGAATGTCCCGGCGACGCGTGTTGCGCGCTTCAGGAAATCGCGGCTGAAATGAAGTTCGATTTAACGCCGAAGAGATTCCCGGAAATTCTTCCTGATTATCCAATTGACGACAGCCACCCTGATTTCTTTTTCGACGCGAACCGATGCGTTCATTGTGGAAAGTGCGTACGGGAATGCAATGAGGAAGTCGGAGCCGAAGCGATTGATTTCATCTATCGAGGCATCCGTACGAAAGTCGGCGCGTTCGGCGACGGCCCTATAGCCGGGTCGCGGTGTGTTTCGTGTTTTCGCTGCGTGGAAGTTTGCCCGGTTAAAGCTTTTTATTTCAAATCCTCGAGATCGTTGGCGACTGATTCCAATTCGAACGTTAATCCTTGAATCGAAGTCAGGCGCCGGCGCCCGTCGGTTTCTTTCGCCATATAAATAACCACAGGCTTTTCGGTTTTGTAGCGGTAGGTCTCGTCCCCGGTTTTAAAATATACCGATCCTTCAATTGTAAGTTCGGCTTTCTCGCCATTGATGATTTTGATATCAAGTCTTTTTATCCGCAAATAAATCGTGTCGTAGGAGCTAAAGAAGGCCATGGATGCGGCTAACATAACAGGCTTGATGTTGCCGCCTGCGTCGACATAGTCATCGGAGATGAACTTTGAAAGATCTTCGGAGTTCTTATGTTCGAAAGCGGAGACTGCTCCGTTGAAAGACCTTTTGAACAACGCGGTGGGGCTGAGAAAAATGAAATAGATGACGACCAGCGCAGCGGCGGCGATTACTGCCGCGGCGACCCACGCGGTTTTTCGCGAACCGGCGCGTTTCGGCTTCGGCTCCGATGCTTTTGATTTATTAAGCTTGCTTTGATCAGTTTGTTTATCCATTTCAACCTCGGCCCTGAACGCCATCCGCCACTTGCCTTACCATTTCCTTATTCCCGTATTTGAAAACAAAAGCGAGCAACTGCGCGCCTTCGTTTTTATAATCGGCGAAAAGAGCTTTTTGGACAGCTTCCTTGTCGCCATGCTCAGACCATAAAGCTTCGATGCGTGCGAAGAAGTTGTCCGTCGCTTCGATATTCTTGGCAAGATAACGCTGATTCCGTTCTTCTCCAGACATCGGCGGGTTGTGTCCTGTGCAGATGTGCTTCGGGGCGATTCCAGCCATTTTTGATATGGAATTCAAATAAAGATTTTTGTCGAAAAAAGCGCTCGGCCAGATTCGGCCGGAAGTCAGAGGCATACCGCATGCGTCGGAACAGAATAAAGACCGGCTGTTTACGTGGAAGAGAGAAATGCTGCAAGCCGAGTGTCCGGGAGTCTCGAATACTTCGAGCGTTTCGCCGCCGAGTTCGATTTTATCTCCTTCCTTCAAAATTCTATCAAAATACACCGGAGCGATGAAGGGTTCTGTTTCCGCCATCGGGAAGACCTGATTGAAAAAAGGTGTGTCGGAGAAACTTTTCATGGAGCGGATATATGGCGCCAGATTTTTTTCGTCGGAGAGCATTTTTGCCGCCGGAGCGGAGGCGCATAGAATGGCGGCCGGCAGTTCTTTTCGCCAGCGAGCGCTCGAACCGGCGTGGTCGAAATGGCCGTGTGGAGCTATTAGGATGTCCGGAGCGCGTCCGGCGAGGCCTTCTTTAATGTCGTGAAGAATTTGCGGCACAAGCTGGCTTATTCCCAGCTCGATCAGCGCGACTTTTTCCGTACCCGTCACGACATAAAATACAAAAAATGGCCCTGCCAGATAATAGACGTTCTCGGCTAATTTTCTAATTTTCATCAACTTATCACCATGGCTGTTTTCATTCGATGAACAATCGTGCGCTTGTTCTGAATAGTTATTTTTGTCCGAGCTTGCCTTTTACGTCCTCCGTTTTGAAGATATGGACCCAAATTGCCAGATCGCACGGAATATCGGCTTTTGAGACGACGCCCAGCATCGGCACGGTTTCGTCGTCAGCGTACTTTTCCATAAGCATTTCGTTAATTTCCTCGACGATGGATTTAACAAAAACCTCATCGTAGCTGCAAATATCCTTGTTTTGCATGTCGGATCGCCTCCTCATAATTAATATTTATGCATCTGTTGTTTAAAAAGCCCTTAAAACAGTTGTTATTTTATATTCCTTCGTTCTTTCAAGCTTTATTTTCCGAAACATCTAAAGTATCCCGGATATGTGCCGATAAATTAGTTGAGTTGAAGTAAGTGTTGCCGATTGCAACACCCTAGAGGAAAGCCGCTCAAACCGGAGCGGCTTTTTTCTGTTTGGAGTGAAGATCGTTTTTCTTTGGTCAACTCAATAAACCCCCACATTATATCTCTGAAAAACCGTTATAAAACTACAATATTTATTATATAGATTTGGAGCTCTGCGCACAAGGAGGTAACTCGCCGGTCATCCCGGCAAGCGTTTGGCGGAGTATTTTGCCAAAAAAAGTTCAAAACTTATATAAGGCACGTGGAAAACTGCGGCGCCGCGCGATGTTGCGTTGAAAAGCTGATGTTGATCTTCCATGTTAAGATAATATCTTTCGAGATCTTTCAAATATAAGTAAAGAACATCGGATGTTTTGACGGTAGTGTTGTGTAGGCCCATTACTTCACGGATTCTGCCGTATCTGGGGCTATAGCCCTGCGTCCTACTGCCGGTTGCATGAGTTTGATCGTCGTGGAACGAGAAATCGGCGCCGATCAAAACGGTTGGTTTAGCGCAGGTTTTAACTGCGAAATCGACAGCGGCGAGGAGAACGGTGCCGGAAAAAAAGAGTTGGCCTTTTTCAAAATTATTGTCGAGCAGAATTTCGTCGTCCGATAACGAAGAATAGGCGGCCCAACGGCGTTCGTGCGGGAAAAGCGCTACGACTTCGGGGTTGGATGTGGGGAAGAAAACCAGTTCTTCATTTTCGATAGGCAGACCGTGAAAGAGGTCGATTGTTTTTGTCTGAGGGTCGCCGGTGACGACGAAACGGGGATGAATGCCGGCGCGGAGTAGCGGCGCCAGAGCTGAGTCTACTGCGATGATGTCCGGCGCGGCGGGCGAGGCTTTGAGCAATTCGATGCTGATATCGAGCGAAGGACCGGCGGCGGCGACTATCATCTCGCGGCTAGTGTAACTGCCGCGCAGTTCGACAATGCCTCGCGCTGACTCGAAAGCCTGTTTATTAGCAGTTTTGTTAAATTCACGTTCCTCGCTGAAAGCGCCCTGTTTTGTTGTTGCGAGCTTGATGTATTCGAGAATATCGCGGAGGTTTTCGCTCCCGTCCGGGAAAACATCGAGCGACGGGCGGTGAATCAGAATTTCAGGGCTTGAGTCGTTTGTAGAAAGCGCTGAAAAATCGTTGAGAAATTTGAAGATTGATTCTTCAATATCCTGATAATTGCCGACAAGGAGGCAGACGCGGTTTTCGCTGAAGATTCCAGACAGATCCCGGGCGGCGAGAGCAGCGCGAAAGATGTCCGGACTGACTTCGAAAACGAATATTTTGTTTATTTTCGGATTTTCTTCGAGCAACGCTTCAATGTGATAGCCGAGTCCGAATCCGAACACTATCAGATATTTGGCATCGGCGTTGATTTTCTGCTGTCCGGACCATCGTTTTGCGTCGTGCGCCGGGTCGAATTTGCTGTGAATTAAAACATCCTTATCGGGCATGTGGACTAAGAGCGTCGGGTTTCCCGGCGAACGTGTATCAAGAATTTCCACTCTGTCAGTTGCCAAATCCGGCGGGATTCTAATCAGATGAGGCCGCCGCTCGAGCAGATTAATATTTAATTCGGTAAAATCCATCATCAATGTTGATTATATTATGGGAGGCGCCTGTCGGCAACACTATCGGCAACCAACTTGAAAAGACATTTTTCTAAATTGAGCTAATTCATCATTTTATAAATGCGAATACAATCGTTTCTATCGCCGGTTGACATGCCGAGGCAGTCGAACGGGACTCGCGCGCACATGCCCTGATAGAGTCCGCAATGAGGTTGTATTTTATTCTGCCCGCACAATTTCATGAAATCGGCGGGAAGGACTACTAACGGGCGGATCGTCATAGTTTCAAACCCTTCATACGGGATGGATCTGATTTCGCATGGCAGCAACGTCCGTTCGGCGCGCTTTAGAGTTGTGATGCCGTATTTCAATGAATCATTTATCGCGAGGTTCGCAAGAGCTCCGGCGACGCAGTTTTGGCGCGGGACGCCGGAGAAAGCCGAGCATGTTTTTTCTATCTCGGATTGTTCGAATATCCGGGCGCCGCGTCCGAATGCGTAGGCCTGCGCCTCTTTCGGGTCGAGATTCGCCGGCTCTTTCTTGTCCCAAGTTGAAATGCCGGAGATGCAATCAAGCGCGTGGATTCCGACGAATATTCTACATTTGTCGGCTGCGAGTTCCGGGTTTTCCGAATTGATAACGAATGCGCGACCGAAGCGCCAGTAGCAGGCGGCGCGGACGGTGTCGCTCTTCATGAGTTCAAGCGAGCCATGCACGGGCTGCACCGCTTTCCAGTTGAGAGCGAAGATGACAACAAGGAAAAGACCTGCTGAGCCGCCTGTTCTAAGAGACGGATTGGATTGCTCTTCGAGCCATGAGATTGCGCGCGCCACCGTTGTAGCGATCAGGTAGAACCATAATGCCAGCCAGCATTGATAAGAGTCGGGCGTTTCGCTAACCGCCATGAATTTAAGAATGGCGAATCCCGCGATTAAAACATAGATAAGTGAGCGTGTGGACAGGAAGGTCTCGCGGCCCGGTCGTTTCTTTTTAATGAAAAGAGAAATGAACCACGCCGTTTCGAAGCCAAATGCGATGAGAGCCGTTACGACAAAAACGGGATTGTAGCCGAATCCGGAAAAGAACGAATTGGCGAAGGATTCGGCAGTTTTCGAGAAGCCGAATGTCGCTCCGCCGAACATGTTAAAATGGTTAAAAAAGCCAGCAATGCTCCCGCCGCGCCGCGTAATTGAAACGGCTATCGCCGGTGACAAGCCCGCAGCGAATGCCGCGGCCCCGATGATAGTGTTCCTGAAATCTATGCGTTTGAATCGCAGGGATCCGGCGAGCGTAAAAAGCGCGACAACCGCGAGTGGGTAAAACGAATCTTTTGCCCAGAAAATAGAGAATCCGCCGAAGGCCCAGAGAGCGGCATTCGACAGAGCGCTTTTCTTGAAGCGTCGCAATGCATACAGAGCGATAATAAGCGACGCTGCAAGCGCGCTTTCATTCGGGCCTCCGAGAGCCGAAACGGATGTGTTAATGAACATCGGCGGCCCGAATGCCGTAAGGAACACATAAAACAGAGAAGCGCGGCCATAGGGAAACACAGCGCCCGATTCGCCGTCGTATGAAATGTTCCTTATCAGCCAAAGGCCTATTAACATTGTCAGAGCGCCTATTATAAAACCGATAAGCTTCAGCGCAAAAACGCTTTTGCCGACTATCGCGAAAAACGGAATTGCCGCAAGTCCTGCGATGAATGCGCCGTTTCCGTTCCGCTCGGGCAGATAATCGAAATAGGATAAACGGAACCCATGGTCGAGAATGTCAGTCGCGATCGCGCCTGTGTGGCATTGATCGCGGCTCATTTTGAGGTATTGCGGATGGTAGATAAAGCGCGAAGTAAACAGAAGCATGAAAGCCGCGACATAAATGATGAAACGTTTATAGAGCGCCGCTTTCCGCGCGGCTTCAATGTCGGCGGCTGTGATTTTCTTTTCCATGATTTCAGATGGTATCCGGCGGACAGACGTAAATGCCCGAAGGGAAGATCAGAGTGTTTTCAATAGGTCCGGAACTGTCGAGGCAAACGTTCTCCGCGACGAGCGAGTTTCGGATTTGAATTGGGTTCAAAATGCTTGCGCCCGGCCCGATCACGCTGCGGGAGATGACAGCGCCGGGATGAATTTGCGCTGATGCTGAAATGATGCTTTTCCCTGCGGTGTCGGCGAGAAGGAGATTGCAAAGAAGAAGGTCTTCAGGCGTGTTGATATTCATGTCCCATTTGCCGGGCGACGCGACGAGCGCCAAGGCTCCGGAGTCAATAAGGGTTTGAATCGCGTCTGTCAGTTCGTATTCGTTTCTGAGCGGTGAACGCGCCGTTTTTCTAATGGCGTCGAAGATTGAAGGGCGGAAAAGATAAACTCCGCAGCCGCGAGTGTCGCTTATCCGCCGGGTTGGTTTTTCTACAACTCGAAGGACGCGGCCGAAAGCGTCGGCTACGACAGCAAATCCGGCGCTGATCTCTTCCGGCGTTGAATGCGCCCGGATGAAAACAAAAGCTTCAGCGGGCGACGCGGCGAAAGCCGACAAGGCCGGCGCCAGAGTCGGAGCGTGGATGAATGTGTCGCCCAACAGCGCCATAAACGGTTCGTCGAGCCGGTCTTCGAGAAAAGCGAGACTGTGCGAGATTCCCTCCGCGGCTTTCTGTTCGATAAATATAAGTTCTATAGAAGGCGAAGCCAACTCGCGGGCCGTAGTTTCAAGAGTTGTTGAGTTAGACACGAGAATTACGCGACTGACGCCGAGCCCCGCCAGCATTTCCAACTGATGCCCGATTAGGGGTTTATTGGCGATCGGCAACAGGCTTTTCGGGCGTTCCGCTTTAAGGGCGGCTATGCGGCTGCCTGCGCCGGCGGCGAGTATTACGCATGTATGCTTTGTATGCGCTTCTCTCATAATCAGTTCCACCCCCGGTGAACCACAGGCTCGCCTTTTCCGATCAACGCTATTATAGCATCCCGGGAAACTATGTAGCAAACCGGATATATGGACAAGCGCTCCGGTGAATCAATTCTATTGCATATTGCGCTAACAGCCTTCTAAAACATTGAATTCCCGGGCGTTTCACTAAGCGCTTAAAGCTTATAAGCGGAAATATTCTGTAAGTATGAACAATTCGAGTATAATTATGCGTATTCAATATTATTGGCGGACGTGGTTAAGTGACATTAGCAAAAAACGACAAATCGAAATCCCAAGCGAATTCTTATAATTGCTTGGAAATAGAGCCTGGAAAAGTTGACGCGCTGATTATCAATCCGCCAGCCTATCTTCACCGCGAGTTCGTGGATTATCCGTTTTTCACGAATCTCGGTATTCTTCAAAGCGCGTCGGTTCTGCTTGAAGCAGGCATATCGGTTCGGGTTGTCGACGCGCTTTCGCTGCCCGGCGGCGAACTCGCCGGGGCTGACGAAACGCATTTCAGGTTCGGCGCCACGGCGACCGAAATTTTCGATGAGATTGCCGATTGCGAGCCACGCATAATCGCTATCGCCAAAACCGTGTTCAACTATTCGTCGGGCGCAAATCCTTACATCAAGGAACTTCTGGCCGGGCTTAAGGCGCGGTTTCCAGACGCGCCATTGGCGTTGTGCGATTTTTATTTCGGCGGCATGCATTATATCGACGAACCTGAAGACATAATTCTTAAAAAATATCCTGAAGCGGATTTTATTCTGAAATACGAATGCGAAGCTATCCTCTCCGAATTGGCGGCGTTGTTGCTTGACGGCAATGTGGCGCGCGAAAAGATGCAGAAGGCATGGAAAGGGCTTTCCGCCGGGATCGATCTTGATAGGATTCCTGCGCCGCGCTGGGACTTGATCCATGTCGAGCAGTATCAAAAGAATCTCAGGTCGGTTTTCGAGAGGGAGCGGCAGCCGTCGCTATTCGAACCAACGCCCAACACTTTTCCCGCGATCGCAAGCAGGGGATGCGTCTATGAATGCGTGTTCTGCACGAAAAACCCCGGCCAGCCGGGAAAAGATAAACGCAACTATCGGCTCGTCCCGCTCGAAAAACTCAAGGCGCATTTCGAGGAGTTGAAAGAAAAACATAACGCGAGGAAAATAATCATTCTAGACGGGCTGGTGAATCATAAAGAATCGCATTTCGCCGGCCTGATCGGGATATTGAACGGACTTGATTTGAAATATGATTTTCCGAACGGACTACGGGCGGATCGGCTGAAACGCAGACACTTGGAATCACTCGCAGGCCGAGTGGGGACGCTGTCGATAAGCGCGGAGAGCGGCTCGCAGGCGGTAGTCGATGGCATAGTAGTCAAAAAGCAATCGCTGAAATCGGTTGAGCGGGTCGCGCGATGGTGTCGGGAACTTAAAATCACGTTGCTGATTCACTATATAATCGGACTGTTCGGCGAAGGGATAGCGGATGTGAACGAGACGCTGAGGCACGCGTTGCGGATGAAGCGCGAGTTCGGCGCCGAGTCTTCCGTCCAGTTCGCGGTTCCGCTGCCCGGCGCGCCGCTATATGATTTGTGCGTGTCGAAAAGGCTGCTGCCTGAAGAACCAATTGAAAATTATGCTCCATATTTTTCTGAAAAACCGATGATCGGAGCTATCGCGCTTCCGCCGGCGACTCTAGCCAAAATGAGGGAGAGATTCGAAATTCGCAAATCGGTTACAAACACTCGCAAGGTGATTATCAATCTCACATACGAGTGTTCGAACAGTTGCCGATTTTGCGCAATAGGGCGGCGGGAAAAAAGCGCGATGACATTCGACAAGGCAACAGGTTTTCTCAAGCATTATCGGGCGGATGGCGTCAGAATGGCGGATTTCGACGGCGGCGAACCGACGCTGCATCCGGATTTGCTGGAGATCATAGGCGCCGCGCGAGAGATGGGATACGAAAAGATCAACGTGACGACGAACGGACGGCTGCTGGCGTCCCGCGATCTCACCGCGCGGCTGTTGCTTTGCGGCATAACGGACCTGCTGATTTCGATTCACGGACACGACGCCGAAATACACGATTTTCATACGATGCGTCCCGGCAGTTTCGAGGAAACTATCCAAGGGCTTCGAAATGCGACGCGCCTGAAGCCTGACAGGATCGATCTCGGAGTTAACACGACGCTGACGAATGTCAACGCGCAGCATCTGTCGGAATTCACTAAGATGCTTGTCGGCGAGGGCGTGAAAAAACTTAACGTTCAGTTCGTCACGCCTTTCGGGAGCGTTGAGAAAGAAATTGTTCCTAACCCGGCGTCGGCGGCCGCGCATCTCAGGCTGGCGATCGACCGCTATTCGGATAAAATTAGAATACAGGCAATCAACCTGCCTTTCTGTTTCATGGAAGGCTATGAGGAGTATCTGGCCGGCGACATTCACAAGAATGAGCGGAACATGGTGTTTGTGTCGGAGGAGAACGTGAATCTCGCCGAATGGCTTGCCGCCGGAAGGCGCCGGGGGGAGCGTTGCGGCGACTGTGAGTTCGCTATCGTGTGCGATGGCGAATTTCAGTTCGAAGAGATAGGCATTTGAAAGGCGCGGCATGAAAGCTATAGAAATTGTGCTGAGTTACAATTGCAATGCGAGTTGCGGATTCTGCTTCGTTCCGCCTCCCGTGAGGGGATATGGTTTTACGCATGAAATGTCGCGCGGCATTCTGGCGAATGGTCGCGCAAACGGAGCTGAAACCGTTCTGTTCGGAGGCGGCGAGCCTACTATCTGCAAGGAACTTCTTGCGCTCATTCTCTATGCAAAGAAAACAGGGTATGAGACGATTAACATAAAAACGAACGGAATGATCTATTGCTATCCGGATCATGCGCGTCGCGCGATCAAAGCTGGCGCAAATTTGTTTACAATTCCGATCTGGGGGCCGGCGGAACTGCATGACAGGTATGCCTGCGTTCCTGGCGCGTTCGAGCGAACCGAGATGGCGATCAAGAATCTTCTGGACTATGGCGCGAACGTCGAAATTGATTTGCTGGTGACGAAGTCGAATATGGAAAGCCTCGCAGGGAGTGTCGAGCGTTTCGCTGCGGTAGGAGTCCGGCATTTCAGCTTGTGGTATCTTTCGCTTTTCGGGATGGAGGAGGCAGGAGCCGACATGGCTTGGGAGCTTCCGAGGTACAAGGAAGCGCTGCCTTTCATGCGCGAGGCTATGGAAGCAGGAAAAAAGGCGGGCTCCGAATTGATTCGCACTTCGCACGTTCCGCCGTGTCTGATGGCGGATATTCCGGAACATTACGCAATAATAAAGGATATGGATTTGTTGATAGTGACGCCGGGGAATTCGTTCAAAGGAGAGGAGTCGCCTTTCGAGCGCGGCGTGTATATTGAGGCTTGCGAAGGCTGCTGTCTCCAGGAAAGATGCCTCGGAATCCGCGAGGACTACTTGCGCGTTCACGGCGCCGCGGAATTCTCAGCGGTGAAATGACGGATCAATGAAAAACATGGCTGGCGAAAAAGATATAAAAATCCTCACGATATTCGGCGACGGCGGCCAGCACGCCGGGCGCGTCTCTCGCGGCGACGGCTATGAAATGAAGTTTTCGCAGTTTTATTTTGACGACTACGCACGATTCGAAGGGCGCGGATCGCAGCGATTGGAAATTCTTAAAACGCCTCTGGAATGGACGCTCAAGGAAATCCGGGAGGGCGGTTATCATGCGGTAAAGTGCGACAGCGCTGACGCGTTTTTCCTACGCAGGCAGTTGAT
>JBAYJY010000048.1:0-27761 GCA_041664945.1 bacterium | reverse complement strand
TTGGAATTATATTATTAATGTTGAACATCGTGATTGAGAACCATACAGCCGGGCTTTGCGTCTTGCCATTCAGCAATATATCAACTATGCCGCAGCTATGACATTCGGACGTGAAAATGGGGGTAATAGAGGGGGATCAGGAGGAGCCATCAATTATAAAGCTTATGTTGTTATTTCCTAAACGCAATTATTTGCCGGTAGTACCCGGGGGCTGTCAGCAATTTTCGCGTTCAAGATATATTATACCGTTTTCTATGTCAGAGTTTTTGAGTTGAGGTTCACCATTTTATTTGGCGAGTGATATCTTTGAAAATGTATTGATTAAGAGTCCTGTTTCTCTTTGGTCCGGTAGAAATTTCTTCATTGAAATAACATTTGTTTTCAAGCAACGGATAATTCGCGCCGAAATATAGATTAAAAATCAGACGCAGCGTATTAACATTGGACATATCTTCAGGAAGCGCTTTTCTTTCGCTTTCAGTCAGCCCCGGCAGGTATAGCGCCGAGAAGTTTCTGCAACGAATATCAGCTTTGTGATCCGGCAATGAATAATAATGGGCAAGAGGGCCTTCGTCCGACTGCATGACAATTATCGGTTTGCGGTTCTCTGGATATTGCGAAAGCAGTTCGTCAGCGATTTCGAGCATTTTCCCGGATGTATAGATTACTTGACCCACAAACGCTTTTTTAGCGCCCAGCGCGGAAAGTTCTTCATTGCTCAACAAAGCGCCGTCGTATCTAAATATTACCGGCGGATGAGGAAGGAGCGCATGGAATAACACAAACTTCGGGCCTTCTATAAATGTCGGCATTTCCTCCAGGTCGCGGATATGCTGAAGCATCCTGAGCCGGTTTGTTTTTTGAATTCTGAAAATCTTATCCCAGTAGGGGAAGGCGAGGGTGGAATTAAAAACATACAAGCTAAATTCGTTTATTATACCCTTGCGCACATTGCTTTTATCGTAATATGCGAGCGGGTTGTAATTAGTCGGCAAAGATTTCGAACCGAGATTCACCCATTTGTAGCCGTAAGGCAGAAGAAATCTTCTGGCGGCGCTGTCCTGCATCATCGTTTTAATTGGCGAATAAGAATTTGTAGCCTTAACATTTTCAGGCAAATCAATATATTCCATGTTTAGCAAAGACGCAATTGAAAGAGGCGTGTGAGGATAGTTGCAGATGCTTTTTTCGGGCACGTAGAAACCCTTTGATTCGAGGCCTGTGATTAGATGATTAACATCAGAATTAAAATACTGTTCAAGGGTTTTATTGTTCGGAAATCTGTCAAAAATAAGATAGTAGATGTCAGGCGGCGGGTTGATTCTTGTTTTTTCAGGTTTTGCGGAGCTTAACAGTTCGATTTTTTTCAGGCGGCCTGCATTCCATTCTTTGACTGCTGCGGGCAAGGAAGTTTTTATCGAAAAAAGAGGCAATGCGATTAATACAATCGAAGATAGATTCAATATGCTTGTCACTGCGGAATAATTTATTCGGGATGCGGTTGCCGCGGCGCAGAACGCAAGAAGCGCCAGCGTCCAGACCGTCGTGAAATAACGCTGTTTTGCAATCCCTGCAAGCGCTGTATTCCCAAGAAGCTGAAAGGATATGTCGGTAAACTGCTTAAAAGAGTAAAACATAAATAAGGCGATGGTGGCCACTAAAGCCGCTTTTGCTCCATTTTTTAACAACCGCCATAGTATTGTGTACAGCATTACAGTTCCTAATATCGAAAATGCGAATGCCCCTAAAGTTTCGGAGAAACGCACTTCTCTGATGTTGTGAATGTAATAAAAAGCGACCGGATATATCGCGAACAAAAGCGGATGAAACGCAAATCTCTGTTTCGTTTGCATTCAGTTTTTCCATTAATCTGTCGGCAGTCAGGATTTGGGATGGAATATCCGCTTTGAACATCAAGACATTTGCAAGCGCAGACAATGGCCTTTCAAATTAATTATATAAAAAATATGTGCAATTAAAGTTAATTATTTAAGATTGTTCGAGCTTGCTTATAACTTGTATATTAATTAAAAAATATTGAAGCAATATGACGATTCATTTAATTTTCGTCGCGGATTTGAGCATATCCATAAAAAGCTTTGCTTTTTGATTATTGGGGTAGGCCAGCGAGGCGGCGATTCCACTTCAAATAAATTTCGCGCCATGAAGCGGCTTCTGAGTAAAGCTTGAGGGCGTCGGCGTCACCGGTTTCTTTTCATTAAAATTCAGCTCAGCCCGCCGCCGGTCCGTAAGATGTTGGAAATCTAAGAATGAAAGCGGCGCCTTTATCGCGCTCGGATTCTACCCGGATCGAGCCGTTGTGCCGTTGGACGATGCGGAAAGTGATCGAAAGGCCGAGACCGGTGCCTCCGTGTTTAGTCGTAAAAAACGGCTCGAAAATATGCGGCAGGTCTTCGTCGGAAATGCCGTGGCCTGTGTCGCTGATAATAAGCGAAATGATGTCGCTGCCGGCTTCGGTTCTCAGAGTGAGAGTTCCATGGCCGTGCATTGCCTGCGCCGCGTTGAGAGAGATGTTAAGAATGGCTTGCACGAGTTCCTTGCGGCTTCCTGAGACGAGCGGAGGCTCAGCGGCGCGCGCGCGCTCGACATCCACGTATTTCATCGTCTTATGGAAAGCGAGCATCCTGAGCGCCTCGTCAGCCGCTTCGTCGAGCGACACGACTTCGTTCTCCGTTTTCGCCGGTCTCGAGAACTCGAGCAGCTCGCGTATGGTCGAGTCGATGAACCCGACTTCATTTGTCATTTCATTAAGATAGTGGTCGCGTTTATCCGTTTTCGATTCGCGCAGCAGTTGGATGTAGCCGAAGATCGCTGCGAGCGGGTTTCCTATTTCGTGTGCGATACCGGCGGCGAGTTCGCCGAGCGCGGCGAGTTTTCCGGATTCGATGAGCTGGTCCTGATTGCTCTTAATCTCGGCGTCCCTCTGTTGAAGAGCTTCCGCCATGCGGTTGAATGCGCCTGCGAGGGCGCCGAGTTCGTCGTTTCCTGTTCCGCCGATCCTGTGCGCGAGGTCTCCGTCCTGAATCTGCTTAGCGCCGTTCGCGAGTTCGTTTACCGGCCTTGCGATTCCGCGCGCCAGCCGTACGCTCACTAACGCGGAAACTGCGAATGCGATGCATGCTATGATTGCGATCGCCGAGAACCCGCGCTGCTGAACGCGCTCGATCTTGCTCTTGGGGTAGAGAGCGAGCAGATAGGCGACAGTTTTGTCGCCGCTTTTTATGGGAAGTTTGTAAGTAAGATGCTTCAAAGCAAGCGCTTCGGGAGGAGCTGGCTCGCCGTCACCGGGCAGTTCGACGGTTGCCGCGATGATCGCGCCGCGGTACTCGATGGCGAGGTCCGTGTGCGCAAGCTCGCGCACGTCGCTGATAAAGCGACTGTCGAGATTGTAGCCGATGCGCACAAAGCCGATCGGTTCGGAAGCGCCGCTTTTAATCGGCGCAATAGCGACAGCCGCTATGCTGTTCGGATATGCCGGCTCTATGCCCGCTGAGGCTTTTCCGCTTGCTACCGCTTCCTGAAACGCCGGGCTGAGAAACAGCGGCTCGGAACTCGCGAGCTCTTCAACTTCGGGTTGTTGCGCGAGGCGCGAAGCGCGCCGGAACACGACACCGTCCGCGCCTGCGACAGATACAAAGTCCGCCCCGATCTCAGGAAGTTCGCGGGCGATTTGCGCGGCAATTCTTTCCGGATCGCCGTTTTTCAGCCCTGTGCTTATTTCATAGTTCTCCGCGAGCAGCCTCGAATTCACCGCTGCGCCGTCGAGATAGCGCTGGATCGCGTTCTGCGCGAGACGGTTAGCTCGTTCCATCTCGACACGCGCCGCGCTGCCTAAATACTGAGCGGTGAAATAGTAAAACGCGGCTCCGAGTATAACCACCGCGAACGAAAGCGTCACCGCGTTCGCCGCCATCAGCCTGCCGAATAATGTCTTCTGTTTATTTGATGACATGTGTCCTATACAATTGCGCGAAGATTCCCGTTTCGTTCAGATAGACAAGAATTTCCTTGACTGCTGAAGAGAGCGCAGCGTTCGGGTCTGCGGCGCAGATAGTTTTCCATCCGGCGGCGGCTCCGTTATAAAAGTAAGCAATGCCCTGATTTCGGGGGCATGCGCCGGCGGGTCCGTCCAAAAAAATCAGATCGTATTTGTCAGCCCAGTCGGTGGGATATGAGCTCAGATCGGGCTGCCGTTCGAGGATAGTAATATTAGGTTTGACCTCGAGAATAAGAGCTATCTCGGAAACGAGCGCGGTGTTAAATCCGACCGGCAGATTCATAGCCGGATCGAGCGACTGGAATGGCGGTTCCTGCGGAGGCAGCGCGACGCGGAGAATGCCGCGTTTTTTTACAGTTTCGAGCCGTCCTGTAGAGGGAATGTCGCCGATCACTCTGCTCGAAATTTTCCGGACCACATCCGCGCGGATGTCGGAACCGGCTGGGCGGGCCAAGCCGGCGCTGGTCTTTGTTCTCCCGCGCGCGCAACCTAAAAGAACCGCAACGGATAAACAGAGAAAAATGATTGTCAGATATTTTGTTTTCATTTTATTTGTTGACGATCATTTGGAATCGCCGCTCTCCGCGCAGCCATGAGAAATCGTTGTCATTACGTATTTTGGCTATCACCTCGCGGCCTCCCCATGCGGCTGCTTTTTCGAGGCAATCGAGTGTTTTTGCCTCCTGCTTCGCGTTCGAGTGCATGGAGGCGAGTTGATACCAAGCGTCAGTCAGCGAAGAGTCTTGCTTCACCGCCTTTTCAAGTTCGTCCACAGCATCAGCGTATCGGAAAGAATCCTTGTCGAGCAGGCCGAGCTGGTAGAGTATTTCCGGATTGTCCGGATCGAGTTCGGCGGCTTTTGAGAGGGCCGTTCTGGCAGGAGCCGATTGTCGTTGCAGGTAATAAGTGAGTCCGAGCAGGAAATGGCCGCGCGCGTCCGCTGGCCACTTGTCTGTGGCGCGTTTGAACTGTTCGGCGGCCTTGCTGAAAAAAGCTTTGTCCAGCAAAATGCGTCCCATCATCAGTGTCGGTTCAATGTATGACGGGTCGCGTTCCGCCGCGCGTTCAAATAACACAAGCGCGTTGTCGGCGTCGCCCGATTCATATCGCTGGACGCCTTTCCAATAAGACTGATACGCGTCGGCGTTCACAGTTCCGAGAAGCGCCGCCGGATTGGCTGTGAATTTTAATCCGATCGCTTTTTTAATGTTTAGCCGCAATTGCTTCCGGATAGCGGCGAGATCGAAATTTTTCTGTTGAAAAGACAGGTCGCGGGCAGCCCCGCTCTCCGGGTTGACCAGAGAGCCCGTGAACTGAAAGCCGGAGCGGTCGCGCCGCAGACTCCCTTCGATTATGAATTTTGCTCCTATATGTTGCCGTATAGCATCGCTGGCTTCGAAGGAAAGGCTGTTTTTCCTGCTGTTCGGCCAGCGGGAAACGAGCCGCTTCAGCCGCTCTCGCGGCATCGCGCTGTAAGTCGATTCCGAATTCAGGACTCGAATGGCGTAATCGGTAAGAGCGGGCGCCGCCCAGTCTTCCGCAAAGGCTTTCTCAGTCTCGAAATCGAATACCAGCGCTTCCTGAGCGTATGCGGCGCGCGCGCTAAATAATGCGGCGCAGACCGAAAGAACAGCGATCAGGATTTTTAAGCGTTTAAATGCAGTCACAAAAATTTATTACCTTCTCAATAGGAAACAAAGCGCCGCGCCTGAATGCGAGCCGCGCGCAAACAGCTTGTTCCGCCAACCCGGCCGCCGCCTTAAACCAGCCCTCGCCCTCTCCGTCGGACAAAGGCGTTTTGTTTAACTTTAAAATCTTCAGCATAGCCTCTTTCTTTGTCAATGAGACCGGACCGGAGAAGCTTTCGCCGAACTCTGGAAAAAAAATCGCTCGCGCCGGCGCCGGCTGCGAAAAAGCGGGCGGCATAAAAAAGCGCGGGTCCGGTCCGGGCCTGAATCCGAGCACAATGAGGGAGCGAGCCGCATCCTCGCCGAGACCGACGGCGCTTATCACTTCAGGGCTGGGCAGAAGTTCGAGTCTGCCGCCGTTCAACGCGACAGGCGCCGCATCGTCTGCGAGATATTTTGCGCCGCGAGGCAGCAGTTCGCGCATCAAAGTGGACTTTCCGCATTCGTTCGGGCCGGCGAACAGTATTGCGCCGCCGTTCCATTCCGCGGCCGACGCATGCGCGAAATATATGTTTCTCTCCTTCAGCGCCGAATGAACAAAGGCGGCGAGAGCGGCAAAAACGAGCCGCAGCGCGTCCGGGTCAGAAACTGGCGGCAGTCGCGAAAAGCCGGTCTCTTTTTGGCGATTCCAATATAGAGAATGCTTCCCGTCGCCGCCTTCCAGCGCAACGGCTCTCCCCAGCGGTTCAGTTCCGTTTGAGTTGTTCGCCGCTTTGTGCCTGAGAATAAGAGTGGAAAATCCATGGCCCGAATCCGGCGCCGCGCTTCGGCAGGCTGAGCCATAGCTTGCATTGAGGCAAGCCGTCAGCAAAGACGGCTCGTCGGTCTCAATCAGGAAACCGGCGCCTAACAGATTCAGATGAAATCGTTCAGTATCAGACACAAAGCGCCCTTTCAAAATAGTATCTGATCAATCAAAGCCGGTCCCGGCGCGGCCGGATTGCCATGATTCCGGAAGGCTGTCTGCGCCGACGGCGGCTGAAAGCGAAAGTTTTTTGAAATGATTAGTCGCCGACTGAAAAGCGCGATAGGCCGGCGGCATTAGGGTGTGTTCCGCGCGGGGCGAGACGGATTCCAGCGCAGCGGATATTTTTTCGAGAATTCCGAGGAAAAGGCGGTAGAGAGATTTTTTGATGCCTGGGCCGCCCGTTTCGATTTCGCGCGAAGAGAGAAACGAGCAGACGCGCGACCATTCCGCGGCGTTGTAGCCGAAGAAGTTACGTTCGAGAAAAGGATCGAAGCAGCGCAGCCACTTGTGAAGAGGGCGTCCAGGCGCCGCCATCGGACCCGGCTTCTCGCGTCGCCACCATTCGGTGAATCCGTATCGCTCGTGATACTCTTCGTACAATTCGGTGCCGGGATATGGAACGGGGGCGAAGAAAAGCGTGTCCAGATCGCTCTTGTGGCGGTCTCTGAAATCGGCGCTCTTTGCGATGTGGCTCTCGTTCTCCCAAGGGAATCCGACAATGAGGTAGCCGTGCGGCCGGATTCCAGCCTCGCGACAAAGCGCGATCGCGCGTTCGTTATCTTCCGGCGATATGTTCTTCCTTATTTTGTTTAGCGTCTCCGCGTCAGCGCTTTCCATTCCAATATAAATGTCATCGCAACCCGCCCGCTTCATTGTTGAAAGAAGTTCCGGTTCGAGATGGTCCGCGCGGGCGAGGCATTTCCATGAGAAAGATGTTGTCTGATTGAATTCGATAAGGCGGCCGCACAATTCAACCACACGTTTTTTGTCTTCGAGAAATGAGGAGTCTACAAAATGCAAAGTGTTGACTCCGTATCGGTTCCATGCGTCGGCGATTTCTTCCATTACATTATCCGCGCTGCGGAAACGGACGCCTCTGTTGAGACGGCGCTCGACGCAGAACGAGCAGGTCCTGAAACAGCCGCGGCTGAAAATCAGTGTTAGATATGGGCGCGGTTTTTCGCCGGAGCGGTCGAGATAGAATCTGTTGGCCGGGAAGGGGAGCGAGTCCAGATATTTTATATAGGCCGCGTCTGCGATGTTTAAGCCGCCGTCTTGAGCGCGCCACGCAGCGCCTTCGAGACCGTCGAGAGGAATTCCGATTTCAATTCGTCTCAGCAGCTCAATGAAAGTTTCCTCGCCATCGCCGATGACGGCGAAATCGAAACCTGCGTCGAGAGTTTCGGCTGGCAGCAGAGTGGCGTGCAGGCCGCCGGCGATGACCGGCGTTTGCGGCAGAGCGTCTTTGAGCATTTTGAGGAAATCGTATGCCCAATAGACTGTTGAGCTTGAGGTGAGAGTGAATCCGATGGCGTCCGGGCGGGAATCGCGAATTTTTGCGATAAGTTTCGTCGCGCCGTCGAGATAAGAAAAGCACGGCTCATCGAAAATGAGATGTTCGCGGCCGGACGCCTTGAGAGCGGAGGCTATATAGCCGGCGCCGAGCAAATAGCCGCATCCTTTGTTGGGGTGAGGCGGATTTACAAGCGCAATTTTTTTCATTGGTCGGGAGCGCGAGCGGCATGCCGGGAAGGCAAGCGGAATGGATG
Source organism: bacterium (assembly GCA_041664945.1). Classification (GTDB taxonomy): domain Bacteria; phylum UBP15; class UBA6099; order UBA6099; family UBA6099; genus JBAYJY01. The sequence continues at coordinate 19,538 of JBAYJY010000048.1, read as the reverse complement.
GCGCGTAACGGCGCGCCGCCGGGTCGGCCGGCGGTTAATTAGGAAAACGCGTCAACGCAATTAAGCGTCGGCCGCGGGCCGGAAGACTGTTTTATTTGTCCGCCGACTGCGTCATAATCGCCTTGCAGGACGGGCCGTTGTAAACGTCCTTCACCGTTCCATACTTAGTAAGCGCTGGTTTCGAGTAAGGCTTCTTTTCCTTCATGATTTTCCTCCTTTTTGCCGAGGAACATTTCGACGATGCGGCAGATTTCGCGCGGCGCGGCGAACATGTCGCCGTGCTCGATATAAGCTAAGCCGGGGCATGGCTTGCATGTTGGAAAGTGGCGGCAGCCCGAACATTCGAACTCGCTGATTTTCAGTTCGCGAATTCTTTTGAACACTGGAGAATCAGACCATATCTCGCCGAACGGCGTCTCGCGAACATTGCCAGCCGGGATGTTAAGCACGGAACAAGGCAGCAGGTTGCCGTTCGAGTCGAGATAGCCTGTGCTGCGCGCCATGGAACACCAGGCTTCGATGGTGTTTTCAGACTTGAAATCAGCCGGGTCGCCATCTGTAAAATTATAAGTGAAAGTCTCCCAAGGGCGGGGCAAGTCGCGGATTAATTCATCCGGTAGCCGGTAGCGCAACGGATCCGGCGAACCGTCTTTGCAGGGCACGAGAACGGAGTTGAACTGATGCTTGACGTCCCAGTCCGCGCACATCCGCTCGATCGCTTCGCGTTCGTGATGGTTCAGCGTCATCAGCAGCGTTATCACTTCGACTCTGATGCCGGCTGCGAGAAGCATCGATATTGCGTTAAGTGTTTTTTCGAAACTGCCTGGCGAGCGCGTTACAGATTCGTGGACCTCGGCGGTCGCGCCATAAAGACTAATGGTGACGGAACGGACCTTCCCCGGATGCCGCAAAAACAAATCGACATGCCCGCTGTTGAGAAGAACTCCGTTAGTCTGGAGCGAAAGCCAGAAGTCGGCTTCGAGAAAAAGGTTTAGGATCTCATCGATTTCCGGGTGGGCGAGGAATTCGCCGCCGGTAAGATAAACATTGAAAACGCCGGCGGCCCGAAGTTGCGGGATCAGCTTTTCGTAGTCGCGCGCGCCCATCTCGCCGGCCATCACATGGTTGCCGCCGAGCGCGCAGTGGACGCAATCGAGATTGCATCGCCGGGTCGTCTCGATCTGGACGCGCAAAGGCCGTGCCGCGTCCGAGTATTGCCTGTAAAATGTTTCCCGCGATTCCTGTTTCATGGGGTTTGGCCGGTCTCGCCTATTATCAATCCTTCGCCGGACAGGTCTTTTATAAGTTCGCTTACGTCTCGCGCGGCTTCGTCCTTAGCCACTTCATATTTAGCGGTGATCGCATCGACAAGTTCCTCTTCAGTCGCTTTATCGGCGAGAAGGCGCCAAATCTCGGAACCGACTTCGTTGAGGCTGTAATAAACACCGCTTTTTAAGTCCAGCAGAACGGTTTCGCCCTCAATTTCACGATCAATCAACTGAGGCCGCCTACTCCATTTTATGCTGTTCAAATCTTTCACCTTATGCCCGGCGTTCAAAAAAGAAATGTAACTATATTATATTTTAACATTCTTAATCCCCTATAAATATAGAAATAAAAATAATCTTGCGCCCCTTACGGGAAATATGATTATCGCTCGGCGCCTCTCACTTGCGGCGGCCCGCGGGTTTGCAATGCTTTATGATAAGACCGATGTCGCTGTAAAACTCGGAGACGTCGCAATCGGTTTTGATTGACTCGAACGGGTCCTTTTCGCCTTTTTGGATGCTCACGACCGCCCAGTAGGGAACATTGAATATTTCGTTAGGATTCGCAAAAAACTGAGCCGTTGAGAACAAGTTCCGAGTTGTCAGCAACACGTCGCCGGACGGCAGATTTCTCCATCTGTACGTGATGCCGAATTCATCGCGAGTAATCGGATTGCGTTCGTATATATTTAATTTGTTTGCGTCCATAAAATAGAAGTAAAAAAAATCATAAGGGAAAATATAAACTGGCTCGCCGGGTTCTTTTTTAGCCGACACACGTTTGTCGATCAGCGTTATCGCGCGAATCAGCTTCGCGTGGTTGCCGGTTTCTAAGAATGCCTTTTCCGTCCAGCGCAATCCCGCCGCCGCTATGAAAATAACCGCGACAACGGTCGCCGCGACACCCGCCGCGCGCGAGCCGCGAGTCTCAAGTCCGCGCAAACAGGTTTCGGCAAGGATTCCAATGCACACAAAATTCAAAGGCATAACGAAAAGGAAGTATCGCTCGTACGGCCCGAGAATTTCGAGGGCGAACATAAGCAGAGTCGCCGCAGTCCCGGCGGAAGCCGACATAAATAAAGCGCCTCTAAAATCTTTTCTAAAATGAGCGGCCGCCGCTAAGAATATGACCGCGCACACAAGCCAGAATGCGTTAAAATACGACAGGAAGCGGAACACTATGTAAGGAATTCGAGGGTACTGCACGAGATGCACCGAGAAGCCCACGGTTCTGTAGATAAACGGGAAGAAGCAGACAGCTCCCGCGGCGATTGCAGCGAAATGGAAATCCACGATTCGCCTGTCCTCAGTCGCGAGCGTTTTTCGCGCGGCGAACAGGTAGTAGAACGCCGGCCCCGCGGCAATTGAAACAGTCAGCGGGTTTGACATGAACGCGATGAAGTGCGCGGCGGTCCAGAGAAAAAGAACTCCAGGTCGCGGCTGCCGTATCGCCGACTCGAACGCGCAGACGCTTAAAACCACGCAAAAAGTAAACAACATGTATCCGCGCAGATCCTCGAGGCCGTAGTTGAATATCCTGTATCCAAAAAGCAGAACAGGCGCTATCCATGCAAGTTGAGGGCGTATGTGGCGCCGCGCGAGAATGTATGTCGCGCCGAGAGTTCCGAGGGCCATCGCAAAAGCAAAACAACGCGCTAACGCCATGCTCTTCGGTATCGCCAGCAGAGGCAGCAGCGCCCTGTACGGCAGCGCAGGCAGGCCGATGTCTCCCATCACATAGCTGAAATATCCGAATACGCCTTTTATCGCGCCGGGATAAAACTGATAGCCGGCCGGATCGCTCATTTCCCACGGGCTGTCTTTCAATTTCGAGATTAAAATCAAAATTACGAACGCGGCGAAGATAAGATCGAAAGCGCTTCGCATCGCAGGTGTTCCAGCGAGCAAATCCACGGCGCCGCGCGCTTTCTCATCCCGCCCGGCTCTCTTTTTGTACGAAGCAACATCGTAAACTAATACGGAAAACATCACGAATACAATGCCTATAAGCCCTAAAAATCTTTTAAAGCCGAACTGATGCTTCCCAAGCTTCTCTGATTGCCATGTTTGATAGCCTGTTCCTGAATAGATGTCCTGCTCTGTTTGTTCCACGACGCCGGCGCTCGCCGATACCGCGTTCGCATATTTTTGCGTTTCAGCGCTCGAATCGGCTTGATTATAGACCGCCGCGATCAAAAAAAGCAGAATTACGCCTGCTAAACAGCAGCGCAATAGGGCGGAGGCCGGCGGCGGGCAGTTTTTTTTCATATACTTCTCCAGGGCAAACAGCCTGATTATTGTCGTTTTTATCCGGCATTCCATGCGCCAACAGCGGATATCGTTTATTCCGTCTCGAACACTTGTTAGAGCGCCTCCAATTCTTGCTCGATTAGGTGAATCAAAAATCTATATGGAATTTTATCACATCTCTTTGATAAATCGAAGATATTCGCCGGATACTTTGCCGTACAGCATCACGATTTGTTAATTCGCGGCAGAATCCGTACAGAACAAACTGCTCGATGAGTTTAAAGGGGAATAATAATTAAAGACTCTTGGGCTTTGCGAAATCACCGGCAAAATTTAGGATCGTTAAGAAATTTTGACATATAATGTATAAATATTTAGAATTTATTAGATATTAATTGTAAGGGTAAGTGTAGTATTATATAATTAGCTATTAAATTGGTTATACGTAACGCGGACGATGAAACGATTAAACGGAGATAACGAATGAGAAAGAGCGCTTGTTTTATATGTATGGCGATCGCTCTTATTTGCGCGGCAGCATATACAACGAGTGTTTATGGAGCGGAAGCGCAGTCGAGCGTTAGCAATAAGATCGTGCTTGGGGCAGGAGACAAGATATCGGTTAGAATTCCGATAGAGCCGAAGTACACAGGTGAATATCTTATTGACGAGCGTGGGAAATTCTTTCTGCCGATCGTAGACGAAGGTTTGGATTTCGGAGCGTTCAGCGTTGCGGGATTGACGCCGGAGCAGGCTGCCGAACTGATAAAGCAGAAGATTGGCGAGTATTACGCTGACAACAGCGTTACCGTGGAACTGGTTTCGCTGGGCATCAGGCCCGGACAGTCGGTATCCGTATTCGGATCTGTAAGCATGCCCGGCTCATTCAGATATTTCGAAGGGATGCGCTTTCTCGACTTATTGCTGAAGATGGGGAGTTTTCTGGATGATGCCGATGTTTCGAGAGTGGCGTTGTATCGAGGAAACGAAGCGATCAGATATCTGGACGTGAGGGGTCTGATAAACGGAACGGACTTCAGCAGCAATATTGAAGTGCAACCCGGCGATTATTATATTATAGCTAAACAGATACCAGCGACTAAAATCAGGGTTGTTGTGTTGGGCAGCGTAATAGATCCCGGTACAGTATATGTTCCGGAAGGCACTCAGCTTCTCGACCTTATCGCCCGCGTAAAAGGCCCGGCAATAAAGGCCGCAATTGGCAAAACCTATATTATTCGTGTTGTTGAAGGACAGGCCGTCGTCATACATGCGGATCTGAAGGCGCTTATAGACCTACAGGATTTGAGGGAAAATGTTGTGATAAAGGACGGAGATATAGTTTTCGTGCCTGAAAATTCGAGGGTCAGGATATCGTCAATCATTAACAGCCTATTACAACTAAATGTTGTAGACAGCGTTTTTGGAGATCTAAATAACAACAACTAATGAACAAAGAAATCAGGCGCAGCGCGCTCAAAAGAAAGAAAATCAGGTCGCTCGATTCGCGGCCATATCGCATAGCTTATTCGATGATTGTTTTCGCGCTTCTTATTTATGTCACTGCTTATCTTGTCAACTTAAACTATCAGAATTCGATCGGACTGGAACGAGGCATTCATGCCGTCAAGGCTGAGCAGCGGGAAAAGTTCGAAAGGATCAAGAATCTGAAAGAAGAGAAAATCAAGCTTCATAACATTGAATATCTGAAAGAAATCGCCCGTAAAGAACTCTATCTGATGCCTCCAAGGGAAGTCTATATAAAAATCGTGCCAAACCCGGTGAATTCGAACGAGGGCCGATAAGGACAAAAAACGGACCGCCGAAACACTGTTCTTCTTCCATATCGCCAGCAAAAAGTGATAATTGAGGAGGTTGAACCGGAAAAGCATGCCAAATGAGATTGGATCGATAGTCGAAGGATCAATAGTAGATGTTGTCAAATTCGGAGCCTTCGTAAAAATCAGAGGCGGCAAAACCGGGCTTATCCATATTTCGCAGATAAGTGATAAGTTCGTGCGGGAAGTTTCCGATCACATCGCTGTCGGTTCCAATGTTGTCGCCAAAATCATTTCCATCGACGAAAAAGGCCGGATCCAACTTTCTTTAAAAAACATCACGCCCGAAGAACTCGAAAAATTTCATCGCGACGTTAACCCCGATCACCAACGCGAGCATCACGCTCAATCTGGAACCCGCCAAGCGTCGGAGAGAAGAGATTATCAGCACCGCGAACAGCATCAGGACTCCGGCGGCGGCGGCGAAGAAGACAGCTTCGAGAAAAAAATGAAACGGTTTTTGAGGCAGAGCGAGGACCGACAGGTGGATCTAAAGCGGAACATCGACGCAAAACGCGGATTCAAAAAAAGAAAAAAGTAATTCAACTGGTCAAATTCCCATATATAATCATTATATTCGCTGAGAATGCCGCATCGCGCTCGCTTTAACTATTCATGCGAGAGGAGTTGTAAATGGACCTCGATAAATTATTCTATCCCGACTCGGTCGCGGTTGTCGGCGTTTCCGATAACCCCGACAACATGGCGCGGGCTATTGTCTCCAACCTGATAAGCTGGGGGTTTGCAGGACCTGTTTATTCAGTCAATCCCAAAGGCGGCAGAGCGTTCGACAAGGATATCTACAAGTCACTGACGGATATACCGGCGCCGGTGGGCCTCGCGGCGATTCTTTCCCCGGCGCGGACGATTCCGGATATTATCGATCAGGCACATGAAAAAGGCATCGAGTATCTTTGCATTGAGACCGCCGGTTTTTCGGAACTGGATGGCGGCGGATCAGCTCTCGCGGAAATCATCAACAAAAAAGCGCTGGAATACGGGATTAAATTTGTCGGTCCGAACGGACTGGGCATCGTCAATGCAGAGAACAGGCTTTTTTTGCCGTTTATATATTTAACGCCGTGGTCGCCGCCTGGTCCGGTTTCGGTCATAGCGCAGAGCGGCGGCGTCGGCCTCGCTATTTTAAATGGAATTCAGGAACATAACCTGACGGCTAACAAGTTCGTGTCGCTCGGAAACAAATACAGCCTCGACGAGGTGGATTTCCTTCGCTATTTCATTAAGGACGAAAGCACGAAAATAATATTGATATATCTTGAGGGCATGAAGCGGGGGCGCGAGTTCGCGGAGGCCGCCGCGAAATCATCAAAGCCGATATTGCTGTTCAAAGCAAACACAACGCGGGCGGGCGCGGAGAGGGCGCAGTCTCATACTGCCGCTCTCGCGAGCGACGATCGTATTCTCGACGCCGCCGTGAAACGAGCTGGCGTTACGCGCGTGCATTCCCTCGAACAACTCATCCAATATGCGGTTACATTTGCGCAACCGCCGATGAAGGGGCGCAATGTCACCATAGTTTCTCCGGCCGGGGGCCTGACCGTCATCGCGGCCGACTGCGCCGAAGAGCAGGGGTTCCGGTTCCCGGCGCTCTCGCCGGAAACGGAAGTCGAGATCAAAAAGCGGCTCCGTTCGAGCGTCATTAGACTCGGCAACCCGATCGACCTCGGTGACGGTTTCAGCACGGACACTCAAATGCTCGCGATTGACATGATGCTCGCGCAGAACGACGTCGATGGCGCAATGTTCATCACTTCCCGGCGTCAGCCCAGCGATTACCGCGGCGCAGCGAAGGAAATGCTTAGAAACCCGGCCCCGGACCTCGCAGAGTTATCAAACAAACATAATAAGCCCGTGATCACAGCCTTTGTCGCTTCGGCGGCGCTTGTCAGAGAGTATCGGGCCGACTTAAAAGTCCCGATATACAACTCTCCGGAAATGGCGATCAAGGCGCTGGCGGCATACAGGGATTTTTGCATGCGTGAAAAATCGGCGGGATTCGCGGAAGCTGCCGAAGCGCCGCGAAAAGCTTTAGGACTGATAGCGGACATGAAATCTGGACTCGTCGCCGGCGCAGCGGCGTTCGATGCGCTCGAAGCCGCCGGAGTTCCAGTAGTTCCGTTTCTCGAAACGGATGATGAGGAGCAAGCAATTAAAAGCGCTGAAAAAATGGGTTTCCCGGTCGCTATGAAACTTGTTTCGCGGGAGATAGTTCACAAGACGGAAGCGGGCGCGTTGCGTTTGAACCTAAAAACTGAATATGAGGCGCGCGCAGCTTTCAAACAATTGTTGGAAATCCTGACCGAAAAAGAAATTCGCGGAAAAATACTCGTCCAGAAGATGGCGAGCGCCGGCGTCGAGGCTATAATCGGATCCCGGAGTGATCCGCATTTTGGGCAGGTTCTAATGTTCGGGTTGGGCGGAATATATGTGGAAATTCTAAAGGATGTAGTGTTCCAACTCGCGCCGGTAAGCCGTGAAGAAGCTCTTAGCATGATAGAGTCAATTAAAACGGCGGCATTGTTGCGGGGCGCGCGCGGCGCGACGGCGGCTGATATTGACGCATTGGCGAACGCTATAGTAGCTGTCGGACAGCTTATATCGAGTTGCCCGAGTATAGTGGAACTGGATATCAATCCGATGATAGTGTTCGAGCAAGGCGCCGGTTGCGCCGCGGTGGACGCCCGGATCGTGATTGGCTAAAATAAAAGAATATATACATATATAAATATAAATGTAATCAATAATATTTTTTGCGAATAAAAAACAGCGATAAAACCTCCGAAAACGAATAATAAAACTATGCAGCGTAAAAACGCCTGTTATTAAAAGGTTTTTATGTTTTGTGCGTTATATGCGAATATATAATATATGCGCCATGCCTGAAAAAGCATTGATATTTGCGATTGAAAATAACGGATAAAAAGTAAAAACGCCTTTAATAAAAGGTTTTAATAATAAATTAGTGAATAAGAAACGCATTTGGCATGGGGTTTGCATATAAAGAAAGCGAAAGCGGAAACAAAAGCTAAAAGAAAAGGGGTGGCGAAAATGACAAAGGAATCTGAAAAAGGAAAAAAATATAACAACGAGAACGGAAAGGAGGTATCAGCCATGAAAGCAGTAGGATATGTGTCGGGAATGTATGTGGATTATGAGGGTAACGTGGTGGACCGGGAGGGACAGAAAAAACTGATCCGGAAATTCGCCGGAGAGAACGGGATAGAGTTGACGGGGATTTACGAGGACATGGATGAATGCGAAAAGGCGCTGGATCGCCCGGGAATCAAGAAGATGTTGACGGATGCCGGCGCGGAAGTTGTGCTCGTGGACCGCGTATGGGCGCTCGGCCGGACCCGCGCGTCAGTCACGCCGCTCATGAGAGCTCTGGACAGCAAGGGAATGCGCCTCGAAGCCGCTACCGACTGCTTCGATGTCACGTCCCAGTTCACTCGGTTCTGGTACAGACAGCCCGGGAAGGCGGCTTATGCGATCGCTCAACAGGTCCGCGGAATTGAAACCAAAACTACTGTAGGCGCATAAGTCATACGCCACTACTACTAAGGAACAAACAAAGACCGTTCGACAAAAAAGTCATAACACCGGAGGTAGCTCATCATGGAACAGGCACACAGGGAATTTTACTGGAACATTCATTTTCACTGGGTAATGTATGTCTTAATGGTCGTCTCTTTCGCGGCATTCGGATACGGGGTTTTCAAGAAAGTAATGTTGTGGAAGAAATTGAAGCCGCAAACGAAAGATTCAGCGACATTGTCAAACGCGGGTTCTTCATGCTCAAGGACGTTCTGATGCAGGGCCGCGTCAGGAAGAAGTTGCTTCCCGGCGTATTCCACTCCCTGATCTTCTGGTCGTTTCTTGTTCTGATGCTCGCGACCGCGATCCTGACGGTCGAAATTGACACCCCTCTCCACTTCTTCTACGGCAATATCTACCTGGCGGTTTCCTTCTTCGCGGATATTGCGGGCGCTTTCCTGATCATAGGCCTCGCAATCGCGATCTATCGCCGCTATGTCATGAAACCAAAGAGCCTTGAGAGCGATTGGCAGAACGCTTATATGCTCGGCCTGCTTCTTTTCATCGGCGTCGGCGGGTTCCTGCTGGAAGGCCTGCGCATTCAGTTCGCCGGCGACCCGTGGGCCATGTACTCACCTGTCGGCCTCGGCGTTTCGAAGGCCATGGGTCTTCTGCCCGCAAGCTCTGTCGCAGTTGTCTATCAGTTGATCTGGTGGACGCATGCCTTCGCCACATTCGCTCTTATCGGCTCGCTCCCATACACCAAATTCTTCCACTTCCTGCTCATTCCGGCCAATTACATGTTCTCCAGCATGAACTCCAAGGGTTCTCTGGCCCGCGAGGATATGGAGGAACTGTTCAGCCGCGAAGACCTCGACGAATTCAGAATCGGCCATTCGGACGCTTCCGACTTCTCTTGGAAGAACGCGATGAACTTCGACGCTTGCATCGAGTGCGGACGCTGCGAGGAAATTTGTCCGGTGAGCCAGTGCGGTTATCCGCTCAACCCACGGAAGGTTGTCAAAGCTCTGAAAAAATCAGTATATGAAATGTATGAAAAACAGGAAGCTGCAAAGGGCAACGGCAAGCCGGCCGCAGAGGGCGAAGCGTCCGCTGAAAAACAGCCGCTCGAACTCACTCCCTTTATCGGCGAAACAATAGAAGAAAACACACTGTGGCTCTGCCGCACCTGCCGCGCCTGCATGGAAGTTTGCCCGGCAATGGTTGAGCACGTCGATCAAGTCATCGACATCCGGCGCTCGGAAGTAATGATGAACGGCCGACTGCCCGCGGACGCAAAGCGCTCGCTCAAAGCGCTCGAAACACGCGGCAATCCCTACGGCCCGCAGGAAGACCGCCTCGGCTGGATCGAAGGCGAAAAGCCACAAATAGTCGCTGCCGAAGGCGAAACAGACGTTCTCTTCTGGATGGGCTGCTGCACCAACTACGACCAGAATAAACGCCACGTGGCCACCAACGTGTTCACGATACTGCGCGAAGCCGGAATAAAATTCGGAATGCTTGGCGACGACGAACTGTGCTGCGGCGATCCCGCCCGCTGCCTCGGCGACGAAAATGTTTTCCAGACTGTTGCCAAACAGCAGATCGAAAATCTTAATTCAAGAAAATTCAAAACGCTGCTCGTAATTTGCCCCCACTGCCTGAACGTGCTCAAAAACGAGTATCCGCAGTTCGGCGGCAAATACAATGTAGTTCACCACTCGGAATACATCCTCGGCCTGATCAAGCAGGGCAAGATCAAACTGCCGAAAGAGGTTCACGAAAAAGTCACATACCACGATCCGTGCTATCTCGGTCGCTACAACGATGTCTACAGCGACCCGCGCGATGTTCTGAAATCGATCAAGGGCGTAGAGATCAAAGAAGCGTCGAACAAGAACGAGAAGAGCTTCTGTTGCGGCGGCGGCGGCGGCAACTACTTCATGGACCTCGATCTCGATGTCCCCGGCGACGAACGGCTCAATGTCCGCCGCGTGAAGGAACTCGCCGGCACAGGCGCCGAAACGATCGCGGTCTCCTGCGTCTACTGCATGCAGATGCTCGACGACGGCGTGAAGCTCAACGAACTTGAGGAAAAGATTAAAGTTAAAGACATCTCGACTCTTGTTGTCGAAGCGATGGGACTGAAGAACGAAACAATCGCTCCGACGCATGCCACGGAAGTTGTCTCGCAGGAAGCGAATGTTGAAAAATAAGCAGACATAGTTTTTACCGGTCCGCCGCGGGTTGCGTCTTGCAGCCCGCGGCTTGATCGTTTTCTATCGCCTACCTTTTATGACCTGTTTGTGAATGGTCATTTTGCGGCCCTCGTGGCCGCATTTTTTTTGGCATGAAAAGTTTATCACTTATATAATTAATGAAAATTTGTCGCTTTGAATGCCGCCAAGAATTACGTCATTGTTGCGAAACGGTGAATTAGTGCGGTGTTCGTTCCCTTAAACCCCAAGGAGATTTTCGGGAGAGTACAGAGAACCCCTTTTATAAAAGGGGTTCTTTGGTTCTTTGAGTTCTTTCGCCTTAAACCGGCCAGTCACGGCGGAGCGTGTTGAGCATTTTAGCCGCTTCGTCCGCCAGATTGCCTTCCGGATCGAGTTCCAGATACAACTTCAGATGAATCGCCGCTTCGTAGCCGCGGCCCTGTTGCTTGGAGTAGACTTGAGCGATCCAGTAATGCGGGTCTGTGAATTCGTTATCGAGTTCGATAGCGTGCCGGAAAGCGTTGAGAGATTCCTCAAAGTCGCCGATCATGAAGTAAGTGTTCCCGAGCTTGAAATAGGGCTCGCCGTTTTCCGGGTCGGAGACAGCGGCTTTTTCGTAGCAGTCGAGCGCGCGGCGCCATTTCTCATCGTCGTAGAACAGATCGCCGAGTCCCATCAGCGCGTCGGCGTTTGTGTCGTCGAATTTAATCGCGAGATTGAATTCGTCTTCGGCGTCCTGAATCGGAATGTCCGGGTGGCCGAGGTAGGCGATCGCGAGATTGACGTGCGCGTTGGCGTATGCCGGTTCGATGTTTAGCGCTTTTTTGTAAGACGAGATTGCGGCGTTCCATTCCTCGTTATCCGCATGAATCAGACCGATCGAGTTGAGCGCCTGCGCATGTTCCGGTTCGAGTTCGATAACGCGCTGATAGGCATCGAGCGCATCGTCGGGCATCTGATTGTCGTCGTAGAGATTGCCGAGTTGATAGAAAATATCTGGGTTCTCGTCGTCGAGTTCCGCGGCGCTGCGGATGGCGGCGATCGCTTCGTCAGTGTGCCCGTCTTCGGCGAGAAGCGTTCCGAGCAGCGCGAACGCCGGCGCGAAATCACTGTGCGACGCGGTGACTTCTTTAAGCATCGCGATTGCCGCGTTCTTGTCGCCGCGGTTATAGTGGTAGGAGGAAAGCGCGAACTTGATCTGTGGATTCTCCGGCGCGAGGGAGAACGCCTTCTCGTATGAAAAGCGCGCCTCGTCGAACATGCCGTGATAGAGATAGTAGTCGCCGAGCATCCTCAGCGTTTCAGCGTCCGTGAGAGAGCCGCGAATACGATTCTTGAGTTCAGCCACAGTGATTTCGAGTTCGTCTTGCGCCATTTCCAGATCCTCCGATTTCGATTCGTGTCCTGATAAAATATCAGAAACAGGGCGATTCGGCAATCCGCATGACGGTTTCGTTGACACTCGCGCCGTGCGAATGATAAAATCGACATCACACGATAATATTTGCGACTATGAGAATAAGCGCGGCAAGACAGGAGAACGCAATGGCATACGAAGATATCATTTATGAAAAGCAGGGCGGGACAGCGAAAGTCACGATCAACAGGCCGGATGTTTTCAACGCTTTTCGACTGCAGACGCTCGACGAAATGGCTGACGCGCTTCAGGATGCGGCGGACGACGCGACGGTCGGCGTGATAGTAGTAGCCGGCGCCGGCGGCAAAGCGTTTTGCTCCGGCGGCGACGTGGCCGAGATGCTTGCGCTGACGCCTCACACCGGGCGCGTTTTCGTTACCAAGCTTTTCCGCATGTTCACCGTCATCAGGTCGGCGCCGAAACCTGTGATCGCGGCGGTGGACGGCTATTGCCTCGGCGGCGGCAACGAGATAAATCTGGTTTGCGACATTTCGGTGGCGACCGAGCGGTCGAAATTCGGGCAAGTCGGCCCGACCGTCGGCAGCACGCCCGTGCTGGCAGGGACTCAACTGCTCCCGCGTCTCGTTGGAGACAAAAAAGCGAAGGAAATCATTTTCCTCTGCAAGCGCTACACCGCGCGCGAGGCGCTCGACATGGGCTGGATCAACAAAGTCGTCCCGGACGGCGAACTGGAAAAGGAAACGGATTCGATGTGCGCCCGCATCCTCGAAATGAGCCCGCAGTCAATCCGAATATCAAAGATTTCGATGAACTACGAGAGCGACCAGCTATATTCATCCTATATGCATGGGATAGAAATGCTGTCCGCGACATACGGCAGCGCCGAGCTTGTCGAGGGCATGAAGGCGTTCTTGGAAAAACGAAAACCGGATTTTAATCAGTTCAGAAAGTAGGGGCACAGCATGCTGTGCCCTTTTCTCGAACAAGGTTTTGAGATAGAGAAGGATATTTTATGGATGACCATGAATATTACGACGATCTTGGCGGCGCATACTTAAACGCTGACGATAAACAAACATTCGAGGCTCGCACGCCCCAAAGCGGCGGCTGCGGTTGCTTGTCCGCCTCAGTTTTCTTATTTGTTATTTTATTATTTGGGACCGGCGCAATTTTACTCTGACGATATTATCTATGACAAAAAATACTAATGTATATTTACGAAATCGATGGTTATTGAATGACGGTACGAGGTGGTGTTAAATGAATATCAATAAAGTTTCTTACGGATTAGATATTTCAGGGTTTTCGACAAAAGGTGGGAGTTCATTAGTAAGGGCTGAACGAAATTCACAAACTGACGGAATTAAGATCGACATTATAGAAGGCCACTGTTTTCAGGAAGAACACAAAGGAAAGGATTGCATAACAGAAATAGTCAATAAAGAAACTGCAATCATAGAAAAATGTTTTAAAGAGGGATTGGTTTTCGTTGACACACCGATTGATCTGCAAGGGCTTCCTGATCCGGATAACCCATACTTTGTTTGGCAGCTAACTAAACGGCCAGTAGACAAAGCTTTTAGAGCACTTTCACCACTTTCAGATCGCATAGGGGCTCCCGTAAGTCGGTTTAGAAATATTAGGAAGAAGCTTGCTTGCATGTATTCGGAATGCTTAGGAGAATTGCTTTATGAAACTTATCCAGCGGCTTCTCTCAAATTGATGGGTCTCAGTAACGAAAAGTACAAAGGAGATGCTTATTATCAAGATTCTAAATGGTATGGGAAAACGCAAAATGGACGATCAAAGAATGAAAAAGATCAGAATGAGAAAGACAGAAACCTTGCAGACATTCTGAACAAACTTGAATGGCATACTTCATCAAAACTCTCAATAAACCATAACGAGTTTGATGCTGCTTTATGTGCGATTATCGGGGTATCTCAAAAAAACGATTGGCTTCAAGGCGATGATTTAAAAAGGGATATTAATAACATATTATTGAACAAAGGTAAAAACATACCATTCTTCGAAGCGCCAAAAGGTTATGTGTTGCTAAAAAAGCAACCGAAGTTTGCTGAAATTGCACGGATAAATATATCGTATATATTGTGATGAATCTTTGCGTTTTACATGACCTTCAACAACTATCCCAGAATCTTGCCCAAGTTGCTATGGTTCGATGGAATCAGGGCCGAGTTCAAGTGGCAATTCAAGTGTTGCGCCTCTTTTGGGTAATACCTTGTCTACCATTTTTACAAATCTATTCCATCCGTAGCCATTCGCCAATGCAAGTCTTTGGAACATTATTAAAGTATGTAAGTGCTGTGATAGCATTGGATTGCCGACGTCATCTGTCAGCCATTGATGAAGCTTATTCTTTCTATTTCCAGTTTCATCTTTTGGACTCTTCTTGTCAAGTTCTTCTAATAAGCCCGGCGCAATTCTTTCATATACTAAATCTCGAGTATAGTGTGCAACAACACTAAATCTGTTCTTTCCCATACCCGGCCATGTCCAACCTTTGAGTTTATATATATTTTCATAAAATTCATCATCGAATTTTTTTGCCCAAGCAGCAAGTTCTTTACGAACAATCATTTCTAAATACTTCTGCAAAGCTTCTCTTGGGCGTATTTCTTGGTATCCTGTAGCTTCATCAACTAGGGCGATAATACCAACGGTGGAAAAACCGCGCATAAGTATTTCTGCCAAGTTTGCTGTAATAACTTGTTGCTCTGTAAGAGCTCCTTTTTCGCGTGCGCTTAGCCATATTTTGCAAATTTCAGGGAGTATATCGGCACGAATACCGCTAGAAATGACTTTGTTTTTGCTTTCGTACATTATTGGATGTAATAATATTTCTTTAATTTCATCAGAAATGTAAGGCTCTAAATTTTTATTAGAAATGTATTCAGGCAAAATATCTTTTTCTATAGCAATCTTTTTCTTCTGCCAATGCGATCCGCCACCTCTTCTACCAAGTGCCAACGCTACGCTTCTTTCTGCTAATAATCTTGTCCCGTCTTCTAATACTGCACACGGTATTTTAATATCGCCTAAAGAAATACTTCCTAAATGAGTCGCTTTAGGTAAATTTTGTCCTTGGTGCCCCCATCGCTCTCTAGCGGCTTTTTGAGCAATTTCTTTACGTTGTTCAGGCGTCAATTTCGCTGCTCTTGCGTGACCGCCCTTTGCTTTTCCAGTTGATTCATTTTCCATGCTTGCACCTCCGTATTTACTGTTATGCTTGCATTATACCCATTAAAACCGCAAAAAGCAAGCATTATAATAAAAAATGCTTGCAATGTCTTTATTGTCGTTTTGCGCGCGCGGTTGATGTTTTAATTTATTAAAGTTATCAGATATCTTAAGCAAGTTGGAAAGCCGCGCCTGCCAATCTTTGCAGGCAGATGCGATCCAGCCTCTTGTTTCCCGCAATTATCCGGGCAAAAACATTCTCAAAAAATGATTGTATAAAAATTCACAAGCCGTGGTATAATATCACGGCTGAAAAGCTTGCGAAGAAATATAAATAACAGGAGGCATAGCATGGAAATAAAGAAAGTGTTGGTGCTTGGAGCCGGAACGATGGGAAACGGAATCGCGCACGTGTTCGCGATGAAGGGTTACGATGTGCTGCTGAAGGACATCAGCGACGAGTTCGTGAATCGCGGAATCAGCACGATCCAGAAGAATCTCGAACGCATGGTTAAGAAGGGCTCGCTCACTGAGGCAGATAAAGACGCGACGCTCGGAAGAATCAAGGGCGTGACGAGCAACGCCGGCGCGGAAACCTGCGACCTCGTTGTCGAAGCGATCAACGAAAACATCGAACTGAAAAAGAAGGTTTTCAAGGAACTCGGCGATATCATGCCGGCGCACGCGATTTTCGCGACGAACACATCCTCGCAGTCGATCACTCAGATCGCCACAGCGACGAACCGCCCGGACAAAGTCATCGGCATGCACTTCTTCAACCCGGTGCCGGTCATGAAATTAGTCGAGATCATTCGCGCGATCCAGACGAGCGACGAGTGCACGGACACGATCCGCGAACTCACGATCAAGCTCGACAAGGAACCGATTGTCGCCAACGACTATCCGGGTTTCGCCACCTCGCGCCTGCTCATGGTCATGATCAACGAGGCGATCTTCGCGCTTTACGAAGGCGTCGCCACCGCAGAGGATATCGACACCGGCATGAAGCTCGGCATGAACCATCCGATGGGCCCGCTCGCGCTGGTCGATCTGATCGGTCTCGATGTCGCGCTGAACGTTCTCGAACGCCTCTACACCGGATACAATGACCCGAAATATCGCCCGTGCCCGCTGCTCAAGAAGATGGTGGACGCCGGCTATCACGGCCGCAAGAGCGGCAGAGGTTTCTATAAATACTGATTTGTATCGAATGGTTTTATTACTATATCAGGGGTGTGGCCCAGCGCCATGCCCCTATTTTTATTGAGAGAAAAGAATATCTAATAATGAAGAGCTTTTCGCTTCGAGTTCGGGATTGCCGCGCCTGCTAAGCAGACTCGCAATGACGCGCTGTTCATTTCTTACAAGGAGCAAAACCGCGTCATTGCGAGAAGCGGAGCGACGAAGCAATCCTATACTAATAAGCAATGTTGACCTGAAGCGGTTATTCTTATAACTAATTAGTCCGCCTGTGATTTTTGTAATTTATTCTTCATTGCTTATAATGTTATGAATTGGAAAGATGAGAGGTGATTTACATGCTGGCGACGTTTACAGTTTTGCCGATGGGGAAGGGCGAGAGCATCAGCCCGATAATCGCAAAGGTGGTTAAAGCAGTTGACGCGAGCGGCCTCGACTACAAGCTGACATCAATGGGCACGATGATCGAGGGCGACTGGGACGAGGTGATGGCGGTCATAAAAAAATGCCATAAACTGGTTGGAAGGCTGACGCCCCGCGTGTACACGACAATCGCGATAGACGACCGCAAAGGCGCGAAGCGCAGACTCGACGGCAAGGTCGAGTCTGTCAAAAAGAAAGTGAAATTCGAAGTTAAAACATAACGGCAAAATCTCTTGCCGTTGTAATTACTTTTCTTTCGAAATTCTTTCTTGCATTGTCATTTCTTTTCTCTTGCCATTCCGAGCGTAGCGAGGAATCTTAATCAAACATCAAAATAGAAACCGGAGAAGATAAATTGTCGGAATTGCTATTCGGACCGGGCGGCATCCCGCTCAGCGCGACAGACAAGACAAACCCCGGCGGCGTTCTCAGATGCGCCGAACTCGGGCTTGGATGCATGGAGCTTGAGTTCGTATATGGAGCCAACATCACGGCGGAGCAGGCGGCGAAAACTCGCGCGGCAGCGCTTGAGACAGGGGTCAAGCTAAGCGTTCACGCGCCATACTTCATTAATCTGAATTCAAAAGAAGAAGAGAAAGTGGTCGCGAGCATTACGCGAATACTCCAGTCAGCGCGCAAGGGCGCGGCCGCCGGCGCCGATCAGGTCATCTTCCATGCTGCGTTCTATCTCAAGGACGATCCGGAAGCGGTTTTTCAAATTGTTAAAAAGCATCTCACTGATATTCGCGACACGCTCTTGAAAGAAAAACTCGGGCACGTCATCCTGCGCCCTGAACTTACCGGTAAGCCTTCGCAGTTCGGAACCCTCGAGGAATTGATCCGCCTGAGCCGCGAGGTCGAGGGCGTTCTGCCGTGCGTCGACTTCTCGCATTACTACGCCCGATACGCCGGGCGCTACAAAGAGTATGATGATTACTGTCACGTATTGGAGACAATCGGCGCCGGGCTCGGAGACGACACATTAAAGACATTACACATCCATCTTTCAGGAATTGAGTACACTCCGAAAGGCGAGCGCAAGCATCTCGTTGCCTCAAAATCCGATTTTCAATACAAGGATGTTTTGCGCTCTTTGAAAGAATTCGGCGCCGGCGGTCGCGTAATATGCGAGAGTCCGAATGTTGAGGAAGACGCTCAGTTATTCAAAAAAACATATGGTGAACTCGAAAAAGGGCGAAAGAAGTTAAAAAACGCAAATAAAAAAGCTCGTCAATAAAGGGTTTTTACCCACAGTAGAAATAATTTCGGCGCCCGATTGACTTCTATTATGCAAATCCGTAAACTTGTAATTGACTGGTTTATTTTCTCTTTGGTGTTGCTTGAGCCCTTTACTTCAACTCAATTGAAAAGGGCTCCTTTTTTATTTGAAGACATTTCCCCATTTTATTACGAATAAATAACGTAAACGGCAAAACATAATATCAATATTATTTCATCTTTACGACGCTTCGCAAGCCGTCGATCAGCACGAAACGGCCGAGAGGCGTTGTTGCGCAAGAGAAACTGCGCACGAAGGCGGGATTGTCGCACAGGCCGCCGGAAAGATATAGGCGCTCGGGCCGTCCCACGAGCCGTTCGCAGTTGAAGGCGATGCCGCGCAGGAACTGGGCGAAAGCCTCCTCGTGCGAAACGCCCTGCGAGATAAGGTCGAACATTGCGGTCATGCCGAGCACGCCGCAGACGACCGGCAGCCGTTCCGCTGTCGCCGGCAGGCCGCCGGGGTCGAGTTCGAAATAGCGTTGCAGCAACTCAATCACCTGCCCGGTGAACGCGCCGCATTCGGTGTTCCAGTCCATCCCGGCTACTCGTCGGTTCTTCACTTTAACATATTTAACGTCGCGCGCGCCGCAGTCGAGCACGGTGAAGTCGCGGTCATCGACGAGCGCGAGCGCGCCTTCAGCGAGCGCGACCAGTTCGTTGACGCGCTTGCCGCCGTTCCTGAATTTCACATGGCCGGTTGAAGCGATGATATCGTATTTGTCCGGATTCCGGAGAACGTCGCGGGCGGGCGCGATGCGGCGACGGGCGGCGTCAACATAGAATATTTTCGCGTAGCTTGTGCCGCAGTCGATCAGAACACGCGGTGGCGACGTTTTCTTTTTCGTCATTTCATTTTCCTGCGATAGACATTGAATTCCAGAAACGCCTCTATCTTTGCCTTCGTCGAGTGGGAAAGTTTTTTGTC
>JBAYJY010000047.1:0-27858 GCA_041664945.1 bacterium | reverse complement strand
TGACCGGCTCAAGAAAACCGACGGTCTACCTGCTCTGCGGCCTTCAAGGCTCGGGAAAGACGACCACCTGCGGCAAGCTCGGCATGATGCTCAAGAAAAAGGGCAAACGGGTTCTGGCCTGCCCGCTCGACGTCTACCGCCCCGCCGCTATCGACCAGTTGCGCGTTGTTTCGGAGAAAGCGGAATTCGATTTCTATTTCCCCGAAAACGACATGCAGCCGGTGTCCATAGCTAAAAAAGCCGTGCAGCGCGGAAGCGACGGCGACTACGACTTCCTGCTGCTGGACACCGCGGGCCGACTGCACGTCGACGAAAAGATGATGGAAGAAATCCGCGCGATCATCGGCGCGGTCAGCCCGACCGAAGTTCTGCTCGTTCTCGACGGCATGACCGGACAGGACGCGGTGAACATCGCGACAGCGTTCGACCCGGTCGGCGTGACGGGCGTTATACTGACAAAAATGGACGGCGACACCCGCGGCGGCGCGGCGCTATCCGTTAAATACACAATCGGCAAGCCGATCAAACTGATCGGAACAGGCGAAAAGTTCGACAATCTCGAATCGTTCCACCCGGACCGGTTCGTCTCGCGGATTCTCGGCATGGGCGACATGCTTAGCCTCATCGAGCGGGTTGAAGAAAACGTCGACATGGAGAAAGCGAAGCAGCTTGAAAAACGGCTGATGCGCGACCAGTTCGACTTCAACGACTTTCTCGACCAGATACGGCAGGTCAAAAAGATGGGTTCCATCGGGAACATACTGGGGATGATCCCCGGCTTCGGAGGCCTGAAGAAACATCTTTCGGACGATGTGGCGGACAAGCAGATGGGCCGCGTAGAGGCAATCGTGCATTCAATGACGCCGCAGGAACGGAAGACTCCATCGGTGATAAACGCGAGCCGAAAGCGGCGAATAGCAGCCGGAAGCGGCACGACGGTGCAGGAAGTGAACAGTCTTTTGAAGCAGTTCGACTGGATGAAAAAGATGATATCGCAGATGTCGAAAGGCAAGATGCCGGGCGGAATGCCGGGGCCCGGTATGAATTTCGGAAAATTTATGTGATAATATAAATGGTTTAAGGGGGTGACACGTGGCAGTTAAATTGAGACTTACGAGGATGGGGGCAGTTAAGAAGCCGACATACCGCGTAGTTGCGGCAGACGAGACACGAGCGCGCGACGGGCGGTTTATCGAGATTCTCGGGCATTACAATCCGGCCGACTATCCTGCTTCAGTCACGTTACAGGAAGAGAAGATTCGTGAATGGTTGGCAAAGGGCGCGCAGCCCACAGCCGCTGTTAAGAAACTTCTCGCCTTAAAAGGCATGCTGAAGAAGGCGTAAAAAGCGCGGTAGCGAGTTTGATGGGAGGTGTTCCTGTTGAAAGAGCTGTTGATGTATCTGACAAAGTCGATAGTTGATGTTCCCGACGAGGTCACGATCTCCGAAGTCGAGGGCGAAAAGGCTGTCGTGTACGAGATAAGAGTCGCCGAGTCCGACAAGGGCAAGGTGATCGGCAAACACGGCCGAATAATCAACGCGATCAGGACCATCGTACGCGCCGCAGGCGTTAAGGACGGCAAAAAAGTCCAGATCGAGCTTCTTGAGTGACAGGCTACGTCAACATCGGCATTGTGACCGCTCCTCACGGAGTGCTCGGCTGGGTTAAGGTAGCGTTGCTCACAGACGATCCGGACAGGTTCTCCAGCCTCGATGCTGTTTATTTCGAGGAAAACGACGGAACGCCCCGGCGCCTCGAAATCGAGGGTGTCAAATATCAGGTGGAGCGGGCGCTTCTGAAGTTTAAGGGAATCGGATCGCCCGAACAGGCGGTCGCGGTTCTTAAGGGTCGCAAGCTCATGATTCCCGAGTCGGAAGTCCCGCCGATCGAAGAAGAGGACGTATACTACACCTATCAGATAATAGGAATGAAGGTTGTAGACGACGAGGGTGCGACAATAGGCATTTTGGAGGAAATATATTCGACGGGCAGCAACGACGTTTATCTCGTTCGCGAGCCCGGCGGAAAAACTGAATATATGGTTCCGGCGCTGAAGAGCTGTATCCGCAAGGTGGATGTAGCCGCGAAAGTCATGGTGATAGACCGGAAGTGGGCGGTATGACAGTTCACGTTATAACGCTTTTCCCGGACGTTATAGACACATACGTCGCAGCAGGGATACTCGCGAGAGCGCGAGGCGAAGGCAAGCTGCTTGTGATCACATGGCATCTGCGGGATTTCGCGACCGACAAGCATCAGAAGGTCGACGACTACCCTTACGGAGGCGGCGCGGGGATTATTCTTAAACCGGACGTGATGGCCCGGGCAATTCGCAGAGTCCTTAACTCTGTGAAAGCCGGCCGCCGCGAAAGAACGCCGGTCGTGCTTACAACGCCGCACGGACGCCCGTTCGACAACTCGGTCGCCCGCGAGTACAGCGAACAGCAGGAATGGATCGTTGTCTGCGGGCATTACGGAGGCGTCGACAAGAGGATCTCTGAAACGCTGGTGACGGACGAAGTCTCGATCGGCGACTACGTGCTGATGGGCGGCGAGCTTGCCGCCGCGGTGATGATCGAGGCGGCATCGAGATTCATACCCGGAGTGTTGGGCAATCACGCGTCAGCAGAACGCGACACATTCGAAGACACGCTGCTCGGCCCGCCGGTGTACACAAGGCCCGCTGCGTTCGAAGGGCGCGGAATACCGCCGGAGCTGCTAACCGGCAACCACTTGGAAATTGAACGCTGGCGCCGCCGGCAACAACTTGAGCTGACGCTCAAAAGGCGGCCGGACTTACTTGAGAAAGCAAGGCTCACCGATGACGATCTCCGATATCTGGCGACGCTCGGTTATAAAAAAGAAAACTTAACGCTGGCCCCCGCGAAGGCGCTCAAACGCAGCCACAGCAAGGTCTCCCAAGCGTTGAAATGAGGAGCGGTAACATGAAAGTGATTCAGCAGTTCGAAAAAGAGTACATGAAGACTGGGAGCAACATCCCTCAGTTCGAGGTCGGCGACACCGTCAAGGTGCACCACAAGATCGTCGAAGCCGGAAAAGAACGCACACAGGTGTATCAGGGAATCGTCATCCGCATCAAGGGCGGCGGCATCAACACCACATTCACAGTCCGCAAGGTTTCGTTCTCAATCGGCGTGGAAAAGATTTTCATGCTGCATTCGCCACGCGTGGAAAAAGTCGAAATCGTGAGACACAGCAAGGTTCGCCGCGCGAAACTTTATTACCTGCGCGACCTGTCCGGCAAGTCTTCGAGACTCAAAGAACGCATCGTCGCCAAAGAAGGCTCGAAGAAATAAGTTCGGCCTAAAATTATGGCAAAATCCGCGGGAAATGATTCCGCTTTCAAGCTTGAGGTCAAACCCGACCGCGTGGTGTCAGACGGCGCGCATGAGGTCAGCGTTAGATGCGTATTCAAGCTAAAAAAGGCCGACTCGAAAGAAGACATTCCTGTCGTCCTCGCCTGCAGGAAGCTGAAGATCAAGGAAGAAAAGTCGGCGCACAAAGGGTCCGTCACCTTTAAATTCAAGCCAACGCGCCCAACGGGGAAAACACTCATCAAGGTTTCCTCCCCGCTGGGCGTTCAAACAGCCGTCATCACTGTTATTCCTACGCCGTACCAATACATCCGCGACATGCTTCAGGCGATCATTCTCGCCGTCATTATCGCTTTCGGCGTCATTCGCCCGTTCCTGATCCAGACATATTACATTCCCTCCGCATCGATGGAACCCACATTTTATGAGAACGACAGGCTAATCGGTCTGATGTTCCCATTTCGCTTCCATGATCCTAAACCGGGCGAAATCGTTATTTTCCAGCGTGATGGCGAATTCACAGTTCATTCGCTTCCCCTGCCCTTCCATCCTTTGAAATGGAAAAGCAAAACTAATTTCATCAAACGCGTTATTGCCGTAGGCGGCGACATGATCGAAGTTCGCGACATGACGGTTTACGTCAATAACAAACCGCTCAAAGAACCGTATGTCAAACAACCTCCCTATAATAATTTTGCCGCGTATAAACTGCCTAAAAACACTTTTTTCATGATGGGCGACAACCGCAACAACAGCCTCGACAGCCGCTTCTGGGGCGCTCTTCCGCGAAAAGGAATTGTCTCCAAAGCATGGGTCCAGTTCTGGCCGCCGGACAGAATGAAAATCGTTCGATAAACTTTCAAGACGGGCGCTTCACACTTTCAGATTAATTCGCATTTCCGGAAAATTCTGATTCATTTTTCAAAATTGAATCGAATGTAAACTCAAATGATCGATCCGAACAGCAACAGTTTCTGGAGGCGCAAGCCGCGCGCAAAAAACTCCAGCATAAAATCCAAAATATTGCTGTTCTTCTCGATCATGCTCGCGAGTATCGGGCAGGTTCTGTTGAAGTACGGCGTTAAATCGCTCGGCGGATTAGAGTTCGGAGGCGGCGCGGCGGCGGAACTCTTCCGGATCTTCACATGCCCCTATATTGTCTTAGGCCTTTTTTGCATAGCTTTGAACCTGCTTGTCTGGATGACGATTATTTCAAAACTCGAACTCAGTTTCGCTTACCCGTTCGCCTCCTTGAGCTATGCCCTTATCCTTCTCATCGGATGGCTGGTTTTATATGAACGCGTCAATGCGTTACGAATCGCGGGCGTCGCGTTCATTACTATAGGAGTCATTCTGGTTTCGAGAACAGAAAAAAAGGCGGCTGACGCCTGATGGCCTTCATTATCCTTCTGACATCTATTTTCTGCGTGGTCTGCGGCGAGATTCTTCTGAAAGTGACCGTTACACGGCTTGAAGGCGTCGATTTCGTTTCGACATCGCTTCTATCGCACCTCGGAAAACTGCTTCGCGCGCCGTCATTTTTTCTCGCGATCGCCGCCTATTTTTCAGGGATGGTTTTATATCTTGCCGCGATTTCCAAACTCGATGTCAGCCTTGCCTATCCGATCATGAGCCTGAACTTCGCGATCATTCTGGTATATTCAAAAATATTCTTCAGGGAAAACGTAACGCCTCTCCGGTGGTTCGGCGTCTTTATTATACTTTTCGGGGTTTTTCTGATTTCGAGAAGCTGAACGGCAACAGGCCCGCCCTTACTTCCTGAGCGCTGCTTTTATTTCATCCACAAGTTCGAAAACATTATCGTCCGGCGACGCGATCACTTCTGTGATGATGACCGGACGCCGCGTCGGGACTCGCTTTCTGTCGTATCCGTTGGCGCCGAGAACTTTAAGGAAATTCTGAACCTCGGCGCGCCCTGTTTCACCGCCCTCTATTCCAAAAACAGGATGCTTGTCGCCGTATTTCGGATGATTCGTATCCTTGATGACGCAGTTTCCCACGTGAATGTGCTGTAAAAACGGCATGCAGAAAGGCACGGCGGTTTCCGCCGTCAGGCCCATCATCGGCAAGTGGCTCAGATCGAGAGTAAGCGAAAAATTCGTGTGGTCCTTCACCATGCGCTCGGCAAAGCGGATTGCATCTTCAACAGGTCCGAGAAGCAGCTTTTTGTCAATTTCCGAATCGAATAATTCAACCGAAACCACGAGAGGCTTATCGGGCCTGATCTCTCGGCAGAAATCGCATAATTTTCCGACCGAGTCTGTCAGCAGGCGGAAAGCCTCTCCGCGTTTTGTGGATTCGACGTTCGCTCCGCTGGATATCACAAGAATTTTCGCGCCGAAATCCGCGGCATCGTCAGCAAGTTCTTTAAGCCGCTCAATGGATTTCACGCGCAAAGATTCTTCGCGTGAATTCAGATCAAGCCCTTCGCCGAACGCAACCGGCCCACAGCAGTATGTCACTTCCTTGCCGCCGCCGGCGATCCACTTCCGAATCTGTTTCCTGTAATCTTCGTTCGCTATCCAGCCTATCTCGACCGCCTCAAAAAACGGGTCCGCCAGAAGACGCCGCGAAATTTCCAGTCCTTCGTCCGTCTCGCCGCGCCAACCGGGAAACGCCAACAGATTCTGAACAAGTCCGAAATAAACGTTCTCTTGAAACATCCGTTATCCTTATCTGTCTTTTTGACAGACTACTTTTTATACTTCTTGTCGTGCTCGTTCCGCTCTTTCTCCCAATTGAACTTATCCTTGATCTTTTTGATTTCGAGCGTCCTCGCGAAATCTGCGTCGTTGAAAGGAACGAAATTGCCTTTAATCGCTATGAACATGAACTGGAAACTCTTGAAAGCCTTGTCCTTATGCGCGCCCAACATTGTCTGAGTGATCTTTTTCGAAACTTCCTCCGGCACGTCGTAACGGTAACCGAAAATCCAGTTGTTGTCGAAAGTCGTGCATCCGACTTCCTTCACGACATTAGCGGCTGAGATCTGTTTTTTGTCGTCGCCTGTCACTCCGCCGCTCAGTTTCATAAGCGCCTTTTCAATTGTTATCACATCAACATCGCCTTTAACAATCTTTTCCAGCGCGCTCGGCACCGGGCTTGTTTTGATGTACTTCACCTGCTTGAAGAAAGATGCGAGCGGAACGTCTATATCGTTTTCATGCAATAACATGCGGGCCGGGTAAGTGTCTTCGCCGCCCCATACGAGCCCCTTCGTCCCCTTAACATCCGTCACGGGGCTGTTTTTAGCCACATACGCGCATATTTCCCTGTTCTTTTTTCCATTAAACGTAATTGTAAATTCGGGGCGGAACAGTTTCGGGTATTTGCCCATCAGGTCCGCGTATTCAAGCCCGTTCACATAACCCATCTGCGCTTTGTTTTGTTTAAGCGCGTTCAACACAATAAGAGTTGCGTTGTCGCCGTGGTCATATATCGGACGGCTCATGGAGATGTCCAGTCCCGTCTTCTGCCCTAAGACAACTGTTATGTCGGAAATCATCTTTCCGAGGCTTGTGTCTGCGAGTTCGATAAGAGTCGGCGTACTAAAAACCAAGGGCTTACCCGCGGATTTCATCCTTGCCGCGAAAAGCCCGAACGCCAATGCCGCTATTAGAGACGCAGTCAAAACAACTCTAAAAGTTTTTTTCGATTTCATGCCGATCACCTTGCCTTTTTAGATTTTTGCAGTCCCGGCCTAAACATTTCAATTATTGTTTCCTAATCTATCACTGCTGTAAACGCCTGTCAACGAAGTCTTACAACAGCCTGTCTATTATATAATTCCTAATGATCCGATGCGCGATTTACTTTCATATTTTTTTCAAATAAGTATGCCCGGCGAGACTGATGTCGCCGATGATCATTTCAATATCAGCGCGTTGGCGCACAGCCGGCGCCTGCTCGAATTCTTCCAGCCGTGAAATATCAGCGGCGCTCAGGCCGAGAAGCGCCATTCCGGAGACCATCCCTGTCGCGTCACGTTGGAGAAAATGAAATTTTTTGCCGGTTGATTCGCCCCATCCTCGACTGAAGCCATTCGCAGCCGCCGGCGTCATTGCGATTTCGTGTCCGAGCAATCCCGCCACGAATGCCGGGTCCATCAGCGATCCGCATACGAAAACCCGCGACTCGCTTTCTCTCGGATCGACGAACCGGCCCTCGCCGTGAATCACTACCGCAAATATTTCCTTAATCAAAATGACGCCATACATATCCGCGCCTCCAGACTATTATTTTTTGATTCCAGCCATGAAATTCAGCGTCTCCCGCTCGATCCATTCAAGCGCAGCTTCCGCCGACCATCGGTCGTCCGGATATTCGCCTCGGAATGGAAATCCGTCTGCCGCGTCGAAATCGAACAGAATTCTAAACAAAAAATCCATTTCGCTGTCTTTGAGACGCGCTCTCAGCAATGGAGTCAGGCTTTTTTGTATCTCAATCACTTTTTCGTAATCGGCGATAGAATTTGCCGAGAGCCAGCTTTCAAGAGTAATCTCCGGGGCGCCTTCACCGCCTTTACAGAAATCGAAATCACTGGCAAGCTCAAAGAATGTTTTTCCATCCCAGCCATGTAAATGTGTCACCGGAAATAGCCGGCAACTCGCGGGTCTCGCCGGATGAATCGAGCACAACCGCTCGTCTTGAAACCGGCAGCGCTCTTCTGCATGGCGTATAAGACATAGAGGAAACGAGCCGTATTCCGCGCGCCGTTCCACAGACAAATATTTTTCAATAGTCTCGCCGCTCGGCATCCGTAAATGATTTCTGAGTTTCCAGACATCCAGAGAATTCAGATAAATTTCAAGCCCGCTGCCACAACATACGCCGCACTTCCTGCACTCGAAATGAAATACTGACTTTTCCGTTAAATGCATTTCCACAACAATATTTTGTCTCTTCGCGCGAGATAATTCAATAAAACATGCTAAATCCATCAATTCAGCAAGATATCCTCTTTTGTTTTCTGTTAACATCCGGATTCAAACGGTTACAATCAATTATGGCTATTTTCGGATAAACAATTTACAAATATTTACAAAAAGGTTACAATAAAAAAAAGTATCCGGGGAAATTGTTATTAAGCAGTCGAAATGATAGTATGTTTTCAATCGGGTGAAATCCGGGCTCGATATAGTTTGAGAGAATGGTAGTATGAAATTCAGGAACGCGATTCCGAAGGAGGCGCTGCCATTACAATCATCAAACTTCTAATCAAGTCAGAAACAGAAGCAACGGAACGGATGAAACGGTACATCCTGTCAGGAGTGATAGGACTGTTGGCGGGCGTATTTTTCATGTCCGCCACGGGGTTGCTTATTTACAGCGCATCTCAGTTGATGAAATATGTCCTTTAAACGCGACTTTATATCGAGGCTGACAGTCGCTCTCGGCGCCGGGTTGGTCGGTTTGTTTTTGGCGTGGTACAGCAACTTCACGTTCATGCTGGTTTTTGCATTCTTCGCGTCTTTCGCTCTTTGGGAGTTCTTCAACCTCGTCGAACGCGGCGGTTACCGCCCATACAAAATCATAGGATACGGGATAGCGGCGGCTTTCTTTGCCGTCGCATATTTCAAACCGCTCGAAACATATAACAACTTTATGATTTTGAGTTTCCTCGTTCTTTTTTTGCTTAAGGTCATACAATCAAAACAGACGACATACCGCAAACAACTCACAATGCTGCTTATTGCGGCGTTCGGCGGCCTCTACATAGGCGGCGCCTTGAGTTTCGCCGTCGGGCTTCAAAAAATTCACGATTTGAAATTCAGGGGCATCACGCCCTTCGACTATCTTTTCCTGCTGCCGTTCGTCGCCGCATGGGCCTCCGATACCGGCGCATACCTCACCGGCAAGTTGCTCGGGAAAGACAAACTCGCGCCGAACATCAGCGGAAAGAAAACTATCGAAGGTCTCATCGGCGGCGTGGCTTCCTCCATGGCGGCAATGTATATTTTCGGAACTGTACTTCGCCTGCCGCTCTCAATGATTTTCATGCTCGGAATCCTGCTCCCTCTTTTCTGCACGGCCGGCGACCTCTTCGAATCGAGCCTCAAGCGCCGCTTCGACGTCAAAGATTCCGGCACGCTGCTTAAGGCCCACGGCGGCGTTCTCGACCGCTTTGACGGCGTCTTTTTCGTTCTCCCTCTGACATATGTGATAATTTATTATTTTTACATATATCAAAGCTGACGTTTTCATATCTTTCGTTCCTCGCAAAACAAACGTCCTATTCTTCCGATTCAGCCCCGATTGTTTTGATATTGTTTTTTATTTGATATAATTCCGCTTTGTTGAAATGCATTATGGAGTGTAAATGAAAAAAATATTTCTGGCTCTCGCGATCATCATACTGACTTGTGCGGCGCCGGCATTCGCTTTCATTGCGAAACCCGGCCAACTGAACGGCGTTCCGCTCGGCGGAATCGGAACCGGCTCGCTCGAAATTCTCCCGGACGGCCGCTTCGCAAATATCACGATTAATAACAACCACAGCCAGTCAGAACGCGTCACTTTTGCTACCGGTTCGCTCTTCGCAGTCAATATCGAACAGAACTCCGCGTCCTCTTCGTATCTGCTTCAAACAGATTCCCAACTTAACCTTGCAGGCATTTCTCAAGACCCCCAGCGACTCCTTCTGCCGCAGGACTCTGTCACATACGACGGCCTTTATCCGAAAATGAACGTCGATTATATAATCCCGGACTCTCAGATAAAACTTTCAATGACCGGGTTCTCGCCAGTTGTGCCAGGAAACATCGAAGCGTCCGGAATGCCTGCGGCGGTATTTTCTTTTGAAATCAGCAACCCTTCACAAAGCGGCGCGAACGTCTCCATAGCATTCTCATGGGAGAACCTGAACGGAACGACAAAACAGTTGAACCGCGCAGGCAGGTACCCTGCAAAACTCATCAGGACCGGTCCCGCCGATTCGATTTCAGGAATCAGTTTCGGATACTTGAAGAAAACGGCGGAATCATACTGGGGAACGTACGTTACGCTTGTCGATTGCCCGGCAGACGGCAATACCGGCGCGATGATGTGGGCGCCGGATACGGCAGAGGGTTTTGCCGGGTTCTGGAAAACATTCGCTAACGGAGGCGCGCTCAGCGCAGAGATCGACCCAGAGCCGGAAGCATATTCAGGCGCCCTTTCCTGCCGCATATCCCTCAAACCCGGCGAGACCCGCGAGATCGCTTTCTCGCTCTCGTGGTATTTCCCGGATTATTTCAGCGGCTCATCGATTGAGGGCGTCAACATGGGCAATTTCTACGCGACTCAATGGAGCGGCGCCGCGCCCATAGCTCAAACCGCGCTCGCCAAACGCCGCGATCTCCTCGGCGCGGTCGACGCGTGGCACAAACCGATACTCGACTCGAACCTTCCTGAATGGTTAAAGCAGATGCTTATTAACAACCTTTATGTCTTCACCACGAACACTCTACACGCCAAAGACGGCAAATACTCTATAATGGAAACCCCGGGCGGCCCTATGATGGGGACGCTCGACCAAGGCTTTTACAGTTCGATCGCTACTATGCTGTTCTTCCCGGAGCTCGAAAAGACGGAAATCAATCTGTTCGCCGATACGCAACATCATGAAGACGCCGGCCGCATCTATCATGATCTCGGCCGCGCGCGTTTCGACAAGCCAAGCGCAGGCACAACAGACAAAAAATGGACAGACCTCAACCCGAAGTTCGCCTTGATGGCTTACCGCAACTATTTATGGACCGGCAACAGGGAAGAAATAGCCAAACTTTATCCTAAACTCAAACAGGTCATGGCTTTCACTTTCGGACAGGACGATGACGGCGACCTGCTTCCGGACCAAAATGGCCGCTCGACAACATACGACGATTGGGCCTTCTACGGCGCCAACAGCTATGCGTCCGGCATTTACCTCGCTTCGATGGCGGCATACTCAGAGATCGCGGCGGCGATGAACGATCCGGTCGAATCGGAAAAATACGGGTCCCTGCTGCCGCGCGCGTCAAAATCTTTCGAGGATAAGCTCTGGGACGACAAAGATAACTTCTTCATTTTATATAACGACACAGCGCTTCCGGACGGCGGCGACCGCCCGGATATTATGCGCGGCTCGCACGACGGACAACTCGCCGGGCAGTGGTACGCCGACTTCCTCGCGCTCGGAAAACTCTTCCCGCAGGAGCGGATCGACAGCGCAATAAAATACATCGGCAAACTGAATCAGAAGGAGTTCGGCGTTGCGAAAGGCCTTATGACGGACGGATCGCCGATACCGAATCCGCCGTCCGAAAACTGGTGGTCGGAATCTGAAAACGGTTGGCCGCACTATGAGATCTGCCACTATGCGTCGCTTGCGATCATGAACGGATTCGCTAACGCCGGCCTGGATTCGGTTTCGCGCGTTTACAAAAACATACATGAAGTCAATCAGTTGCCATGGAACCAACCACTCCGCTGGGACCTCTCTAAGAACGAGCCATATGGCTGGGGCGCGGACCGTTATATGACCTCGCCCGGCGTGTGGCACGTTTTGCTCGCGCTCGAAGGCTTTAATATCAACCTTCCGCTTCAGAAATTGTGGCTACGGCCGCAATTGCCTTCTGACATGGATTCGCTCAAAGCTCCCCTGATAACGCCAATAACATGGGGATGGATGGATTTCAGCGAAACTATATCGAAAAAAGAATATCATCAGTCGCTCTCTATAAGTTTCGACGATCCGATGACTGTGCGCGAATTGTTTGTAAAAGCGCCTCCGACAAACCTTGTCGCAGGCGTGAATGTCGTGCTGGCCGATGGAACTCCAGCGAAGTTCAATTTCGAGCGGCGCCCGTATGGAAAACTCAATGAGATAGTAATTGATTTCGACCCTCCACTCTCAATAGGACCGGTTGGAGTCATAATCGAAATCGCCGGCAAACAGCCGTAGAATTAAACGCAACAGAGCAAATAATCCGGGTTATTCGCGCTATCGGAATGAACCGGGAATAATGATGGAAAGCCTATGAAACACATTATCGGAATAGACGTCGGGACTCAAAGCGTGAAATGCGGACTTATAAATCTCGCCGGCATGGCTATAGAGCGCATATCTTCGCGCGATTATCCGAGCGGCGCGTTGCAATCCGCCGATGAGATATGGGAGGCGACTTGCGCAGCCCTGCGGGAACTAACGGATTATGCAGGCGGCTCAAATATCGAGGGGATAGGCCTTTCGGGACAAATGCACGGAACCGTCCTTTTCGATTCCGACGACCGGGTGATCGGCCCAATAATCAACTGGCAGGACGAGCGCGCGAACGCACACGCAAACCGTTATGGCGGCAGGACGACTGTCGAGCGCATGACCGAACTAATCGGGCCGGATATTTTTCCGGACCTCGGCATCGACGTCATGGCCAGCGGTTTCTTTGGGGCCACCCTTTTTCACCTTATGGAATTCGAGCCTGAAGTTTATGCAAATATCGCGCATGCGATTTTCCCAACTGACTTCGTCAGGCGTAGGATAACAGACGGCGGCCCGTACGCAACTGACATCACCAATGCTTTCAGCGCCGGCGTGTTCAATACACGGGAAAGCGTCTGGCACAAGGAGTGCATCAGCCGGCTCGGGTTGCCTCTCAATATATTCCCGGAAGTCGGGCAGCCGGGCGACATCGCAGGCGTGGTCGGTTCGCGAGCCGCTCAAATTACAGGCCTGCGCGCCGGAACTCCGGTTACAATCGGCGGCGGCGACAACCAGATGTCAATGATCGGCAGCGGCGTCTTCGCGCCAGACTCGCCGCTTCTCATTAACATCGGCACAAGCGGCCAAATCTGCTCCGTGACGCCGGATTATATTAAAATTCCGGGAGTAGACACGCGCAGCTTCATCCGTGGGCGGTTCGCGCTCGTCGGCGCGGGAATCACCGGCGGCATCTGCTACACATGGCTTCGCAATCTGATTCTTGACGATATCCATAGTATCGGCGGGAACTTTGAAAAGAAGAAATTGTTTACTATATTAGACGAGTTGGCTGACACGGTTCCTTTAGGTTGCGACGGGCTTGTTTTCGAACCGTATATGCGCGGAACACGACGCGAACCGGAGAAGCGGGCGGCGTTCACCGGCATCGGCCACGACAACTTCACGCTCGGACACAGAGCGCGAGCGGTTATGGAGGGAGTTGTCGGCGAACTGTTAGGTTTTTATAATCAATTCGAAGGAACTAAGGCGACCCGGCTGACCGGCGCCGGCA
Source organism: bacterium (assembly GCA_041664945.1). Classification (GTDB taxonomy): domain Bacteria; phylum UBP15; class UBA6099; order UBA6099; family UBA6099; genus JBAYJY01. The sequence continues at coordinate 14,269 of JBAYJY010000047.1, read as the reverse complement.
ACGGATTGGTGAAGAGCGAAATATGGAGGCGCATCGCTGCTCAGATGTTCGGAATGCCGCTGCAGGTTATGGATTTTGAGAATGCGGTTTACGGCGCGGCGCTTGTGTCTGCCGAAGGGCTGAATTTAGCCCGAATAGAAGACGGCCGTTTCGATTTTGTCGTAACACACGGGCCGTCGGATTAATCAACCAAGGAGTGTCATCGAATGTCTGATTACTTTAATGCCCTCGACGCTGAAAAGCTCAACAGTTACATTCCCGTGATAATGAAACAGAACTGGGATAACAAGCGCCTCGACGGCTGGTTCCTCGCGAAAGAGATAATGATGGAGTCGCTGCAGAAAGACAACTCCGGCTCCCCTGCCATGATTCAAGCGAGACTTCTTGAAGCAGTTGTTGAAAAGCTGCCGCTCTCGATCAGGGACGGCGAGATTTTCGCCGGCGCTGAAGCGGATGCGTTCGCGCGCAGCTACGCGTTGATTAATCCTGATTTCAAAGTCGAAAGTTTCGAGGGCTATTGCGACGAGGACGCCGTCTATAATGACATTAAACCCGACGGCGGCGCGATCACCGAGGAACGCATCAGCAAAGTGCGCAATTTCTGGATGCAACATGAGTTCGCTAAAACCTTAAAAGAAATTTATAAAAAGACCGGCGACGAGACTCGCGAAGTGATTTATTTTGTCGAGCGCGTTACCGGACACACGATTCCTGATTTTCGAGACGGCATTGCGCTCGGTATCGATGCGTTGATAACCGAACTGGATGCGAAAAAAGCTGCCGACGCCGCGCACACGGATTATTACTCCGCCATGCAGATTACTCTGAGAGCCTCAGTCAAGCTTGCCGAACGTTACTGCGCTATGGCTCACGACATGGCCGCAGCCGAATCAGACCCGGCCCGCGTCGCGGAACTGAATCTGATCGCTGAAACCTGCTCGCGCGTCCCGAGATTGCCGGCCCGCAACCTATACGAGGCTATCCAGTCTTTCATCATTCTATGGCAGACTATGAATCTCGAACAGTTGCCGAATCCATTCGCATTTTCAATAGGCAACCTCGACAGGATTCTTCAACCATATCTCGAAAAAGGCGGAGAGCCGCGCGATATCGCCGTCGCGCTCACCCGTCATCTGCTCGCTTTCTTCTGCGTTGGAGACCGCAACTGGGCGATCTCGCAGAACATCATGGCCGGCGGCATGGACGAAAATGGAAACGATCTCACTTGCGAAATGACTTATGTCGTAATAGAAGCGTTCGAAAAATCAAATTATTCGCAGCCGAATCTATCGGTTAAAGCGCACCCCGGAACTCCGGACTCGGTATATAAAGCGATCTCTCAATCCATGTTCAGTTTCGGACACAGCACGCCTTCATTTTTCAGCGATCCATCGGTTTTCAAAGCGCTCGCAACAAAAAATATTGCTATCGAAGATATGCCGCTGTACGCCGCTGCCGGCTGTCAGGAACCGCTGATTATTGGCAAGGAATCCGCAAACACAACAAACAGTTGGCTGAATCTGGCAAAGATACTCGAACTCGCGCTCAACGACGGCAAATCGCTTATTTCAGGAAAACAGATAGGCCCGAAACGGGAAGAACTTGGCCTCAACGGCGCTTCATTCTCCTCACCGGAAGGCATAAAAGCGGCATTCTATAAATATCTCGAATATTTCATAGCAAAAATGGTTTGGGCGGCAAACGGCTGCACTGAAGCGCTCGCGCTTATTCCAGCGCCGTTCCACTCGGCGTTCATGGGCGGCCGCGAGAGTGGCGCCGACATGCGCGACGTTCGTGAACAAGGCATGAAGTACAACGGCTCGGGTTGTCTAATCCACGGACTCGGCACGGTCGCCGATTCGTTCCTCGCAATAGATTTTCTTTTCAAGGAAGGCGCCGCGTTCGGATTCGAGCCGGCCAAACTGGCAGACGCTCTCCGCGTGAATTATGAAGGATATGACGAACTGCGCGACTTCCTTCGCTCGAAAACGCCGAAGTACGGCAACAACGATCCCGCCGCCGACGCCGAAGCGCTCGAACTTCAGGAGCGCGTGAGCCGGCTCGTCAACGCGCAAAAGAATCCGCTCGGCAATCCATTCTGCGCCGACTGGAGCACTCCCAGCACTAACATGTTATATGGCTACTGGACCGGCGCCACGCCAAACGGCCGACTCGCCCGCGAAATCCTCAGCTACGGGCTCGACCCTGAAGTGGCTTCAGGCCGAAACGGCCTCCTCGCCCGCATCGCCTCTCAGGCGAAATTGAACTATGCCCTCATGTCGGGAGGCAGCGCCGTCGCTCTGAGCATCAACCCGGACCCGCTCCAAAGTAAATCGCTCGATGAAAAAGCAAAATATCTAAAAGACGTCATTTCCGCCGTTTTCGGTTACAACTCGCCTGACGGGCCGACTCTTATGTACGCATATTTCAATGTTTTCTCGCCTGAAAAGCTTCTGGATGTCTTAAAGAATCCCGAAAACTATCCGGAACCCGTGCTCGTCCGCATCCACGGCCAGTACGGAGACGCGCGCCACCTCTCGGCGGATATTATCTCCGGAGATGTCATTCCGCGTCTCGACCCTATGTCGACTTCGTTCTGATTATTTGTTTGATTTAAGTTACGATAACTTCCAAGCCGCGGGCGCGGAATATATCGCGCATCTTTTCGAGTTCATCATCAGTAGGCGAAACCGCGTCCACGCATGAATAACGCATGTCGAGCGCCTGCCAGTTTGAGACTCCGAGGCGGTGATAGCCAAGCAATTCCACTTTCAGATTGCCGCCCAGAGACTTAAGGAAATCGGCGCTCAGCTCCAGATTTTCGCCGTCGTTCAAGCCCGGAACAATCGGTATCCTCACCCACATAGGATGTTTCTTTACAGCAATCGTCTCGATATTCTTTATGACTGTTTCATTCGGCTGTCCCGTCAACTCGCGGTGCCGAACGCTGTCCATGCGCTTTAAATCGCAAATCACGAGATCGAGCCACGGGAGCGCTTCCGGCAGGCGCGGCGACGAACCGTTCGTTTCAACCGCCGTATGCATGCCGTGTTTCTTTAACTCCTTCAAAAGCGACATGAAAAAATCCCATTGGCAGGTCGGCTCTCCGCCGGAAATTGTCACGCCGTATTCCTTATGGAATTGCCTGTAACCGAGAATTTCGGAAACGATATCTGCCGCGGAAATTTCAAATCCGGCGGCTTCGCGGGAACTGTCGATGCATAAGCGTACGCAATCGAGAGAAACGCACCCGGCGCATAGCGCGCTGTTAGTGAATGTGGCGCCTGCGCTGACTGAGATCGCGCCGCGCGGGCAGGACGCCGCTATGCGTTCCGGATATTTTTCGAGATTGGGATACAGCAACAAAACCGGGCCGTCAGTGAGCGTATGCGGGCTGGAGCACCAGAGACACCTGTAATTGCAGCGCATAAAATAGACAATTGAGCGCCAGCCGGGACCGTCTTTCGTTGTGCCGTGGCCGATGGAAAGAATCCGGCCGCGGGCGCCGCCGTTGGAGTCTGTCAAGGCAGTATCAGAACCTCCACCGGTTTGGAATATGTGTAATCTCCGTTCGCCATCAGCTTGACCACAAACCAATAGCTGCCTGAAAGAGCGTTGTCTTTCGCGCTGATTTTCACGCTGAAGTCAGACGATCCATTTGAAGGAATCACGAACAGCATTCTGAATGGAGTAAAAGCGACTTGAAGAGTCTCCGGCGATTCCTCCCAACTGCCGATCGGCGACACGATAACCGCTTCTCCTGATATATCATGCGAATTGTCGCCTTTAAGAGAGATCGTCGCCGTCTTCGTTTCGCCTGGACTTATCTCTATTATGCTTGGAACCGTTATAGTAGGTTTCGGGATCTCCCCTATGGAGATTGACGCATAAAACATCTGCCCCTCGTTTTCGTAATAAGCCCTCACTACGCCGTTCGATCCATCCTGTTTCGGAATGATCCTGATCTTGGATATGCTGAATCCGCCGGGGACAAGATCGTATTCGACTTTTTCCGGCGTCGCGGACCAACCGGTCGGCGTTTTAATATTTACTAAGCCCTTCGCATTGATGTCTGTGTAATCGCTCGCTATCTTAAGCTTAACCTCCATCTCATAAATGCCCTTTTCCTGCGCGGGCTCAAAACTGACCGTGACCGGCTGGTAGCCGAGCGGCGCCACGTTATCATTGTGCCGCCAGTATGCCGAATATATAGGCTGGACGGGCTCGGAGTTCTGCCCGATCTCCGTGCCGTCAGTTTTCGCCGCATCAATGCCGAGAACATAAGTCTCTATCGCCCGCGCGCCGATTTCGTCCTTGACTGCTCCTGCCGTTAAGTTCAACGGCTTAGCGTCGCGTTCAAGCATATTAGTTTTCGTTGCGGATTTAATCGGAAAATACGACTTGAGAGCGAACGGAGTTTTCGTTGCCAGATCGCTATAAACGCGAACCGCCGTCCCCTGCGGTTTTTTTGTCCGTGAATAAGACGGGATGCTTTCGTCTGACATTTTAATCGCGCTGACATAAACGCTGCCCGAATCGACTGAGAAGAAACTTAGGGAGTCTCCTGGAAGATCTCCTTTATGAACGTCTGTCCATGATGCGAGCAGCGGTCGGTTGGCCGCCATGGCGGCCGATTCCGTTTTCATGTGTTCCCAGTCGCCTCCGCCGGCGATCAACGAGTAGTGAAAAACGCTGTTCCAGTCTTCTTTTGAGAAATCGCGTTCATACGCTTCTCCGCCGGGTCTGCCTGTCGCGCTTCGCAACATCTGCAACTCGATCGAGCCGTCATCCGCGAATCGATATCCGTTTGAGCCGTTGTTGATCAGAGCGATCGTTGCCGCCGGGATGCTTTTGAAAGGCATCGGCGTCAGAAGCGCTGCGGCCGGCGCATTTATCGTTCTATTTTTAATTATGCTTTCAACTATGCCGTTAACAGCTTTTGAATCGGAAAAGATTTTTTTGCCGATCATCCAGAGCGGTCTTTCGCCTTTGATAAGGATAGCCATTCCGTTCTTGTATACAGAGTCAGCGGCGGCGCCTGATTTGTCGCCGAGCTTTCCGTTCAACGCCGCAAACGACGCCGGGTCTCCTATGTATATCGCGGAATCCGTCGTCGTGTCCTCTTTCTCTTCCTCGAAATATGTCACACTCGGAGAACCGACTTTAATCATCGCCTCTATGAGCGTCTTCAGAAAAATCTTTGCCACTTCGTCATTTTTATGAACGACAATTGCCGGAACGCCGAGCGGCGTCTCGCCGTCCTTCGAGGAAAGAGTCAGCGCCTTCGAGAGCGATGCCCACTGGTCAGCCGGGAATTCCTCGCCAAACTTCCTCGCCAGAGGCGTGAACCGCTCGCCATACACCGGCGTTAGCCCTTTGTGGTTCGCCACAGGAAAAACAAGCTTGAAGAGTTTGTTCTCGCCCTTGAAATTGCAGACGCGAGTCATAAAATCAACGCGAGGAACGCCGGCCTGCAATATAATTGTTTGCTCCACCGAGAAATCAGGATGGTCGCTGATCGCAATTATTTTCGAGAATGTTTTCCCTTTGACAACATCCACGAAAGCCGGCGCTTTAGACGTCGTGTAGCCGCCTGAAAGCTTCAGTCCCCATAGGTCGCCATCGTCTTTTTGAACGAAAAGAGTGTTCATTAACCTGCCGTTCTTTTCTGCGGCCCAGTCAATTCCAGTCTTCTTGTCGATAAGATGAATAATGCCGCCGCCTTTGAGCGCGTCGACCTCAATTTTGTAAAACTCATTTTCGATCGTCGAAATATCAGGATTTTCAATAGTTTCAGCGGCGACCTTCCCGCTCTTCGCGTAATAAACCTTATAACCCATAGAGGGCACATCCGCCGCTGTGAACCGCAATTTGAAAGAGCTTCCGTTCTTGTAAAGATCGAACGGCGCTTTTGTTCCGTCCTTTGTCTGGAGGTCTGTAATCGGAGTGGAGACATCGACTTCGACGCCGTCGGTCCTCTTCGCCGATAGGGTGTTCATTACGAACAACGGAATGCTATCGCCGGCGGATGAAGTGTCAGCCTTGCCGGCGATGTACTTAAGCGCTTTGCCGCGAACATCCCGCGACAATATAAGAGACTCGCGCCAGCCATAGAGGATGTCAAGATATGACAACTCGTTTGAAGTGCCGGGAATCGAATCGTGGTGTTCGTTAAAAAGCAGTTCACGGAGCGATTTGTCGAGCGCGCGTGACGGATATGCCGCGCCAAGCAGGTTCGCCACGGTCGCTAAATATTCAGCGTCCAGATAACTCATCTCAGCCTGCCTGTTCGCGATCTTGGTATCGGTCCGCGACGAGTAGCAACCGGTAAAAACAGGATTCATATCCTTGGTGGTATACCGCTGCTCCATCGGACGATCCGCGACTTCCTTCAAGGCTTCATTGTAGTACGGAGTAGGCAGCGAGAAACGCAGCGACGGATATAGATAGCGACCCTGCCAGTAACGGGTGAGAGTTCCGAGCAGCGGAATCGGCGGCATGAAATCGTCGCCGAGCGGAAGCAGGAATGAATGTACGCCGTGAGCGTCCTTGAGCGCAGCGATTACGTCCGGCAAAAGTTCATTTTCGAGTTTTTGAATAAGCTCCATGCTAACGTCTTCTTTTTTATCGACTTTCAATTTGCCGTCGATAACCTTTGCGAGTTCGTCCTTGATTCCGAGGTCGTAACTGAAAATATCTGTACCGTCGGGCGCGATCCACATATACTGGCGCGGCAGGCCGACCGGGCCTCCGCGCAGGAAGGTGAACGACTCGATGCCGCTTTTTTTAAGAATCTGAGGAAGCTGCGACGTATGGCCGAAGTTGTCGATCTGCCACGCAGCGGTCACTTTTCCCTTCATCACTTCTTCCTCGAACAGGCGGCCGTATGTGTAGTTGCGTATCAGCCCTTCGCCGAACACGCTGCTTTCGTCCGGCTGGTCGTAGCCGCCGTTTACCAGTTCAAGCTGTTTTTTCCCCATCAGTCCTTGAAGCGCCTCGCGGGACTCGGGGTAGTTGTCCCAGAACGGTTTAAGATAGGGGACCTGTTCGAGAACGAACGAATATGTCGGGTCCTGCCGGCAAACATTCATATATTGTTGTATCAGGCTGATTGCGGATAGCGCGTAGCCACGCTGACCGTCCTTATGAATCCATACCGGATCGTAATGAAAGTGAGTTAGCAGATGAATCCGGCGCCAGTCTGGCGGCGTGCGCGCCACAACCGCTTCCCAATTGTATTCCTTGCCTTCAGCGATCGCCTTGATATGGAACGAGGCTGTTCCTGAGCCGCCTCGAGGCAGCGCAGTCAGAAACGTTCTGACAAAATCAGCGTCGTTCGGCTCGATAACTGAGATTGAGTCCGTCCTCATTTTTGTCAGCGAATCGCTTGTTATCTCTACTTTAATATTCTTAACCGCCTCAGAGCCCGTGTTTTTAAATTTGAAACTCACTATTTCCATAGGCTTGTCCGCGGTTCCGGAAAAAAACCCGGTCGAGAAAGACCGCTCAAGCTCTATCGCCGCCAATGCATTCGCAGAGAATCCCGCTACTATCAGCAACAATATCATTCCGATTAGTTTTTTCTTTAACGCCATGCCAGTCACCTCCGGTTTTGTCTTTCCGCCGCTATTTGCAACTGCCTATGCTAAGTTCGCCTTATTCAGTATGTATTCCTCGTACTCTTTAAATTCCTCCTGCGTGCCGACATCGGAATTGAAGCCTTTGATGGGCATGCCGCCGACAGGACGTCCTTTTTGTATGAGTTGGTTAACCGCAGTTGGAAAGTCATACTCGCCTCTCGCGCTTTTTGTGAGAGCGTGAACCTCTTCGAAAATCGTCTGAGACAGAATGAAAAGCCCGCGGTTGTTCCAATTAGTCGTCGATTCGCCTTTCGGCGGCTTCTCTATCACATTCACAACTCGATCGCCTTCCATATAAACCGCGGCGCCGGCGTATGGATCGTCTATATGATTCAAAGTGATAGTCGCCTCAAAACCGCCCTTTTTGTGAAACTCGACAAGCTCCGGATAGTTTTCGATGTCCATTAGAATGTCGCCCCAACTGAGCATGAACGTGTCATCTTTTAGAACTTCTTCCGCAAGCAGGAGAGCGTGCCCTGTGCCGAGCAACTCTTTCTGTTCAAAATATCTTATTGCCATTCCGCGATAATCGTTTCCATAGTGGCCGGATATCTGTTCGCCGAGATAGCCTATGACAAGCGAGAGATCGTCGACGCCCGCCGCGGCGAATCCGTCGAAAATATATTCAATGTTCGGTTTGCCGGCCATTTTCAGCATTGGTTTCGGCGTGTCATCCGTCCACGGCCTCAGTCTTGTTCCCCGCCCAGCCGCAAGTATTATTCCTTTCACCTCTGTTCCTCCTTCAATCCTGAATCGATATGCAATAGCGCAGCCTCGCCGCCGGCGGACACGATCGCCTGCCTGACAAACTCCGCTTTCGTTTCTTCAGTATACGCAAACATGCAGCCGCCGCCGCCTGAGCCGTTGATCTTCGCTCCCCATGCGCCAGCCGCGAGCGCGCCTGAAACCATAGCGTCTATGCGCTGCGTCGAGATGCCGAGATTCTCGCTCAGCTCGGCATGCTCCTGCGTGAGAAGAACTCCGATCTGTTCAGGGTCCGGAGCGCCCGAATCGAGAATCGCCTTCGCCTCGCGCGTTATGTCTCTGTTGCGCAAATTGCCTGTAAGCGCGCGCCTCAGCGCTTCCGGCGCGCCGGCTACAGCCGCCGCTCCTTCGCAGCCAAGAGTTTCCCACGCCGCGCCAGGAATCGTTTGTTGCGCAAACGCCATCCCGCCAACCGCGTTTCCCTTCACCGATCCGAGAACGCCTGTCGTATCCTTCGGCTCCATCGAATCTCCGAGCACGAAAACGCCCGGCAGCTTCGCAGCCAGCGGGCTCAGTTTTATCTCGCCCTTTGTTTCTATATACACCATTCCGCCGAGCGCGGACGTGTAATGGTCCATCATACCTCCGGGCTCATTGAATTCCTTTACTTCTGCGAAATAACCGTATTTCGCCGCCTCGCCCGGCGTCAGCGGCCTGCCTTCAGTCGCGATACGGCTCAATAACCCGATCCACGCGACGAGTATCGCGGACGAACTCGAACACCCCTTCCCTATCGGTATTCCGCTCGTCAGCGCTATATCGTATCCCTCGCCGAATTTGAAACCGTCGCGCCTCAGAATGTTTACCGCGCTGCGAAGATAATCGCGTTTCGAGCGGTATTCCTGCTCGCGCGACAGATCTATTTCCTCTTCCTTGCCTATGTCAGGCAACATAATTTTGAAAACGCCGGTTCCATTTGCCGTCGCGGAGAATTCAGCGCGCATATTAACCGCCGCGGCGATTACAGGCAATCCGAGATAGTCCTGATGCTCACCGAACAGGCATATCCTCCCAGGAGATGAAACAACGATTGTTTTTTTATCCGACATGTTTTCGCCTCGCCGCCTGTCGCCAAAATCGAAATACATTATATCCCAATATGTCTCTCAGTTGCAGTACCGCGGCAAAGTTGAAATTATCTCATTAAATTAAGCGCACCGGCCTTGATATTTGTATAATAGTGATGTGGTTTTAGAGAACGGATCGAATGCGAAGCAATTTTGCTGCAATAAGAGGAGCATTATATGGGAACACAATACGGCGGTTACATGGGACGAATTCTTGAAATCGATCTCGCGCAGCTCATCTTTAAAGATTACAGCGTGAGCGACCGGGACCGTGAAAAATTCCTCGGAGGAAAGACGCTCGCGGCAAAAATCCTGTATGACGAACTCGAACCAGGAACAGACGCGCTATCGCCGGAAAACATAATAGTCTTCATGACAGGCCCGCTCACGGGCAGCGGCGCGCCATGCACAAGCAGGTTCGACGTATCGACGAAGAATGTGATGACAGGCGGGATTGCGAGTTCGAATTGCGGTGGAACATTCGGCATGTATCTGAAAAAAGCCGGATATGACGGACTGATACTGCGCGGACGCGCCGAACGGCCCACAACACTCGTCATCAACGAGGAAGGAATCGAATTCAAGGACGCCCGGCCTCTCTGGGGCAAAAACACTGAGGAAACGCAGCATGCGCTTGAAAAAAAGTTCGGAAAGAAATGCGGCTTGGCGGTAATCGGCCCGGCGGGAGAGAACCTCGTGCGGTATGCGAGCATAATCTCAGGCGAACGCGCGGCAGGCCGTTGCGGCGCAGGCGCCGTTCTCGGTTCAAAAAACATCAAAGCGCTCGTAGCTTACGGAGCTAAAAATATTCCGATTCATGACGAACCCGGATTTAGAAAAGCCGTTAAAGGATGGGTTGACACCCTTCGCAAGAATCCCTCAACAGGCGAACGGCTGCCTAACTTCGGCACCGCCGGACTCGTCAGCGTGGCGAACGCGGCCGGCGTGCTGCCGACGCACAATTTTTCGAAAGGCAGTTTTGATTCCGCGGAAACAATCAGCGGCGAGGAAATGACTGAAAAACACAGCGCCGGCAATTCCGGTTGCGTGTCATGCCCGATCCGCTGCGAGAGACGCGTCCGCCACGAAGGCCGCGTTATCAAAGGCCCGGAGTTTGAAACAGTCGGCATGTTCGGCCCGGACATAGATAATCCCGATATGGCAAAAATCATTGAATGGAATTACCAGCTCGACTTGCTCGGAATGGACACGATCACCGCCGGCTCGACAATCGCGTTCGCGATGGAATTGAACGAAAAAGGGCTTTGGAAAAACGGTTTGACGTTCGGCGACACTGGAATAATCGCCGGAATACTCGATGATATCGCATACCGGCGCGGGATCGGCGACGAACTCGCCGAAGGCTCGATGAGAGTCGCCGCCCGCCACGGCGGCGCTGATTTCGCCATGCACACTAAGGGAATGGAGTTCGCCGCATACGAACCGCGACGCGCCGTAGGCCACGGCCTCGGTTACGCCACAAGCAACCGCGGCGGCTGCCACATCAACGGCGGTTACCTCGTCTTTTTCGAGGCTCTCGGCCCGGTTCTCATGGACCCACTGACCACTAAAGCGAAACCTGAATTCTGCGTTTTCCAGCAGAACATGCTCGAAGCTGTCAGCGCCTGCGGCAATTGCATTTTCACAACTTACGCGCTGATCCCCGGCATCGCTTCAAAATTAGTTCCGCCCGCGTCGAACGCCGCGAAAGTTGTCTCCGATATCCTGATCGGCTCAGGAGCCCTGCTCCACAATCAAGGCGCCGCGCTCCGCGAGTGGATGATCCCTCTTCACGTTCCTATGATTCCTCACACCGAAACCATTTCGACACTAACAGGAATGAACATGGACCTCGGCCACTTCGCGTCTGCGGGAGAACGCGGATTCACGCTCGAACGGATATTCAACTTGCGCGAGGGCATCGGCGCTCCGGACGACACGCTTCCGGCGCGGCTTACAGACGTTCCGCAGGATCCGGACAGGCCGGAGACCCGAGTTCGAATCGACGTTATGATGCCTGTTTATTACGAAGTCCGCGACTGGGACGGCGACGGCATTCCGACTAAACGGCTCGCGAAGAAACTCGGACTCGATTTCACCGGACCGGCGTTGAATGATATTCGTGAGCGCGCATCGGAAATGGCTAACGACCGGCGCAAGCATATAGCCGCCGAGGCTGAGTTTTTCGAATCTATTTATAAAAAACAAATTGAAGAACGAGACGAAATAGAAGCGAACATCGCCGAAATTACTCGCGCGGCTGATGAAGATGAACAAAAAGCAAAAGTTGCGATGTTGCGCGGGAGCAAATTTGAAATCAACCCGGTTCGCTGCCGGAGTTGCGGCCTCTGTTTCAAGGCATGTCCAGCGGACGCGATCATCTGGACGAAAGGCGTCCCTGCGAGAATCGATTCTGCGAAGTGCGTCGTATGCGGCAAATGCTTCGAAGCATGTCCAAGAAACTTCTCATCTGTTAAATGCGAAGACAGCGGAGAGATTAAAATTCGAAAAAGCGGCATGATGGTCGAGATCGATCCCGAACTATGCAAAAGCTGCGGCATTTGCTCGCGCAAGTGCCCGACTCAGGCGATTGTATGGGAGAAGAAACAGCCTGCCAGCATAGAGCAGCGGTATTGCGTCAAATGCACGGCATGCCGAATAGCCTGCCCCGACAAATTCAACGCGATCAGGCTCAACGGCGATCTCAAAACTGTTGTTTTGAAGAGCGGCGAAGCAGCATCCGAATAAGCCGCGAAGCAATGCGTATTAAGAAAGGACTTGAAACGATGTATCTGATAAGCATGAAAAAATGCAGCAAATGCAGAATGTGCGTCGAGGCATGCCCTGTGGACGCGATTGCGGAGCGCAAGCCTGCTTTCGCCATCAAACCTGATATATGCGTCAGTTGCGGCGAATGCGCGGCTGTGTGTCCTGTTCAAGCGGTGAAAATGATTTAGAATCGGGTTTCAAATGATAGACTGAATTCAGGCATGACCTCTGTATACTGCGATGTTTTTCAGACGCTCCTTTTTATACAATTCACTTAAACGCAAATTACTTTTATATATCGCTAATCCAAGCAAAAAGGCTGATCACTATGTCAAAGCGCCTATGTCATCAGCCGACATTTTTTGACAGATAAGATATATCGCTGCAATTTTCAAATGCCCCTTTAATCAGTCCTCTAAAGTGATATACTTCGGTTAGAGTTTTAAGCGGCAAAGGGAGCGCAATATGACAACTGGAACAAACAAATATCCGCAAGTCAAAGTAGAAGAATGTTTTTATAAGTGTCTCGATTACAGGGACGAAAAAATACTTGCGAATGTGGAACTCGGCATTGAGCTTTATTCTGGAGTTCACGACGGCAAGATTCCCGGAGACGCGGCAGTGAATTTCGAGCGGGCTCTCGGAATCTTTTCGCTTTCATATGTGAAGATGGGACAGGATATCCTGCGTGCGAGAGAGACGAACCTCACGCCGGAACAGAAATTATTTCTCAACTTCGGAATTATCGACAGCCGAATCATACAAAACGACGCGGTTGTTGACGCGCTCTTGAATGAAATCGACAGGAATCTGACCGAAGAACAATTCGAAATAATGTATTTGAACGAATGGATGGAAAAGATAGCGCGCGGCAAGATCACCCCGACAAGCGACACCGCACAGGTGAAATCCAAAACAAAAAGCAAGGAGAGCGAGGACAAGCTGCGGGACAGAAGAATCAAACTCGATGCGGAACTTGTCGCGCTTTACAAACACGAACGCGACAATTACGCGGAATTCACCGAATTGTTCAAGCTCTACTCGCCGGACAACGCGCAGGTGGAAAAAGTTAAGTATTTAACCGCCGCCCGCAAGAAGGTCGCGCTTCTCGAACACATAGTTAATGAGGAAAACACGCGCTATATCGAAGTCGAGAATATCAAGATAAAGGAAGCCGACTTCAGCGGCGGCGCGCTCGAATCTGCCGACTTTTCGAGAATCAAGGAAGAGTTCGATTTGCTCGTCAAAGTAATGCGAAGCTGTGCGGCTCGCGGACGCCTGATAAAAAACACGCCGGTTCTCATAGACAAATGGATTCCGCCTGACCAACGTTTGAGTTTCAATATCCGGGAAAACGTCGAAAAAATACTTGAGGAATCGGAAGCGATTGATTTCTCGATTTTTCTCGACCGGGAAGGGAACCGGAAGGCGCCGAAAGTTCTGATAGTTCCGGGCATCGGCACGGGCATGGCATGGAAAGACCGGTTGATGGTTCCGCTCTTCGCGCCTCCGACTCTTTCAACCGACGTCAGCATCATACGCACTCTTGCCGGCTTCAGGTGGCATATCACTACCACATCATACAACTGGAAAGACCTCCCCGGCGAGATCGGCAGCATGTATAAGCTGATCTATCCGGACCTTTCTTTCACTAATCTGGAAAAATCCTTCACCGACGACTACGTTAAATGGATAACAAAAGAAGCGATCGGCTTTCAGGTCCTGCCGCCGAACGTCAGAAATTTATTCTGGAAAAAAATCCCTTTTTCAAAAGAGCACAAAAAGAATCTGGCGAAACGCGCCACGGTCTACGCCAAACTTATGGCCGACGATGCGATTCACGGAAAATGATACGGCGAACAGTCACAATGAAATAATATTCGATGCGAGAAATTGAACCTTTTATATAAGCCGGGACTTGCTGCGTTATAGGATCGCTGTAAGGCAACATCTTTAACTACTTATGCCTCGTGAATTATCGTATCTTTACAACGTTTTATTTAAACTACAATTTTTCAAGAATGCGGC
>JBAYJY010000046.1:0-27981 GCA_041664945.1 bacterium | reverse complement strand
CGCATCATCAATTCACATGCGCATATAGACCACATCGGGGCGGTCGAAGCGATCCGAAAAGCGAAAAGCGCCAAGTTCCTGCTGCACGAAACGGAGGCTCCGTTCGTCGAGGGTTACGACCAGCAGTGCCGTTTCTTCGGGGTGCGGTTCGGCGACAAGCCTGAAATCGACGGGTTCCTGAACGAAGGCGACATAATCACTGTGGGGAATCTGAAAGCGGAAGTCATACTCACGCCGGGCCACTCGCCGGGCGGCCTGTGCTTCAACTTCGGCGACTGCGTATTCGCGGGCGACACGCTTTTCTACGGCTCGATCGGGCGCACGGACCTGCCCGGCGGCGACTACAACACGCTTATCAGCAACATCAAGCGGAAGCTGCTCACGCTGCCCCCGCACACTAAAGTTTACTGCGGCCACGGCCCCTCGACTTCCATCGGGAGCGAGAAGGAATCCAACCCTTTCTTAACGGGCAGAGCTTAATTTGAAAAGAATGTTGTATGGCAATATAGTTATTTCACATCTCGCATATAGTTAAAATCTTTTATGAAATGACGTATGAACGTATCTGCGGAGGTAAAAATGGCGACGATTAAGAATTCGGACAAAATGCGAAAGGAAGTCGCGCCGATGCTCGAGGCGCTCCTTGAGGACACCCTGGCGGCGGCAAAAAGCGGCGGCCGCTCTCTAACGGCAGCCGTGCTGTTCGGCAGCGCGACCGGCCAGCATTATGTGCAGGGCAAATCCGACATAAACACTTTCATGGTTTTCGATCAGGTTGACCTGCCGCTGCTCAAGACGCTGCTTCCGGTCTTCAACCGCCACTTCAAAAAACTGCGCGCGCGGCCGATAGTGGTCGACAGCGAATTCATCGCCGACTCAACGGACGTGTTCCCTATGGAATTTCTCGAATGGAAGGAAGGCAGCGTTGCATTCCATGGCGTGAATCCGCTCGACACGGCCGACATCTCGCGACTGAATCTGCGGCTGGAAATTGAGGAAAACCTGCGCGGCAAAAACCTGCGGCTGACCCAGTCCTACTTCGAGGTGGGCGGCAACCCGGCAAAGTTCAGGTCGTTCCTCGAAAGCACGCTCCCGACTTTCTTCACCGTTTTCAGAAACATCCTGCGTCTCACCGGCGCTGCGCCGGAACGCGACCAGGACTCGCTGATCAAAGCCATCGAGACTAAAACCGGCTTGCGGCTCGTCGCTTTCCGCGGCCTGCTTCAGGCAAAAAAACGCAGAGGCAAGCTTTCCTCCGCCGAACTCGATTCGCTTTTCAGCGCCTATATCGCCGAACTCGACGCGCTCACGCGCTACATCGACTCTTTCGAGACTGAAAAATGAACAGACAAACCATTACAATAAAATCTCTCGCTTTCATTTTCATAGCGGCGCTCGCGCTGCTTTTCTCCGGCGCGCCCACCTTGAACGCCGCGCAGAATTTTCCGAATCCGACGGGTTATGTTAACGATTATGCCAATGTAATGGACGCGAACACAAAGGCGCAACTCGAACAATTGCTCGTCGCGGTGAAGGACAAAACCACGGCGGAGATCGCCGTCGCCGTCGTGCCGACGTTCGCGCCCTATGCCTCTATTGACGAGTACGCCGTGAAACTATTCGAAGCATGGGGAATCGGGGGCAAGGAAAAGGACAACGGCGTCCTGATCGTTGTGGCGATTGACGACCGAAAGATGAGAATCGAGGTCGGGTACGGACTCGAAGGAGCGATACCGGACGCGGCGGCGGGCGCGATAGTGAGCGATGTGATGGCGCCGCGATTCAAAACGGGCGACTTCAGCGGCGGCCTTCAGGCGGGCGCCGAAGCGGTTGTCGAGCGAACGCTCCCCGAGTACAACCTGACGATGGCTGATCTCGGCTTGAATTATCAGGCCGCGCAACAGGCGCCAATAAAAGAACTCCCGCTGTTCAAGAAAATCATCAGTTTAATTTTCACGATATTCTTGATCATATTATTCATCAGACACCCGTCGTTGCTGCTTCTACTCCTGTTTTCCGGAAGCGGCGGCAGCAGAGGCTGGTCTTCTGGAGGAGGAGGCGGTTTCAGCGGCGGTTTCGGAGGATTCGGCGGCGGCGGCAGCGGCGGCGGCGGCGCCTCCGGCGGCTGGTAGAACAATATCAGGCGTTATTAGATGATTAATATAATCGCTCAACGTTTGTCGCCGTCCCGCCACTCTGAAAAAACGCCGATATGTCTCCGTCATCTTGTAGTATAATTCTAATAAAATTTACAATGAGTTATTCTGGTCAATTATGCAATTAAAAACAGGATATTATAATAATAGCTGTTAATTTGAAATGACTTTGCGTGGAGGTAATAAAGATGGGAAACGGATTCAAGTTCGCGCTCGGATGCGGCGGCCTGCTGATCATCGGCGTTTTGATCTTCGGCGGCATGTTCATAGGAGCGAAAAACAAGCTGGTTGCGATGAACGAAGAAGTTGACGCGAAGTACGCGCAGGTGGACAACGTGCTCAAGCGCCGAAACGATTTGATTCCGAACTTGGTGAACACGGTAAAGGGCTACGCAAGCCACGAAAAAGAGATATTCATTCAGATCGCCGAAGCGCGTTCGAAACTCGCCGGCGCAACGAATGTGCAGGAAAAAGTTGACGCCAACAACTCGATATCGAGCGCTCTGTCCCGGCTGCTCGTCATCGTGGAACGCTATCCGGACCTGAAGGCCGACAAGCAGTTTATCAATCTGCAATACGAGCTTGCCGGAACGGAGAACCGAATCGCGGTCGAGCGCGAGCGCTTCAACGAATCGGTCAAAACGTACAACATTTATGTGAAGGGTTTCCCCGGCTCATTCTTCGCGGGCCTTTTCAAGTACCAGCCGCGCACGATGCTGGAAACTCCGCAGGCGGAAAAAGAAGTTCCAAAAGTGGACTTCGGGACATCAAAATAACGCCGGGGGCAATCAGCGCGGGAACCGGCGGGACGCGTAAGCGCGCGCCGGCAAGGCCGGGTTTAATCAACAATGTCCGAACTCAGACAGAACAGAATGACGGGCGACTGGGTGATCATCGCGTCCGAACGGGCCAGCCGGCCCGAGGATTTTCACCGCGAAGCCGAGAAGCCCGCGCCACCGGCGCACAACCCCTCCTGCCCTTTCTGCGCAGGCAACGAAAAGATGACGCCGCCCGAAGCCCTCGCAGACCGGCCGGAAAACTCACCGCCCGACTCCGGCGGCTGGAACGTCCGCGTCGTCCCTAATAAGTACCCCGCTCTCGACCCGTGGGTTGAGGCCGACTGGTTCGAGGAGGCCAACTTCTTCAATGGAGTGCGCGGCTTCGGCGTCCACGACGTCATCGTCGAAACGCCGCGCCACGACCTCACTATCGCCACTATGAACCGCCGCATGGTCGAAAGGCTCTTCTTCATCTATCGTGAGCGCTACCGCCAACTCGAAAAAGACGAGCAGATCATGCTCATCAACATTTTCCGCAATTACGGCGTAAAAGCCGGCGCTTCGCTCGAACATCCGCACTCGCAGGTGCTCGCAACGCCGGTCATTCCCATGCGCATCCAGTTGCGCCTGAACGTCGCCAAGGAATATTACGACATCCACAACCGCTGCGTCGCCTGCGACACCGTCGAGGCCACTCTTCGCGCCAAGGAAAAACAGCGTCTCGTCCTCGAAACCGAACGCTTCATCGTTTTCGAGCCGTTCGCTTCTCAAACGCCTTTTGAGACGTGGGTCATTCCCAAACGCCACTGCGCAACTTTCGGCGAAGCCTCGGACACGGAGATTGCCGAACTCGCTCAGGTTATGCGCGACATCCTTTACAGGATTTACGTCGGTCTCGGCGACCCTGACTATAACTATCTGATTCAGGCCTGCCCGACGAACACGCGCCACCGCGAGAAATATCACTGGTTTATTCAGATTCTTCCGCGCGTCGTGCCTTCAGTCGGATTCGAGATTTCGTCCGGCATTTATATCTGCACTTCGAAACCGGAGGACACGGCGGCGTTTCTTCGCGGACTTTCATCGCCGCGCTGAAAAAGGTCGTTGGGGAAAACCTTGCGTTCGCCCTGACGAAGTGAAAACAATTGACTGGTTGTTATACTGAATATACTAGCGCAAACACGCTATACATTGCCCGCATAATAGTTATAATCTCCGCGGGCGGCTTAGATTGAGGAGATATGTCTGAATTAAGAAGAGACCCGGTGCTCGGACGCTGGGTGATAATTTCAACTGAGCGCGGAAAACGGCCTACTGATTTTCTTCCAGCCGAACCGCACAAGTCAAGCGGCTTCTGCGCTTTCTGTCCGGGCAACGAAAACATGACTCCGCCCGAGATCGCCGCCGTGCGCGAACGCGTTTCGCTGCCCGACACGCCAGGCTGGCGCGTCCGCGTCGTATCCAACAAATATCCCGTGCTAACTATTGAAGGCGATCTTAACAAAAGAGCCTACGGCATGTATGACATCATGAACGGCGTAGGCGCGCACGAAGTCTTCATTGAAACGCCGGACCACGAGCAGACTATCTCAACGCTGAGCGACCAGAACCTGACCGATCTCATTTGGATGTACCGCGAGCGCATGATCGATCTCGAAAAAGACGAGCGCTTCAAATACATCCTGATTTTCCGGAACTCGGGCCAAGCCGGCGGCGCCTCGCTCTCGCACCCTCATTCTCAACTAATCGCCACGCCAACCGTTCCCAAGCGCATCAGCGAGGAACTCGCGGGCTCTCTCTCCTACCTCGACTTCAAGGACCGCTGCGTGTTCTGCGACATGATCGACGAGGAACGCGCTTTCAAAAAACGCGTCGTCGAGGAAAACGAAGATTTCATCTCTTTCTGCCCGTTCGCCGCTCGGTTCCCTTTCGAAATGTGGCTCCTGCCAAAAAAACACAGCGAGAAATTTTCAGAGCTGAAAAACCACATGATTCCGACCTTCGCTTCCTGCTTCCAGCGCTCGATCAGGCGGCTCGACAACGCTCTCGGCCATCCGCCCTACAACTACATCATTCACACAACGCCCTGTAACACGAACAAAACTCATCACTATCACTGGCACATGGAGATCATCCCTCGCCTGACCCAGATCGCCGGCTTCGAATGGGGCACCGGCTTCTACATCAATCCGATGTCGCCCGAAATGTCCGCCGAAACCATGCGCAACGCCTGCAACGGCACGGATAAATCATGAATGAACTCTCTCACATCGACGACAAGGGCCGCGCCTCGATGGTCGACGTCTCCGATAAGAACACTACCGAGCGCCGCGCATCGGCTCAGGGCAGCGTTTCTCTTCGCCCGGACGTTCTCGACAAGATTCTCGACGGCGACATCCCCAAAGGCGACGTCTTTCAGGTCGCCCGCATCGCCGCCATTCAGGCCGCGAAAAAAACTTCAGAACTGATCCCCCTCTGCCACCCTCTGAAAATTACGAACGTCAAAATCGACTTCAAAGCAGACCGCGGCGCGAGCGAAATCGTCATCACCGCCGTCGTCAAGGCGCTCGACCGCACAGGCGTCGAGATGGAAGCGCTGACCGCCGCCGCCGTCGCCGCCCTCACCATCTACGACATGTGCAAAGCCGTCCAGCGCGACATCGTCGTCGGACCCTTCTTCCTCCTCGAAAAAGAAGGCGGCAAAAGCGGCCATTACAAAAAAGATTCCTGACCTCCTCTTTTCCTCTGTGAAACTCCGGTCCGGTTTGACACGTTTTTTTATGATGCATAGAATATGCGAAACAGTTTTAAAGATGCTGTTTTCATTATTGCTGGAGAGTTTAAATATTTATGGCTATCGCCGGGAATAAAGCGCGGTTTGTCGACCTGTTCTGCGGAATTGGCGGCATTAGAATCGCATTCGAAAACACCTGCAGGAAATATAAAATAACGCCGCGTTGCGTTTTTTCGTCGGACATCGACAAGGAATGCCAAAAGGCATACGCCGCCAATTTCGGCGAAACGCCCGACGGCGACATCACTGTCGTCGACGCGGCAGACATTAAAAACCACGACATCCTGCTGGCCGGCTTCCCCTGCCAGCCGTTCAGCATCTGCGGCGACATGAAGGGTTTCGAGGACACGCGCGGAACTTTGTTTTTCCATATCGCGCGCGTTGTTAAAGAAAAAAAACCGGCGGCGTTTCTGCTCGAAAACGTTAAGTTGCTCGTCGGCCACGACAAAGGCCACACTCTCAAACGCATTCTCGAAACGATCAACGAACTCGGCTATCACGCCGACTATCGCGTCCTAAACGCGCTCGACTACGGGCTGCCTCAGAAACGCGAACGCGTTTTCATCGTCGGCTTCAGGGAACCGCGCGACTTCGTCTGGCCGGACGGCGGCGTAAAAATGAAACCGCTAAGCGGGATTCTCGAGAAAAAACCGGCGGCTAAATATTTTGTTTCCGAAAATATCAAACAGAAACGCCTGAGCAAACGCGCGCCGACTAAGGAACTGACGATCTGGCACGAAAACAAAGCCGGCCACATCAGCGCTTATCCCTATTCCTGCGCTCTGCGCGCGGGAGCTTCATACAACTATCTGCTTGTCAACGGCGAGCGAAGACTCACGCCCCGCGAGATGCTGCGCCTTCAGGGATTCCCGGACACTTTCGAAATCGTATGCAACGATTCTCAAACGAGAAAACAGGCTGGCAACTCGGTTTCCATCCCTACTGTAACCGCGGTTTTGGAGCAGATGTTCATAGCGCTCGGCTGGGACAAGCGCGGAACCGGCAGATAATCTTAAGTTCATCAGTATTAATAAAACGAGGCGAAACATATTGCTTGAGCCAAAGTTAAGAAACGTTCAGAAGTATGAGCCGCCCTACCCTTTGAATAAGTTTCCGGCGCATTTCGCCGTCAGGCTGGGCCGCGAACTGGTTTTTCTTCTCGCAACTCGGCAGTCGCCCCGGCTCGAAGGTCAGGACTGGGAGGAGATTTTCTCGCGTCTCATCGGCGCGGATTGGGAAAACTCGAATGTCGGCCTGGACGATGTGCGGCTCGAACAGTGCGCGTGGGGCTGCAAAACAGTTAAAGTTAAAATCCCTTCCGCCGCGAAAACCGTCCGGCTCATCTCAGGCCGGAACTCGCCTATCTTTTCATTCGGCGACGGAGACATCCTGAATCAGGAGCCGTCGCTTTTAGGAGAAAAAGTTCTGGCGATCTGGAACGAACGCGTCTCCGCGATAAAAAAGAATTTTAAATATCTTCGAACTGTCGTTCTCGTTAAATCCGAAGATTTGCTCGAAGTCGCCGTTTTCGAACTCGAAACAATCAGATTCGAGCCGGAAAGAATCTCCTGGGAATGGAACAAGAGCAAAAACCTCGAAGGATTCGATGAAAACAGACGCCACCGCTTCACCTGGCAGCCGCACGGCTCGCAGTTCACCATAATTGAAAAAGTGCCCGAAGACCGCCTCGCTTTGAAAATCGAAAAGCCGCCGCTCCTTGATCGCGACCGCCTTTTGGACGCCATCGGTTTCGATAATTCATGGCTGAAGGTTTTGTGAGAATACTTTTATGGACACTTTCGACCGCGAGACAAGATCCCGGATTATGTTCGCCGTCAAAAGCAAAAACACCGGTCTGGAAAATAAATTCTTCGCGCTCCTGAATCAGGCCGGAATCAGGAATTACAAAAAACACCCCGAAAACGTCAAGGGCTCGCCCGATCTCATCTTCAGGAAAGAAAAAATCGCAGTTTTCATAGACAGTTGCTTCTGGCACGGATGCCCGAAACACTTGCGGCGTCCGGCATCCAATCAGGAATACTGGACCGCGAAAATTGCAAGAAACGTCGCCAGAGACAGGAAAATCCGCGCGGAGCTGCGCCGGGACGGATGGTCGGCCCTGAGAATCTGGGAACATGACCTGAAATCGCCGGAAAAATCAATAAGAAAAATCCAGAGAACATTGGATAAAAGATCCGGAAATAAGCGATAATTAAATGTCAGGTTGCGGTGAAATTATGACGTAGGGGCGCTGCATGCCGCGCCCTACGTGTGTTTGTAAATAACCGCGCAGTACGGAGCGCCTGTTTGGAACAAACGCCTTTATCTCCAGGTCAAAACGCCACTTCACAAGCGGCCGCCGTCGCGTCCGACTGTTTGCTGAACGCCGAGGCTCTAATTTATGACTATCAACGCCGCCGCCTCGAAGCGACTTACTGCGACTTCTCGCAATATTCCGATCTCCACGATTACTTCTTCGGACTCCTCTATCCGCCCCCGGACCGCCGCGCCCGATTCACGCCGCGCAACCGCGCTTACTCGCGTATCGTCAACTCGCGCTTTATGCGCTTTATCGTCTTGCCTGACACTGTACGCGTCATGAATCAGGTCACCGAACTCGATAACATGACCGACGCCTTGAACCGCGGTTTCGCCCGCGAGTTATGCTCGCGCGGGCCGCTCCCGGACTGCATCGGCGAAGAAACTTATTTCGACCTGTGCCGCAAAACCTCAACACCTGCTCAGCACGAAAGGCAGTTCGATATCTCCTATGAATGTTTCTACTTCGGCGAACTCGTTATAAAATATGTCAAAATGAATCTGGAGGACATGATTCGCCTGATCCCGCGCGCCGTCATACGCAACAGCGACCTGATTGATCTCGCAGCTCAGACTTATTACACTTTCAGGCGCCACAGAACTATGCTCGCATCCTTCAGGCTCGCCCTTCACGAGCGCGAACTCTCTTACATCGGCCGCATTTTCGGAATCACGATAGACAAAAAACCGTTCGTGCATCCGGATGACAAGGGATAAAACGGTAGCTGGAGATTGATAGTTTGCAAACAGGGAAAGAACGAACAAACAAAGAATTAAGAAAGCAGTTAACCATAAGATGACGCAGATTTCTTTTTTTCAGGAAGAGCCGGTGGACCCGAAGCAGGAAGTTATTGCGCTGCGCAGGGAAATTGAAGAACATAACCGGCGTTACTACATAGACGCGGCGCCGACAATCAGCGACTTCGATTACGACCGGCTTTTCTCGCGCCTGAAGGAACTTGAGGCGGCGCACCCTGAGCTGGCCACGCCCGACTCGCCGACACAAAAGGTCGGCGGCGCGCCGATCGACGGCTTCAGGCAAGTCGTCCACGAGGCGCCGATGCTCTCGCTCGACAACTCGTACAACATCGAAGACCTGTCAGAATTCGACCAGCGCGTCCGCAAGGCGCTCCCGGCGAACGAACAGATCGATTACATCGCCGAACTGAAGATCGACGGCGTGAGCGTGTCGATAATCTACCGCGGCGGAACGCTCCTGCGCGCCGCCACCCGCGGCGACGGCCGCAAAGGCGACGATATAACCGAAAATGTGAAAACCATCCGCTCGTTTCCTCTGCGCCTCAACGGCGTCTTCGAACCCGGCGATGAACTCGAAGTCCGCGGCGAGGCGTATATGTCGCGCCCCGATTTCGACAAGATGAACGAGGAGCGCGCCGCCGCCGGAGAACAGTTGTTCGCTAACCCGCGCAACGCAACCGCCGGCTCGCTCAAGCTCCTCGATCCGGCCGCCGCAGCGCAACGTCCGCTCAGCATTTTTCTCTATTGGCTCCGCCGCCGCGAAGGCCTCATGCCTCGAACCCATTTCGACTGCCTCGAACAAATTCGCTCGTTCGGCCTCCCCGTCGAGCCCCACTTCAAGCGCCTCGCCTCTCTCGACGCGCTCGTCGCGCACATCGGCGATTGGGACTCCAAACGCAGCGAACTCGACTATGAAACAGACGGCATGGTGATTAAAGTCGACAGCCTCGTGCAGCAACGCTCGATCGGCGCAACAAGCCACCACCCGCGCTTCGCCATCGCTTTCAAATATCCGCCCGAACAGAAACCCACAACTGTCGCGAGCATTGAAATTCAGGTCGGCCGCACCGGAAAACTCACTCCGGTCGCCAACCTCGAACCGATACAGCTCTCCGGCACTATCGTCAAACGCGCCACGCTCCACAACGAAGACGAAATCCGGCGCCTCGACATCCGCGTCGGCGACACCGTTCTCGTGCGCAAAGCCGGCGAAATCATTCCGCAAATCATCAGCGTTCTCAAGGAAAAGCGCGCGGGCGAAGAACCGCCGTTCGTTTTTCCTGAAAATTGCCCGGTATGCGGCGCCGCCGCCGTTCGCGCCGAGGGCGAAGTCGACTCGCGATGCCCTAACGCATTCTGCGACGCCCAGCTCCGCGAACGGCTCGCCCATTTCTGCTCGCGTCAGGCGCTCGACATCGAAAACCTCGGCCCGAGCCTCATCAACCAACTCGTGGACAACGGCCTCGTCCACGATTTCGGAGACCTCTATTCGCTGACGAAAGAACAATTCGCCGCGCTCGACCGCATGGCCGACAAGTCGGCTGAAAACGCCGTCGCCGGTCTGGAGCGCAGCAAAAAGGCTCCTCTCGGACGGCTGATCTTCGCGCTCGGCATCCGACACGTCGGACAGCGCACAGGCCAGCTTCTCGCCGACGCTTTCGGCTCTCTCGACGCGCTCGCCGACGCCACCGAAGAACAACTCACCGGCGTGACCGACGTCGGCCCGACCGTCGCCGCCAGCATTCTCGAATTCTTCGCTCAGGAAAGCGTTAAAGCGGTTGTCGAAAAGCTTCGCGCCGCAGGCCTGAATATGAAACAGGAAATGCGCGCGGCTGGCCCGCGACCGCTCGACGGGTTGACATTCGTCATCACCGGCTCCCTCTCCCGCCCGCGGGATGAGATCAAGCGCGACATCGAAACCGCAGGCGGCCGCGTCTCTTCCGGCGTCTCGAAAAAAACCAGCTACCTCGTCTGCGGCGAAGACCCCGGCTCGAAACGAGACAACGCCGAAAAACTCGGCGTCGCAATCATCGGCGAATCCGAGCTCGCCGCCCTCTTGAACAAAGATTCCTGATGTCGTGTTATATAGCTGCGGGAAAACGGGAGGCGTTTTAATGGATAAGATCGCAATTCTCGGAGCGGGCTTTGTCGGCTCGACAACAGCCTTCGCGCTGATGACGCGAAACATCGGCTCGGAGATCATGCTCATCGACACTCGCGGCGATAAAGCCGAAGGCGAGGCGATGGACCTCCTTCACGGAATCCAGTTCGCGCCGGGCGCAAGAATAACTTTTTCGAACGATTACGCCGCCTGCGAGGGCTCGAATATCGTCGTCGTTTGCGCCGGCTCCGCTCAGAAACCAGGCGAAACGCGCCTCGACCTCGTCAGGAAAAACGCCGCCATATTCAAAAATATGATCCCCCAAGTTGCGGCAGCGGCGCCCGATTCCGTCATCATCGTCGTAACCAATCCGGTGGACATTCTGACCCATCTCGCCATCAATTACTCGGGTTTTCCGGAATCGCGCGTGTTCGGAACCGGCACGACTCTCGACTCCGCCCGATTCAGATTCCTGCTCGGCCGCCGCTTCAAGGTCAACCCGTCGAGCGTGCACGCATACATTCTCGGCGAGCACGGCGACTCCGAGTTCCCCGTCTGGAGCGGCGCCTCCATCGGCGGCGTCAACATTAAAACGCTGCCCGATTTCGACGAAAACGAAATGATCGCCATCGCCGACAAGGTCAAAAACGCGGCGTACGAAATAATCGCGAAAAAAGGCGCCACCTACTACGCCATCGGCCTCGCCGTCGCGCGACTCTGCGAGTCCATCCTTCGCGACGGCAACGATATCTATCCGGTATCCTGCCTGCTTCAGGATTACTACGGCATTTCTGACGTCTGCCTCAGCATCCCCGCCGTCATCGGCCGCGCGGGCATCGTGCGCAAAATCAAAGTCGCCCTCCACTCCTGCGAACAGGACAGTTTTCGCAACTCCGCCGCCGTCCTCAAAAACATCCTGCTGGATTTAGCCAAGGATTAATCCGTTTTTCAACATTGACGTTTTGTGATATATAAAACGAAAGTGCCGTCATTGCGAGAAGCGAAGCGCCGAAGCAACCCCAAACTCTATTCCTATCTCCATGTCCGGGCGCGATATCCATGACGGCCTGAAACACCGTCTCCTGTTGCCCGAAAGCGAAGCGAGATGATTATTTGGCGTTTCGATTTCCTTGCTTAATGCTGGTTTTTATAAACAAACCATGTCTTCGGCAATATCTTTATAGACATCCTTAAACTCCTTCTTTAGCCATTCGAGAAATTTATAGCTATCACCATGGAATATATCTACATACCTTCTACGAAGTTCGGATTTCGAATTAGATATAATATTGCGACTCCTGCTAATTTGTTCAAAATTGCTTTCATTATCGTCACAACAAAGACCCTCACAATATTTCTTGTTGAACCCTATAAAATATTTGCTTTCTTTATACTTATTAATGTACGGCTTTTCTGTTATCAAAAATAAAAATAATTGTATTTTCTGATCATTTGTTTGAGAGCATGTAATTTTTCTAAATTTATCGAGTTTGTAATGCTCCGCCCTATTCAATATATTTTTGTCCTTATTATCCGGTTGTTGTCCCAGCAACAAAAATGCCAAGTAAGTCAATCTGATAATCGCCGCCTCATTAACATGATGAACAATTTCTGCCTCTGAAATATTTTCCAATGCCCTTTTGCATTCCTGAAGCATTTCTTTTTTATGAAAATTGTCTGTTGATTCAACATTGTAAGAGATATGCTTTTTTAAAGATTTGAATATTTTTCCCACTACTTCCTTCCAAGCATTCAAGTCATGGTGTCCTGCAGACCCATGACATCTTTTTCCTCCCATCATATTTGTAAGTAAATATTCGAAGTCTATTGTTGATGGCATCCCATCATCTTCAAATTCTTGTTCTGGTCGATTTTTCTTTTTCATAATCCGCCTCCAAATTTATTTATTAATCAAAAATAAATCCAGTATACGTTTTGCCAACCAAGAAAGCGGCATTCTGAGCGCCCAATACTCGTAATGCGTCATTGCGAGAAGCGAAGCGCCGAAGCAACCCCAAACTCAATTCCTATCTCCATGTCTGGGATTGCTTCGTCAGCCTAATAAGGCTTCCTCGCAACGACGTCCTCTCCGTCACACGATATCAAGTTTCAGCCGGCAAAAATGTTGCTAAAATTATTTCTGTTCAAATACTATTACATTTAGAATGGACCTTCCTAAAATAAACCAATATAATTAACCCATGTCGAGTTACCGGATTGAAAATGATTTGCTGGGTCAGGTGAATGTTCCGGCGGAGGCGCTGCACGGGATTTACTCCGAGCGCGCGCTCGATAATTTTCCGATCTCGCACAGGCCCGTGCACCGCGAACTGATCCACGCTTACGGCGCGGTGAAACTCGCCTGCGCCCTGACTAACCGCGAACTCGGATTCCTGACCGGCCCGAAAGCAGACGCTATCGAAGCCGCCTGCTCCGAGCTGATGGAAGGCCTGCTCGACGCCCACATCGTCGTCGACTCCTTTCAGGGCGGCGCCGGCACATCCACCAACATGAATGTGAACGAGGTCGTCGCCAACCGCGCGCTCCAGATTCTCGGCCGCCCGCTCGGCGACTACGCAACGGTCAGCCCTCTCGAAGACGTCAATCTCCACCAATCCACTAACGACACTTATCCGACCGCGTTGCGCGTGGCGGCCATAAAGATGCTGCGGCGCCTCGAAACGCAGATAGCGGCCCTCGTAGAGGCGTTTCAACGCAAGGAAAAGGAATTCGCCCACATCGTTAAGATCGGCCGCACTGAGATGCAGGACGCGGCCCTTACGACGCTCGGACGCGAGATGGGCGCTTACGCCGAGGCCTTCAGCCGCGACCGCTGGCGCATCTACAAATGCGAGGAACGGCTTCGCGTGGTGAATCTCGGCGGAACCGCCATCGGAACCGGTCTGGCCGCCCCGCGAAAGTATATATTTCTGGTTTCCGAAAAGCTCCGCGAGGTCACCGGACTCGGCCTCGCCCGCGCGGAGAATCTCTTCGAGGCGACTCAGAACACCGATGCGTTCGTCGAAGTGAGCGGTATCCTTAAGGCCTGCGCTACTAACTTGATGAAGATCGCCGGCGACCTGCGGTTTCTGTCGTCAGGCCCGCACGCCGGGATCGGTGAAATCAGGCTACCGGCGCGACAGGCGGGCTCCTCGATCATGCCCGGCAAGGTGAATCCCGTCATCCCCGAAGCGGTCTCTCAGGCCGCAATGGTGGTGATGTCTTACGACTCGATGATCGCGAACGCTTGTTCTTCCGGCAGCCTCGAGCTTAACGCCTATATGCCGGTTATCGCAGACGCGCTTTTAGTCAGCCTCGATCTGCTTGCGAACTCGTGCGACTTGTTCCGCCGCCACTGCGTTGAAGGCATCGAGGCGGACGAGGAACGCTGCCGCCGAAATGTCGACAACTCGACGGCGAGCGTGACGGCGCTCGTGGAGACGATCGGCTACGAAGCGGCGCAGGAGATCGCTTCCGCCGCCCGCGAAACCGGCCGGAGCGTCCGCGATCTCGCCATAGAGCGCGGGTTGCTTTCCGGCTCCCAATTCGACGAACTGGTCTCCCCCGAAAACGTCACTCGCCTCGGCTCTCCCCCGAAAGAAGACAAAGATTAATCAGAAAATAATGAAATAATGAATGTCGAGAGAAAACCTTTTGAAAAAAGTTTTCCCTCAAACTCCTTTTCCCAAACTTTCTAACGCTTCGCTTGGTTCGAAGATGACAAATGAGAATATGAGTCGATAGTCGATAGATGAGTCACGAATAAAAGCTGGCTGGCCTGCACGCTTCGAGCGTCTGCGCGCGCTCTTAATGCTATATAAGGAAAACTTTTGAAAAAGTTTTTATTACAATCCTTTCAAAACTTTTTTGCTTCGGGCCTCGTATGTTTACGTTAAGCAATATTGCCAATGCGCTAACAAAGCCTGTTGCGCTTTCGTTAATTGCGATGCGGCAAACAGCCTCCGTGTTGCCGGTCAATTCGTGGAATTCCATATACCTGTTACTAAAGCTTTTAGGAAAGTTTGAAAACCTTTTGCCGGCCAGCCGGCTTTTTATTCGGGCCTCATTTATCTACTTAAAGGCTTAATTGCTCATTCAAACCTTACTGAAGCCTTTGGAAAAGTTTGAAAACCTTTTCTCGAAAAAGGGTTTCTTTCATTTGTCTTTTTCATTTTCAGCTACGCAAAACCGAAACAAAGTCAATAAGTGGGAAGTTGCGGCACGGCAAATCGTATTCTTTTTTATCCAAACATGCGCATAGTTATGCAATAGTATGCGATTATGGCCGGACTTTTACAATAAGAAACACGGTCGAAATAATGAGGAAGCGTAATTGGGAGGGCCTTGATGAGTATAGTTGCGTATACCTATCGTTTCTTTTTTTGCCCGGATAATTATTCGACAATATCGCTTTTATGGGAAAAAGGGATTTGATTCCTAATGTTAATAAATGTGGATAACTATGTGAAAAAGTGAAGAAATCGAGGCTTAATATGTTTATAACTTTTTGGGAGTACGGAATACCGTAATATCACCGGCAGGTCGCGCGTATAGTTGCATATAGTTTTATGCCGTCGGCCATTTTCTGGCTTCTTCTTACTACTTTTGTCTTGATTTCGGGAAATTTCGAAAATCTTTTTGCGCTTTATTATGCAAGTTCGAGACAGCCTTGCATCTTCTTTTTAGCGGCGCCTTAACTCGTTCCATTCCGGCGCTCTCGCTTCTCGCATCTTTCTATTATCCGCGCCCGACTAATCCCGCTTTGCGGCAAATTCTGGTATAATCTATCGGGTCCGCGCCGCGAACCGCGCGGAGCGAAAGGAAAACGTCTATGAAAAAGGGACTAATGCTCGCAGCTGCGGCGGCGTTCGCGTTATTGCTGTTTGTCAATCCGGCGCGCGCGGCCGCGGAAAACAAGCTCGTCATCGTCTCCCCGCACTGGGAAGGAATCCGCAGCGAGTTCACTCGCGCGTTCAAAATCTGGCGCGAAAAACAGGGCAAGGAAAAAATCGAGTTGACGTGGCTGGATCAGGGCGGCTCCTCGGACGACCTTAAGTTTATCAAATCCGGGTTCGAGCGGAGCCCGCAAGGAATCGGCGCCGACCTCTTTTATGGCGGCGGGATAGACCCCTACACCGAACTGGCGAACGCCGGGTTGCTCGTTCCCTACAAGCTTCCAGCAAAAGAACTCGCCCGTTTGCGGAAAGACTTGAACGGCGTTCCGCTGTATGATTCGGAATTCCGATGGTATGGCGCATCGGTGTCCGGATTCGGCATTTTGTACAATAAAAAGCTTCTAAAGATGTACAACATTAAACAGCCGGTGTCTTGGGCGAACCTCGCATCGCCCGATCTTTTCAACCTTGTCGGCTCCGGAGACCCGCGCCACAGCGGCACGGTTCATGTGATGTATGAGGTAATTCTTCAGTCATACGGCTGGGAGCGCGGCTGGGACATTCTTTTGCGGATGGGCGGCAATGTGCGATCATTCCCGAAAAGTTCGAGCCAGACGATTAAGGACCTGTCTACTGGCGAAGTGGCGGAGGGGCTGACGCTCGACTCTTACGCGTTCTCCGCCATAGAGGAAACCGGCGCCGCGCGGCTGGGATTCACCATGCCCGCGAAGTCGACGGTTATAACTCCGGACCCGATCGCGATTCTGAAGGGCGCGAAGAATGTTGCGGCTGCGCAGGATTTCATACGATTCGTTCTCAGCCCGGAGGGCCAGCGCCTGTGGCTGTATAAAAAAGGCATCTCCGGCGGCCCGAAGGAATTCTCGTTGAATAAGATGAGCGTTCTGCCCGGGCTTTACAAAGATTTCGAGAAGAAGTCTAACGTGCTTATCAACCCGTTCAAGGAGAAAAAAGGATTCGCCTACGATTTCGAGAAAGCGACCGCGCGCTGGAACCTGATCAACGACCTCGTCGGCGCTCTGATTATCGACACGCACGAAGAGCTTGCCTCTGCATGCGAAAAATCGTCGAAAAACAAGGGCAACAAAAAGCTTGCGGCGGCCCTTAAGGTTCCGATATCGGAAGACGAAGCCATGAAACTTGCGACAGGCAAGTGGAACGACGAAGTGGCTCGGAACAAAGTGATAAACGAGTGGCTGACCGGAGCGCGAAAGCGGTATAAAATGCAGTAAAAAGTAGAAGGCAGAATGTAGAAAGGGAAAAGAAAAAGTAAAAATTTGAAGACAACAATAAAGCTGTTTCTGAATTCGGAAAAACACAACTGCGTTTATTGAACAGCGGAGAATCATGAAAAATCTTGTTTTTAAGCGACTTATTACATCAATCATACTGTCGGCGATTTTGATAATTTCTCTGCCGGTTGCGCTTGCGGCGGCAAACAAATACTCATGGCTAACCGACTATAAGGATGCTGAATCGATAGCGAAAAGAATAAAGGTTCCGGCCGGATACGAGCGGGTCGCGGTCAAGCCGGGCTCATTCGAAGAATGGCTGAGATTTCTGCCTTTGAAAAAGGGAAATCCGCCTGTTCGCCTCTATAACGGGCAACTAAAACAGAATCGTGACGCCGCATACGCGGTAGTGGATATGGACACCGGAGTCCGCGACCTGCAGCAATGCGCGGACACAGTGATCCGGTTCCGTGCGGAGTATTTGTATTCCGTCGGCGATTTCAGCGGCATTCATTTCAAGTTCACAAGCGGCCACAACGCGGAATACAAAAAATGGATCGAGGGCTACAGGCCGTCAATTTCCGGCTCCCGAGTCAGTTGGGTAAAGTCCGCGAAAAAGAATTCGTCCTATGAAAATTTCAGAAACGGATACCTGAACACTGTTTTCAATTACGCCGGCACGGCATCGCTCGAAAAAGAGCTGAAAAGCGCCGGCGACGCCAAACAGATGCGTATCGGGGATGTATTCATGCATGCGGGTTATCCGGGGCATGCGGCGCTCGTTGTCGACATGGCAGAGAACAAAACAACCGGGAAAAAGATTTTTCTTCTCGCGCAGAGTTACATGCCGGCTCAGGAAGCGCACATCCTGAATAATCCCGGAAATCCCGCTCTCGGCCCGTGGTACGTCCTCGATTTCGGAACTCAGCTCGAAACCCCCGAGTGGCTATTCTTTCAAAATGAGTTAAAAAGTTTCAAATAAACAAGAGACAGTCGCCTGTTTTTTGATAAAACCGGCGACTATTCCTTGTTTTAATCCCCTGCTTTTGCTTGCCGTTAAAGCCAGCTTCTTGCCGTTTGAAATTTTTATTGTAAATAGATTCAGTATAATAGCTTCATTATCAGGTGATACTATAGAGAATTTATATATTGTAAATTAGTAAAATGTTTATATAATATTTGAGCTGTGTTTGTGATTTTATTCACATGAATTGGCGGCTTTCGGACAGGCGATTCACCAAAAGGCCGAAAAGCGACAAACAGGAAAAACTAAGCGGTTGGTAGCGTGGTTGCGCCGGAGAAAGAGAACGGGGAGAGGAAAGATGAAGAAGGAAGAGATCGGGGTGGCGCTTGAGGCCGTAACGCTTACGGATTGCGGCAGCGAGCCGGCGGGCGGATACGAAACTGTCTGCAGTTGCGATTTGATGAGCGATCTGCTTGCGATAATGAACGAGGCCCCATGCGATAGCCATGCAACAATATTGCTAACCGGGCTGACGAATCCGCAAGTGATCAGGACATGCGAGATGGTGGACATCCGTTTAATTGTTTTTTTGCGGGGAAGGCAGCCGACAAACGAGATGGTTGAACTGGCCGGCGAGTGCGGGATAACGATAATGTGCAGCCCGCACACGATGTTCAAAGGCAGTGGAATACTCCACAGCCTGCAAATGAAAGACGTGCATTACAAGTAACCTGATCGGACGGCCGACGCGCAAATGGGCGGAGAGAAAATACACATGGATTTCCCCGTGAAGGGGGGCAATTTCAGCGAAGCTGGCGAAGCTGCGAGCAAAATCAAAAGCGTGTTAAAACAGATAGGCGTGCAGTACGAAATAATAAGGCGCGTTGCGATAGCGAGTTATGAAGCGGAGATGAACATAGTGGCTCACGCCGAGGGGGGGCAGATATCGGTAGACATCGCGCCCGAAGAGATCAGCGTGACGGCGAGCGACAAAGGTCCGGGGATACCGGACATCGAGCAAGCCATGATTGAAGGATTTTCGACAGCGTCGGCGAAGATACGCGAGATGGGTTTCGGAGCCGGCATGGGGCTTCCGAACATAAAGAGAGCGGTCGACTGGATGAACATAGAATCCACGGCCGGAGAGAGCACGACGCTGCAGTTTAAGATAAGCCTGAAAAAGCCGGTGAGCCAATGAACTATTTTCATTCGGTAAAACTGATAGAGGAAGAATGCAAGGGATGCACGCACTGCATCCGCACCTGCCCGACCGAGGCGATCCGCGTCCGGAACGGCAAAGCTACAATAATTAACGAGCGCTGCATCGATTGCGGCGAGTGCATACGGACCTGCCCGAACAGCGCAAAGATAGCGATATCGGACGCGCCGGAGCTGAGCAAGAATTTCAAATACAACATAGCGATACCGGCTCCGTCGTTCGCCGGGCAGTTCACAAAGAAATATCCGCTGGAGAAAGTTCTTTCCGGCTTTTTGCACATGGGATTCGACGAAGTTCTCGAAGTCGGGTTCGGCGCCGCGCTGATGGCGCGGGCGATAACGGAATACCTGCGCGAGCAGGGAGTCGCGCTGCCGAGGCCGGTGATCTCGTCGGCATGCCCGGCGGTGGTTCGCCTCGTGCAGGTTAAGTTTCCCGGCCTCGTGGAGAACATACTTCCGATGCAGTCGCCGATGGAGATGACCGCACAGTTCGTGCGTGAGCATGCGCGTGAGAAACTCGGCCTGAAGGACGATGAAATAGGCGTTTTCTTCATATCGCCATGCCCGGCCAAGGTAACGGTCGTCAAGCAGCCGATCGGGTTCGAGAAGTCCAGCGTGAGCGGCGTAATCGGCATAAAAGACATGGTGAATTTCATAAAGAAAAACTTTAACAGCATACAGGGCCGCGCCGATTTGCAGAAAGCCACCAGCGCCGGAATCGGCTGGGGGCGGCGCGGCGGCGAAGTCGCGTCCGTCGACGTTCCGAACAAAATGGAAGTGGACGGCATCCATCACGTCTCGCGCGTCCTCGAAAAAATAGAGGAAGGCGGCTTCAAGAGCATAAATTTCATAGAGGCTCAGGCTTGCACCGGCGGCTGCGTCGGCGGCGTCCTTCAGGTCGAGAACCCGTTCCTGTCGATGCTGAAGATAGATCTGGTGGCGGACGAAATAGGCGACCGGAACGACGCATTTTTCGAGAAAGCTTACAAGGAAGCCGACCGAAAGCGTTTTTTCCTGACGGAGAAGATAGAGCCGCGTTCGATAACATCGCTGGATGGAGACGTCGGAGCGGCGATGAGGAAGCTGAAAGAGATCGAGGCGCTTCACGCGGAGTTGCCGGGAATAGACTGTGGTTCCTGCGGATGTCCGACGTGCAGGGCTTTCGCCGAAGACGTGACGGCGGGGCTGATGATGAGAATGGATTGCCTGTTCGACCTGAGGGAGCGGGTGCGCTGCCTCGCGGAGGAGATATTCTCGCTCGCCCAGAAATTGCCGCACGCCATGAAGGACAAAGATAAAGGGGTGTCCGATGAAACTCAATGAGATAGCCGGGAAACTGAATTTGAAAGAGTTCGCGCCGCCGCAGAGCGGCGAAACGATCGTGACGGGCGGCTACACGTCCGACATGCTGAGCGACGTTATAGCGAATTCGGAGAAGGACGGCGTGTGGGTTACGATCCAGACGCACTCGAACGTGATCGCGGTGGCGTCGTTGAAAGACCTCGCGGCGATAGTTATGGCCGGTGGCCACGAGCCGAACGCGGAAACAATCGAACTGGCGAAGAAAAAAGGCGTCTGCGTGCTTGGGACGCCGAAGAGCGCGTTCGAAATAACAGGCGAGTTATTTAAATTAATTTAATACAGCCAAGGGGTGGTGTTTATGAAAGCAACCGTGGGACAGATTCACAATACCAGAAGGGAGGATGCCAACTGATGCAAACGGCAATTGGCAAGGAAGCTGCCTCGGAATTCTCCGCTGAGCAGTTTCAGGAGCTGGACAAATGGATCGCCGAGAACAAAAGCAAGACTGGAGCGGCGATTCGCGCTTTGAACAAAGCGCAGGAGATTTTCGGTTATCTTCCCCGCGAGGTGCAAGTCCGCATCGCGCAGGGACTCGATAAAACGCTGGCCGAGATTTACGGGATCGCCACGTTTTATTCCTTTTTCAGCCTCGTTCCGAAGGGCAAAAACAAAGTGTGTTCCTGCATGGGAACCGCTTGTTACGTTCGGGGCGGAAAACAGGTGCTCGACGAGATAGAGAAACAGTTGGGCATCAAAGTCGGAGGAACGACGGACGACAGAGAGTTTTCGCTGGAGTCCATCCGGTGCATGGGCGCCTGCGCGCTCGCCCCGGTGGTGCGCGTGAACGAAGACGTGTACCGGCAGGTGTCGCCCAAGAAAGTGCTGGGCATGATCCGCAAGTATTCCGATAAAGTGGGAGGCTCCGAGTAATGGCAAAACTTAAGATTGAAGATCTGCAAGCGATCAAAGACAAAGTTAAAGTCACGACGGAGATGCGGGCGAACGTGGACAAGGACGTGAAGGTTATCGTGCACATGGGAACGTGCGGGATCGCGTCCGGAGCGCGCGCGGTTGTCGCGGCGCTTCTCAAAGCGGTCGAGGACAAGAACCTCGACATAGAGATCGGGCAGTCCGGCTGCATCGGGCTTTGCGACCGCGAACCGATCGTCACCGTCATTAAAAAGAACGAACCGCAAGTGCGCTACGGGAAAGTCACCGCTGAGATCATGGACAAGATAGTAGAGACCCATGTAATCGGCGGCGTTGTTCTCTCAGAGTACGCGCTCGCGGACGCGGCCGGAAAGTGAGAGGCGCGCATCACATGCACAACTTCGACAAGGAGGAAGACAGATGAAGCGATACAGATCAACGGTTCTGGTGTGCGGAGGCACCGGGTGCGTGGCCGCCGGGTCGTTGAAAATTTATGAAGCACTTATTCACGAAATCAGAAAACAGAAGCTTGAGAACGAAGTGGAAGTCGTTCTGACGGGCTGCAACGGCATTTGCGACCAGGGTCCGGTCACAATCGTTTATCCGGAAGGCACGTTCTACCACAAGCTGGAGCCGCAAAACATAGCCCGCATAGTAGAAGAACATCTGCTGAAGGGCCGCATCGCGAAAGAGTTCGTATACGAACGCTCGACCGACGACGGCTCGGTGCCGGTTTTCGGCGAAATCGACTTTTTCCGCCACCAGAAAAAGGTGACGAGACGCAACTGCGGAGTCATCGACCCGCGGAACATAGACGAATACATCGGCATGGACGGCTGGGCCGCCATGGCGAAAGTCATCAAGGAAATGACCCCCGATCAGGTTATAGAGGAAGTCAAGAAGTCCGGCCTTCGCGGCCGCGGCGGCGCAGGCTTCCCCACCGGCCTGAAGTGGCAGTTCTGCCGGCAGGCGAAGGGCGACCAGAAGTACATCATGTGCAACGCCGACGAGGGCGACCCCGGCGCGTTCATGGACCGCAGCCAGCTCGAAGGCGACCCGCAGAGCGTCGTCGAGGGCATGGCCATCGGCGCATACGCCATCGGCGCCACGCACGGCATCATTTACTGCCGCGCTGAATACCCGCTGGCTATCGAACTGGTCGGCAACGCCATCGATCAGGCCCGTGAATACGGACTGCTCGGCGAAAATATTTTCGGCACCGATTTCTCGTTCGACCTCGAAATCATGATGGGCGCGGGCGCGTTCGTGTGCGGCGAAGAGACCGCTCTCATGCGCTCCGTCGAAGGCAAGCGCGGCGAACCGAGGCCGAGACCTCCGTTCCCGGCGGTCGCCGGCCTTTACGAGAAACCGACCGTTCTCAACAACGTCGAAACTCTCGCGACCATTCCGGTCATCATCCGCAAGGGCGGCGACTGGTACGCTTCGATGGGCACCGAAAAGAGCAAAGGCACGAAGATCTTCTCGCTCACCGGCAATGTCATGAACAACGGCCTCGTCGAAGTCGAGATGGGCACCCCGATGGGAAAAATCATTTACGACATCGGCGGCGGCATCCCGAACGGCAAAGCTTTCAAATCGGTTCAGTGCGGCGGCCCGTCCGGCGGCTGCATCTCCAAGGAAAACCTGAATGTCCCGATCGATTACGACGAACTCAACAAGCTCGGCGCGATCATGGGCTCCGGCGGCCTCGTCGTCATGGACGAGGACACCTGCATGGTTGACTCCGCCCGCTACTTCCTCGACTTCGTTCAGGACGAAAGCTGCGGAAAGTGCCCGCCCTGCAGAATCGGCACAAAGAGAATGCTCGAAATCCTCACCCGCATCTGCGAAGGCAAGGGACGCGAAGGCGACATCGAGGAACTCGAGAAACTCGGCGAGATGATTAAGACGGCTTCTCTATGCGGACTCGGACAGACAGCCCCGAACCCCGTGCTCAGCACGATTAAGAACTTCCGCAGCGAATACGAAGCGCACATTTACGAGAAGCGCTGCCCGGCGTCCGTTTGCGCGTCATTGTTCAAGGCTCCCTGCGAGCACACCTGCCCGGTTGGGCTGGACGTGCCCGGCTACGCGGCCCTGATCGGCGCAAAACGGTTCGACGAAGCCTTCGAACTGATCATGGAGCGCAACCCGCTGCCCGGCATCTGCGGGCGCGTTTGCACGCATCCGTGCGAATCGAAATGCACGCGCGGCAAGCTCGACGACGCGGTCGGCATCCGGACCCTCAAACGGTTCGTCACCGATTACGCGAAGAAAAAAGTCAAACATAAGGCCCCGATCGGCCCCGCTCTCACAAAAGGCCCGATCGCGATCATCGGCGCAGGTCCGGCCGGCCTTACTGCGGCTTATCAGCTCGCACGCAAAGGCTACAAATCCACTATCTTCGAGAAACTTCCCGTGGCCGGCGGCATGCTTTCCGTCGCCATCCCGTCCTACAGGCTCCCGCGCGATATCGTTGAAGACGAAATCAACGTCATCAAAGGCATGGGCGTCGAAATCAAGACGGGCGTCGAAGTCGGCAAAGACATCACTATCGACAGTCTCTTCGAGCAGGGCTTCAAGGCCGTTTTCATAGCGGTCGGAACCCAGAAGAGCATGAAGATGAAAGTCGCCGGCGAAGACCTCGAAGGCGTTTACCCTGCGCTCGATTTCCTGCGCGACCACAGCCTCGGCAAAGAGATCGCGGTCGGCAAGAGCGCGGCGGTCGTCGGCGGCGGCAACGCGGCCATCGACGCGGCGAGAACGCTTCTGCGCCTCGGCGTCAAAAACGTGCAGCTTCTCTACAGGCGCACATACGACGAGATGCCGGCGGCGAAAGAGGAGATAGACGAAGCGATCAAAGAGGGCGTTAAGATGAACTTCCTGACGGCCCCCATCGAGATAAAGGGCGTCGACGGCAAGGTGACCGAGATCATTTGCAAGCGCATGTCGCTGGGCGAATTCGACCGCAGCGGACGCCGCAAACCGGTTCCGGTCGACGGCTCTGAATACAAGGTTAAAGTAGATGTGATCATCCCGGCGATCGGGCAGACCACGGACATCGATTGGCTCAAAGACGACGCGATCAAGGTCGAATGGGGCATGATCAAAGTCGACCACTTCACGATGGCGACCGGGAAACCGGGCGTTTTCGCCGGCGGCGACGTAGTCGGCGAGGAAGCCACCGTCGTGTGGGCAATGCGCAACGGCGCGACAGCCGCGATGGAGATCGACAAGTATCTGGGCGGCGACGGCAAGATGGTCGAACGCATCCGCACAAAAGCGAAAGTGGACGACATTCAGCCCACGGTCGTCGGCGAATACGTTGAAGACCTGCGCATCGAGCAGAAGATGCTCCCGCTGGGCTCGCGGAAAGGCAGCTTCAAGGAAACAGAACTCGGATACACGGACAAGATGGCGATCCACGAGGCGCAACGCTGTCTGCGCTGCGATTTCGGCAAGGAAGCCTGCGCGCGCCTGGACAGCAAGCCGGAAGTCGTGGAAGCATAAGGAAAGAACTTCGAGCGGAGAAAGCAATGCAGGAACTCGAGCTTACAAAATTTTTTGCTGACCTGCACGTCCACACGGCGCTTTCGCCGTGCGCGGATTCTTCATGCACTCCGCCGAATATTGTAAGCGCTGCGCTCGAACGCGGCCTGCGTATCATCGCTGTCACCGATCACAACTCCGCGGAAAACGTGGAGGCGATGTCGCGCTGCGGGATGCGGCGCGGCCTCACGGTCATCCCCGGCATGGAGCTTACGACGCAGGAAGAAGTTCATGTCGTCTGCCTGCTCGGGGGCGTGGAGTCGGCGCTCGAACTGCAGGACGCGATTTATAAGCTTCTTCCGGACGAGCAGAACAGTCCGGACCTCTTCGGGCCGCAGACGATCGTGGACGAAGATGGCAATGCGATCGGCGAATGCGGGCGGTTGCTGCTCGGCGCCGCGAGAATCAGCCTCGAGGACGCCGTGCGGCTCGTGCACGGCCTGAACGGGCTGGCGATCGCGGCTCATGTCGACCGCCCTTCGTACAGCGTCATAGCGAACCTCGGCATGGTTCCGGAAGACGCGGAACTGGACGCTCTCGAAATTTCCGCCGCGCTCACGCGCGAACCGGCGATCTCGAAGTTTCCCGGCATCGAACGCTTCCCGATAGTCACCGGTTCGGACGCTCATTCCCCGGACCGGATCGGCGAGGCGCCGACGCTGTTTCTGCTGAAGTCCGCAGAACTGGGCGAGATGCGAATGGCGCTGCGCGGCGAATGCGGGAGGGAGTACCTGATCCAGTGAGAGACCTTTCGATGCACATATTGGATCTGGTCGAGAACTCGACCCGCGCGGGCGCCCGAAACGTTTCCATCGAGATAGTCGAGGACGGCGCAACCGGCCAGATGACTATCTCGATTAAGGACGACGGCAAAGGCATGTCGCCGGAAGAAGTAAGCGCTGCGCTGGACCCGTTTTATACTACAAAGGGAGTGCGGAAGGTCGGCCTCGGGCTTTCGATGATGAAAGCGCTCGCCGAGAGATGCGACGGCAGTTTCGAAGTCGCGTCGAAACCCGGCGAGGGAACCGCCATCCGCGCGATGATGTTGCTCAACCATATTGACCGTCCTCCGATGGGCGACCTGAATGAGACGCTGACCGCGTTGATCTCCGGAAACCCGGAAGTGGATTTCGATGTGAGATATGTTGTAGACGGCGAAGCGGAGGAGTTTTCGACCCGCGGAGGACTGCCGGAAGGCGACGGCGCCTCGACGGACCCCGCGGACCCGAATCCATCGCTCGCCTCCGGGCAATGAAGCCCGGCATTACAGACCAAGAGGTGAAATTAATGGACAAGATAACGCTGAATATTGACGGTAAAGATGTAACCGTTGATAAGGGGACTTCGGTCCTCGAAGCGGCAAAGCAACTGAAAATCCACATCCCCACGCTCTGTTACCTCAAAGACGTGCAGGCGATAGGCGCATGCCGGATATGCGTGGTGGACATCAGAGGCGCAAGGACGCTGCAGGCGGCCTGCGTCATGCCCGCCGCTGAAGGCATGGTCGTGAAAACCAACACGCCCGTGGTGCGCGAAACGCGCAAGATGATTCTCGAACTGCTGCTCTCGGACCACCGGATGGAATGCCCGACGTGTCCGCGAAGCACCAACTGCGAACTGCAGCAGTTGGCCAAGGATTTTGGCATCGGCGACATCCGCTACGAGGGCGAAAAAGCCCCGACGTTCGTAGACTGCTCATCCCCGTCGCTCGTGCGCGACTCCAGCAAGTGCATCCTGTGCCGCCGCTGCGTCGCCATGTGCCAGGACATTCAGAAGGTCGGCTGCCTGTTCCCGACCAACCGCGGCTTCAACACGCTCGTCAGCCCGGCTTTTAATGAAATGCTCAACAGCGTCGCATGCGTGAACTGCGGCCAGTGCGCGTCAGTTTGCCCGGTCGGCGCCATCGTTGAAAAAGACGACACGCAGGCCGTGTGGGACGCCATCGGCGATCCGGAAAAATTCGTCATCGTGCAGACCGCTCCGGCGATCCGCGCCGCGATCGGCGAGGAATTCGGACTCGAAGCCGGCCATGCCGTCACAGGCAAAATGGCCGCCGGCCTGCGCCGCCTCGGTTTCGACCGCGTGTTCGACACTCAGTTCACAGCCGACCTCACCATCATCGAGGAAGGCAACGAGTTGCTTAAGAGAGTCACCACCGGCGGCGTGCTGCCGATGATCACCTCCTGCAGCCCCGGATGGATCAAGTTCATCGAGCACTTCTATCCCGAACTGACCGACCACCTTTCGACATGCAAGTCGCCCCAGCAGATGTTCGGCGCTGTGGCGAAAACCTATCTCGCCGACAAGCTCGGCGTGGACCCGAAGAACATGGTCTCCGTCTCCATCATGCCCTGCACCGCGAAGAAATTCGAGTGCGAGCGGCCGGAGATGTGCGACAGCGGCTACCCGGACGTGGACTACGTTCTGACCACGCGGGAACTGGCGCGCATGATGAAGCAGGGCGGAATCAACATGCTCGAACTGGACGACGAGAACTTCGACGATCCGCTGGGCGAATCCACCGGCGCGGCGACAATCTTCGCGGCCACCGGCGGCGTAATGGAAGCCGCTCTGCGCACGGTTTATGAAGTCGTCACAAAGGGAACTCTGCCCTCTCTCGACCTCGTGGCCTGCCGCGGCATGGAAGGCGTCAAGGAAGCCACGGTTCAGGTCGGCGATCTGCCGGTCAAAATCGCGATCGCGCACGGTCTGGCGAACGCGCGTCAGCTCATGGACAAGATCAAAGCCGGCGAAGCCGACTATCATTTCATCGAGATCATGTGCTGCCCCGGCGGCTGCATCGCGGGCGGCGGACAGCCCATCCCGACGAACTGGGAAACGCGCAAGCTGCGCGCGAAGGCGATCTACGAGGAAGACCTGCGCTTGCCGATCTGCAAGTCGCACGAAAACCCGTTCATCACCCAGATTTACAAGGAATTCCTAATCGAGCCGCTCGGCGAGAAAT
>JBAYJY010000045.1:0-28774 GCA_041664945.1 bacterium | reverse complement strand
GTCGAGCGGCGGCGAAAAGAAAATCGCAAAACCCAAGTGGGCGTGGAAATCAATTATCGGCCCGATCCGCTCCGGATCGGACAACACAACCCGGCCCAGCTCGTCGTGGCTGAACCAAGGCAGTTCGGTAAGTTCGTGACAATCGTTAAATCGTAGTTTCATAACGCCATCCCCAGTATAAAGACAAGTGAGCGAATATCCATAAGATGAAAAACCAGCAAACCCGATGCCGCGCGATCTGTTTCAACCGCGCTCCGCCAACGCACATTGTACATTAAATCCTGCGTGAATATGCGTAATGTGAAGAAATGGCTTCGATGGGTGAAAATTTGTAGGGGGCAGTTTCAAACCTGACCCACTGCCGGGGCTGATTTGAAATCAGCCCCTACAAAACCAGGAACGATTTGAAATCCTATAGAAAACCCGAGACGACTCGGTCGCTGACGCTTAATAGCGGCGCCGATCCGCTACGCTTCATAGCCTTCGCGCAAATTCTTGCTCAAGCGACACGAATCTACCTTCATTTTCAGTGCCGGATAGTGATATCCACGAGAAACGCGTATATTATATATACGAAACCTGAAGAAAACTATGTTGAGGCCTGTCTATGAGCTCGGCAAAAGATAAGACCATCTCAGTAGGCGGCAGAGCATTTGTCAACGGCGTAATGATGTG
This sequence comes from bacterium, assembly GCA_041664945.1. Classification (GTDB taxonomy): domain Bacteria; phylum UBP15; class UBA6099; order UBA6099; family UBA6099; genus JBAYJY01. The sequence continues at coordinate 28,099 of JBAYJY010000045.1, read as the reverse complement.
TTCAATGTCTCGTATTTCAGTGGCAATACGAGATGAAAATGACGTAATTAAAGTAACTAAAAGAAACTATAATTCAATTACAAATAAGGTTAAGATACTTGGCTTGCCCGTTATCAGGGGCAATGTGCGCATAGTCGAGTCTATGGTTATGGGGTCGAGAGTTATATCATCATATTTAAAAAACACTTCGAGTAAAAAGACAAAAACTAAAGCAATAGCAAGACGATTTCTGACGATTATTGTGATTTTTGCTTTTGTTTATTTAGCGATGATTTACTCCATCAATTTTTCCAGATTTATATCAATTGAAAATCATATAATGGCAGCCATGGTTTTCTATTTGTCTTTTTTGTTTTTGATGTTTTTTATCATTTACCTTTATTCTTTTACACCAAGAGGGAGAAAAATCTTTCAATATCATGGAGCCGAACACAGAACGATTCATTGTTTTGAGAAAGGCGAAATTTTAACTATAGAAAATGTGAAAAGACATTCAAATCTGCACCCGCGTTGCGGCTCAAGCGTTGTAGTATTTTTTATTGCGCTGAACCTGATTGCGACCCCTTTTACAATAAGATTAACATCGGTATGGTCAAATTTACTGGCGTTGCCTTTGTTATTCGGCATATCATACGAATTTATGAAATTAACTTTTGTGTATAAAGAAAATAAATTGGCGCGTTTGATTATTTTTCCGGGATTGGCGCTTCAGAAAATTACAACAAAAAATCCTGATGACCGCCAGATTGAAGTTGCAATCGCTGCGCTGGCAGATGTTGTCAATGAAACTTGATTAGCATTGAAATTTTGAGATGCATAATTTTATACTATATATTAAATTCATTATTTCCTGATTCTCAAAAACAACGCCGTCTCACCTGTAGTCGGCGAGCTGGAGGATTTGCTGCCAGAGGGCGTTGATGTCGATTTTAGCGAAGCCGGGAAAGAAGTCGACGGCGGCGGTGTCTTTGTTGGCGAGGAAAACGAAGGCGCCGCGGTCGGCGGCGGTAAGTATCAGGCTCATCTCGGATGCGCTGATCAGGTCGTAGATCGAGGCGCCCGGCGGCCCGTAGGCGGCGATGATTTTGCTGGTCTGCAACTCGCGCGGAAGAGCGATCTTCGCGATCCGCTTGTGGTCGAACCGGTCCGCCACGGCGACCATCGGCCCGATCAGTTTTTTTATCAGCGCTTCCGGCGCGGACAGCGGCACCATGTATAGGATGACCGGCAGGTCTGACTTGCGGTCGAACGGGAACAGAAATTCGCCGAATTCCGACGGCCCGCTTTCGTTTATGTCGCCTTTAATTTCCCGCTGCTTTATGTAGTAATAAATTTCCTTGTCGCAATGAGTGGCTGTCGCCGGATTCTTTATAGTGAAGCGCGAGCTTTCGTCGGTTTGTTCCAGGTCGGCGGCGAGTATCCCGATGTCGCTTTTCGAGTCTTCGCAGGGCGCGAATCCGTTTGCCGACAGGAACGCGTTAAGCGCTTTCGCTCGTCTGCCGCCGGCGGCGACCGCGAAGACGGCGATCAGAATTACGACGCCTGCCGCTGCCGCTATTATTATCGGATTCATTGCGCGCTCCACTTTGTTTTGGGCACAGCATGCCGTGCCCCTACGTCGGACAAATATTATATGCTTTGCGCTGTGCCCCTACGAAAATTCGCTTTTTGCCAAATCCTGACGCAGCGGATTTGGCATAAAATACTATGATTCGAAATCTTGCTCTAAATATCCATCAACAGGGGCCGTTTGTCAAGAATTCATGCCGATGATGAATCCGAGTTTCGGCGTATAGCGTTTCACGAATTTTGCGACGAGGACAGGCCCTATCAGGCCGGTGATGAACATAGCGGCGAACGTCGGATAAAACCCGAGTTTCAGGATCTGATAAATCGATATTCTCGAAACCGTCTGGAAGAACCACGACAGGAGGTAAATCTGATAGGAGAATCCGTTGATCGGTCCAAATATGTCGAAATTCCAGTTGATATAGATGTTTATGAAGAAGAAAGCGGCGAAGATGCCGCAGACGGCCGCCGCAAGAACCATGTAGTTGTTTTCTATGCCGATAACATTCAGCGCGGTCAACGCGCCGAAAAAAACAACGAACGCCGCCGCCTTGGCGGGGCCGCTCATCTCGCGCGGTTTATAGATGACAAACAGGCAGCCGAGCCAGAAATAGATGAAATAGCGCGCTACGCCGGCGAGGTTCAGCAATTGGACGTCGGCAAGCGGATTGAACACGTTCAGCGCGGCAAGCCCGAGAGTGATCAGAGCGGCGAGCAGCGCGCTTCTCCTGCTGCGGAGCGCCGCGCGCATCGCCGGCGCCGCGAGAAAGATTATGAAAAGCGTCGGCAGAAACCAAAAGAAAAAATTGATATTGGAAAGCGGATATATCAGCCCGTGCGCGAACAGATTGAAATCGAACGTTGTGTGCCGCCACGCATACTTGGCGAGGAGAACCTTCTCCGGAAACGCGATAGCAGTGAGCATAAAATATGGAACGAGCAATCGCTTGATTTTCTTCCAGACGAAATCGGGATAGGGAATGCCCGCGCGCGAACGCGTGGTGTAGCAGAACAGATAGCCTGAAATGAACATGAAGAGCGGCATGTGGAAGCTGTAGATGTAGAAACGTAAGAAATAAAGGAAGTGAAGGAACGGGCCGCCCTGAACTTTGAGGTCGCAGTAGGAATGCCCGAATACGACGAGGAGGATGCCGAAAGAGGACAAGCTGGTGATTTCTTTAAGTTTCGCCCGATCAGCCAATTAAACTCACCCGCCGCTCCGGGGGCGGCGTCCGCTTCTTTTTACCATCACGCCGTGACTAAGTCAATACGAACGCCGGCGAGCCATATAAACGGGAAACGCAAGCGTTGAGAATGTACGAAACAGCTCTATAATGCTACAATAGACAATTGCACGCAGAAGTCAAAAGTTGAAGGGGAGACAGATTTGAAGAAAAAAACGGAAATCCCGGCGTTAAAACGGGTTCTTGTGACCGGCGGGGCCGGATTCATCGGCCGCTGGGTGGTCAAAGCGTTTTTGGAAGACACGAGCGCGCGAGTATACGTTATCGACGATTTATCCAACGGAGTGGCTGCGAACCTCGACGAGTTTCGGAACGAAACGCGGCTGGCCGAAGTGAAGAAGTTCGATGTTGCGAGCGGCAGGCAGGTTTCGGAGTTCATATCGCGCGTTAAGCCGGATCTATGCGTCCATCTCGCGGCTCAGATCGTAGTCCAGAGCAGCATAGACAACCCGGCGCGCACTTTCGAGTCCGACGTCCGCGGCGTTTTCAATCTGCTCGAGTCCTGCAGGGCGGCCAACTCGCGCTTCGCGTTCATGAGCACCTGCATGGTATACGACCTTGCTGCGCCGAAAGGCGCGATCTCCGAATCGAGCGCGACACTTCCGCGCTCGCCATACGCCGGCGCGAAGCTATCAGGCGAACACCTCACGATTTCATACCATCACGCATTCGGCATGCCCGCTGTCGTCATGCGGCCGTTCAACACGTACGGGCCGCACCAGAAGGCGACCGGCGAAGGCGGCGTTGTCGCGATCTTCATTTCCCGGCAGTTGAAAGGCGAAGACCTGAACATTTACGGGACCGGCAAGCAGACGCGCGACCTGCTGTACGTGGGCGACTGCGCTGAGTTCGTGCTGCGCGCGTCCCAGTCGCCCGCCGCGCAGGGAAAAATTCTTAACGCGGCCACCGGCGACGACATTACGATCAACAATCTCGCGCGGCTGGCGATCGACTCCGCGCCCGTGAAAACGAAATCGAAAATCAAACACATTCAGCACATACACCCGCAGAGCGAGATTATGAAACTTTGCGGAGACGCAACAGCGGCGAAACGCGTTCTCGGCTGGAAGCCGACGGTGCCGCTCGAAGAGGGCATGCGCCGCACGCGCGAATGGATATCCGGACTGCGCGAACGGGGAGACAACACATGGCTATGAACAAACCGGCGATCGAAGGCGGCGAACCGGTTCGCAGGGACATCCTGCCCTATGCGACTCAGTGGATCAATCAGGACGACATCGACGCCGTGACAGGCGTTTTGAAATCGGGCTGGCTGACCGGCGGGCCTAAGATCGGCGAGTTCGAATGCGCGTTCGCGGATTACGTCGGCGCGGCGCACGCGGTGGCGGTGAACTCCTGCACGTCGGCGCTGAACATGTCCGTTCTCGCGCTCGGCATCGGGCCGGGCGACGAGGTGATCACGACGCCGATGACGTTCGTCGCGACAACGCTTTCGATCATACACGCGGGCGCGACTCCCGTTTTCACAGACATTCTCGAAGACACCATAAACATGGACACGGCTGGCATCGAGCGCCTCATCACGCCACGCACCAAAGCGATCATGCCGATGCATTACGGCGGCAACCCGGTCGACCTCGACGCGGTTCTCTCCGTAGCTAAAAAGCATAATCTGAAAGTCATCGAGGACGCCGCGCACGCAGCGGGCGCCTCTTACCGCGGCCGCAAAATCGGAACACACGGCGACATCGTCAACTTCAGCTTCCACGCGATCAAAAACATAACCTGCGCGGAGGGCGGCGTCATGACGTTCGCCGACGCCGAACTTGCGGAAAAGCTACGCACGCTCCGATTCTTCGGCATTCCTCAGGACGCGTTCAAACGCGCATCGAGCCCCACGCCGTGGAGCTACGAGGTCGTTTCGCTCGGCTATAAATACAACACGACCGACATCCAGTGCGCGCTCGGATTGTCGCAACTCAAGCGGCTTGGCGAGTTCAACGCGCTCCGAAAAAAATACTTCGAAATGTACGACTCCGCGTTCCGCGACGTTGAAGAGATCGCGACGCCGGGAATCACGGATGGCGCCGAATCCGCCTATCATATTTATGTCGTAAAGATCGACTGCGGCAATCTATCCGCGGACCGCAACCGCATTCTCGCGGCGCTCCGCGCGGAGAATATCTTCGCCAATCTGCACTACACGCCTGTTTACAGGCATCCGTATTTCGCGGAAACGCTCAAGCTCGATCCGGCGGCGTTTCCGGTCTGCGAGCGCGTCGCTCAAACCTGCCTGACCCTGCCGCTCTTCCCGAAGATGTCGGAAGCCGATCTCGAATCGGTCGTCGAAGCGGTTAAGAAAATCATCTCGTATTACAGAAAATGACATGAAGACATATAGCATCGCGGCTTTCTGTTTAATTCTGCCCGTTCTTTTTTTCTCCACGGCGGCGCCGGCGCAGACTTCCGCGCAATCCGGAAGCGCGACGCCCGCGGCCGCCACGGCAACCGTTCCGGCGCCGGTTTTAACCCAATTCAATTACCCGTATCGCAGCGAACCGTTCAATATCTTTGTCATCGAATCCTACACGGTCAACAGAAAAGGCGATCCGCAGGCATTCTATGCGTGGATGAGCGACGCCTATGAAAAATCGAATCTGAAATATCCGGGAAAAGAAAGCCTGCCGTTGGATGAATTCCTGAATGAGCAACAGCGGGAGCTGGCCGCAATGGCGGATGTCACGGCGAAAACGAAAGCTGAACTGGAACTGGCGGCATGGCTGCATAAGCTGATAAAGAAAGTCATCCCGAAATTCAGTTTGGAAACGGGTTTCGAGTTTTGCAACACGGCGGCATGCGGCGAGCGGCAGTGTTTCCTGCAGTCTGTGCTGATCGCCGGGTTGCTGCAAAGCATGGGCGTGGACGGCGGGACGGTGATGGTTTACAAGAACATAAGAGGCGAAGCCTCGAACAACGGGCACGCGGCGGTGTTGGTCAAGCTGCCGGACAGTCGTGACGTCATCGTCGACGCGTCAGACCCGGAACCTTTTCAGAGGCAACAGGGGCTCTTTGCATTTCTCTATGAAGGGCAGTACATTTTTGCCGACCCGGTCTATGAAAATGACGCGCCGACGATCATCGGTTATGTGGCGCCGTGGGGCGGCAGGCCGATCGAACGACAGCGCATCAGAACCATGGGCAACGCTTTCATCAGTTCGCAATTCTGGTACTATCGGGGCGAGCGGGCGCCGGGCGGAATTTTCGCGCCGAAGAAAACAGGGCAGGGCTTGTCGATGTCGAAGAACTATCTTCAGACGAGCGTCAATCTCTGCCCGTGGAACCCGTTGGCCGTCTATATGCTCGGAAGAGTCTATTGGGCGGAAGGCGACAGAAAAGGCGCGCGCCCGCTGTTCGAGCGCGCCGCGGTTCTCTACGAAAAATACGGCATGCTCCCGGCCGGCCCGGACGAATACCTCAAACTCTCGCGCAGCAAAAAACGGAAGCAATAAATCGGCGCGGCGCCTGCGCATATTTTCAACTAATCCACGCTCGCAAACAGGATGATCCGGAAAGCATTTATTTTTTGTTTTGCCTGAAGTCCAATGCCGTCCTTAATTCACCGTATATCCGTAACTGCTTCTGTAAATAGTCAGGAAATGCGAGCAGTTAAGCGGGATAGGCATGAAGGAATCGAGAGAAAGATTGGCCGCGGTCAGGACGATGATGCGAAGATAGCCGGAGGGATTATCTCCGAAAGCGGCGAGCTTGATTTTGCCGGTGAAGGTTCCGCCGACGGAAGTTCCTTCCGGTTCCGCGACGGAAATGAAGCCTTCCGTAAAGTTGCCGCCCATTAGTCTTTGAATGTTGAGAGCCATCATGCCTGTCTGTTCAAAATAAGCTCTATTCTGCTCGACCCCTTCTCCGGAGGCCTGACCGAAAAACAGAGGAACGAATTGATCCTGCGCTACCGGGTCCATGGCGAGAGGCATGTTGATCCAGAGATCGCCGACCATCAGGCCTTCGCCCTGCGCCTGATCCGGGTTTGTTATTTTGATCCCGTAAAGCATTAGGTAGGGCGGGTCGGTAGTTCCGCCGACTATTGTGCCCTGAACGTTATATGAAACGTAAAGATACTGGCTGTCATAGTTGGCGCTGAAGCCGAGCAGGTCCGCGTTGTTTTCAACGATGTCCGGCGAGTTATCAATGTCCGGGATTGCCTGAATGAGATTTGTCGCGGAGGATACCGCGTTTGAGGTAACGTTTCCGTTCGAATCTTCAGTGCGTATTATGAAATCTACGGTCGTTCCCGCCGTCTGGCCGGGGATCTGGCCTGTGTAAATCCAGCCGTTGCTGGTGGACATGGCGACGGCATGTTCGGCAGAGAGGTTGCCGTTCAGATAATAGATAAGCTTTACGCTTGTAATGCTCGATTCTCCGTCTTCGTCGGTGAAAGTGATGTTCGCGCTCACATTGCAAGGGGCGTTCGCGGCGGGCGCCGTGAAATCAACGCTGTTGATTGTAGTGAAAGTGGTTTTCATTATATTTCCGAAAGCGTCTTCTTCTTCGGTCTCTTCACCCCAATTGTCCCCTGTTTGCGGGTTTGGATTCAAGACCTCGCAACTTCCGCCGGCCGTGGTGGCCATGTTGTAAATTGTGCCTTTGACGCCCGTATTCGATATAGCGCCTGTCACCGCCGAATCCACGGAATCATAAACGCTGTAGTCGATGTTTTCGGAGTTAACCGCTGAATTGTATTGCTCGTTAATGATTATGATCTCATCCATCGAGTACGCTATGAGAGGCGACGTGCATTTGTTTGTTATCGCGTACACGACGGCTTCCGAATTCGGGTCGACGGAGAGATTCGATGTATTGATAATGAACGCGCGCATCAGGTCCGCGCCGGCGCCGACGGCGACAACCATGTCCGATGCGATTTGTCTTATTTCTGCCGGCAAAACAAGACTGAATGTGCCGCCGGCCGCCACAGCGCCGGACGCGACAGCCGAGCCGATGATAGCTCCGGAGTTGTCGATGAAATAAACCGCAACAGGCGTTCCGGCGGTAACCGGCAGAAGCCCTTGCGCGGCTTCCGCGGAACGGGAAGCGGTTCTGGCGATGCCGCTGTTTTGCGGCGCGCGCGCGTATCCTCTGACGGTGATCCGCGCCCCAGACAGCGGTATGCTGTCGCCTCCTCCTCCTCCGCAGCCGGCAATTGCGACTATCGAACACGCTAACAAAACGACAAGCCCGAATTCGAACTTTCTCTTCATGGTTGACTCCGTTAATAAGTTTGTTAAAAGATAAGACAACTATAACATATCATAAGTTGCGTAAAAGGAAAAGAAATTTTTAGCCGAAAGCGAAACGCGATAACAGGAATGCAATAAAAAATAAAGTGGCGGGGAAAAGATTAAAACGGTAGCTAGGTAGCAGGGGAAAGACAAACAACGGTAGACAGCAAACAGTAGACGGTAGACGGGGAAAAGAAAAGCAGTAGACAGAATTCAGAGCACAGAATACAGCAAAAGCATAAAGGCAGTAGACGGCAATATCACAATCCTTGTCATTCCGAGCGAAGCGAGGAATCTTGATGAAAATTTTTATCCGAATCTTAAGTACTGATTCTGATTACTTTTTGAGTTCAAACGAATCGTACAGTTTCCCGGTTGCGGTGAAAGATTCATAACGCAGAAGGTCCTTGTCGACGCTGATGACCTGGAACAACTGTCTGCCGATTCCTGACTTGGCCATTATTCCTTCGTATCGCTCGCTCAGTTCATAGGTTTTCGGGCCGCTGACCGAGACCACATAAACCGTTCCTTTTTTATTGTCGGCAACCTTTTTCCCGTCCCGGAGTTTATATGTGCGGCCGTATGTGTGGTCGTGTCCCTGCAAAACCAGGTCAACCGAGTATTTGTCAAAAATGGGAATGAACAACTGTCGATTATAAGGATTGTCGCGGTCTTTTCCCGTTGAATAAAAAGGCTGGTGGATCGACACGATAGTCCAACGCTGCTGGTTTTTGGATAAAATTCCGTCCAGCCATTTCGACTGCTCGTCAAGTTTCTCTGTTCCGTTAAGCCACACAAACCTTACGCCTTGATAGTCGATATAGTAAGCTGTTTCCTCCAAGCCTTTCGGACCATTTTCGGGGAGGGTGAACTGGGGGCGCCACAATTTATTGAGTTTTCTCACGCCCGCTTCGATAGGCTTGTTTGCCTTGATAACGAGTTTCGCGCCCTTATCCTCGACATATTCATGATTCCCGGGAACAAAAGCCATCGGCGTCATTCTCGGTATCCAGCCTAAAGCGTAATACAGTTCCGCCCACAACTCGTCTTTGTCTCCGCTATTGACTATGTCGCCAACGATGCTCCAGAAGCGCGCGTCGGGCGCCTTGGCGTAAGCGGCGCGGAATATTCGCGAACAACTCGATTTGACATCAACCTGAGGATCGCCGAAATAAACGAATTTGAATGGCGCGAAACTTTCGCCCGGGGTTTTAAACTCGCTCCATTCGCTCCAGTTCACTCCGTCGCCCACCCTGTATTCATATAACGTGTTCGGTTTCAGGGATTTGAAAACAACTGAATAACTGTATGCGATTGTGTCATTGCCGGATTTAACCGCTTCAGCGACAGCGGTTGCCGTAACGGCATCCTTGCCTAAATCCACTGTATCAACAGCGACCTCTATCTGCCCCTGCGGGGTTGCGACGGATTCCGTCGTTCTCCACGTGACGGCCTGACTCGTGGCTGGAGTTTCCGTTAAATTCAGAATTATCCTGTCCGGAGTTTTATTAACATCAACTGCGAATGCGCAACCGGCATTGTTAACAAAAAGCAACGCGGCAATTACAATAAAAGCCTTAACTGCATTTACAGAATTGTGGTTCGGATTTCTCATTGTCCCTCCTGAACAGGTTTCCCTTGTTTTTATAATCTTTTCCTGTTTGCCGTCTTCCGCCTTTAAGCGTTTCCTGAGTTCTCGCTGCTCGTTGCCCGCTACCGCTGTTCAATCCGAAAGATATGGGAGAACGTCGCGGATGAACTGTTCGAGGCTTTCGCGGGAGGCGGGCAAAAAGATTACCGCGCGGTCGCCGACAGCCGGCTGGCCGGCAATCTGTTCGCCATTCAGCTTCAAGAGCCGGAGTTGCCATTTCTTGGACAAGTCGTCCACGACGACAGCCGTGCCGTCCGAGGCCGGCAGAGCGCCGCCGGCGATCTCGACAGCCTTGGACAAAGTAGTTTCGCCGCCGTCGAATTCGTAATGGCCGGGTCCCGCGATCTCGCCGAGAACAAAGAACTCCGACGGCGCTGGCATCGCGTCCGCCGGGATCGGAATCAGGACCGGAGTCGCCTTAATGCCACGCGTCTTCAGCTTCTGCCTAAGAGCCTGTTCGAGTGACGCCGGAGTGCGCCGCGCCGCGGACAGCAAGCCAACCTCGGGCAGCCGTATATAGCCTTTCATGTCCACAGCCGGACAGAAAGGCGAATAAGGCGGCCAGTCCTCGATTCTAATGCGGTCGCCGTGTTCGAGGTAATAGCCGGTTTTGATATCCTCGTCCAATCCGGACGTCGCTTCGCCGCCATAAGCGGCGCCGGAGTCCTGTTCCGCCGATCCGGCCGGACAACGCGGCAGTTCGCGGGCGGGCGTTGGATCCGGCAGGTCCGGCGGCGGCGCATCTGTCAGTTCCGGTTCCACTGCGAGAGCGACCTTTCCGCTCATGAAATCCTTGAACGCCGCCTGCAGTTTATCGTCGTCGCGCGCGGAGCCGGCGCCAGGCCGGATGCCGGCGCCCGGCACGTTTATCGGCGCGGAGGGCAGCAGCGAGAACGATTTTCCGCTCAGCTTTACATAATCGCCGACCTGCGGCAGGCACATCTTGCAGGCGGCGGAAAAAACGCCCATAGCCGTCTCGGAATTCGCTTTCTCTATCTCTATCCGGCCGACGACCTTGCCGCCGCTGACGATTTCGAGGCTCATTGCCGGGATTATGCCGCGCATCACGCCCTGATTGATCCATACGTCCGGCGCGCCCGGCCTCGTGAACTCGATTCGAGTGACTCGCGCCGCGTTTGCCGGCGCTGTTTCCGGTTCCATCGGCATAAAAGATTCTTTACCCGGAATTACCGGCGCTATCGGCTCTTCGCCGACGGCGTGCGCTATGCCTATCGCGCCGACGGTTTCCTTTGCAGGAGCTTTATTAGTATTCGCCGTCTTAGGCGCGGGTTTTGTCGTTTTAGGCGCCGGCGCCGTTTTCGGAGCAACCTTTGGGGCAGCCTTCGGCGTCGCTTTGGGCTTCGCTTTCGGTTCCGGCAGAAAGACCGCTTTCACCTTGTCCAACAGGCTAAAGCCGGGTTTTCGTTTCTTCGCCGCTTGCGTTTTTTTGGCCGTTGTCTTAGCGGCGGCCTTTGGGGCGGCTTCTTTTTTCGCGGTTACGCCGGCAGCAGGTTTGGCGGCAGGCTTTTTCGGCGGCGCGGAGTCCGCCGCGCTCGCGGCGCGCGCAAACAGCGCAAGCAGCAATGCAACCGTAATAATTTTAATCGCCGTTTTCACAACATTCACTCGCGTCCGGGCTGGCTTCAACAATCCCGCCCTCTCTCTACCGTATATTATTTTTGCACAATTTACAAAAAAATCATCAAATAAGAACGGATATTAAAGCAAGGGTGTTGAACGTATATGTTTTACAAGGAAGCGGGACAGGCGCGGAAAAACGTTTTGTCCCGGTTCTTCCTTGTGTTTGCCGCCCGATAATAATAGAGAAGGGGGGCCTCCTCGCGCGGCAAAAGTAAAGATGAGCCGCGTGATACCAAATTCCGCCGATTCTGGTATAATAAGGCAAATTTGCGGGATGAGGAGACAATATAATGGACCGCCTTTACTGGGACGTTTACGTAAATTATCAGCAGGATTTCCAGTCTTTCATAGACGAGACGGTCAGCTTTCTTCACATTTACCTCGGCGACGTCCGTGAAGCCATCGCCCACTCGGACCAGATCAGCAAGTTCGGGAAAGTGATCTACAACGAGTCGGCTTGGGACACCGATAAATTCAAGGAAATTAAAGACGACATCACGCAGCCGAACCACTACGAAGTCATCAAAGAGGTTTTCCTGCGCATCGAAAAATACAAATGCAATAAGATAGACCTCGGCTTCATCGGCCGCTGGAAGAATCCCTACCAGCTCGCCGACACGCACCTGCCGACCGGCATCACTGTCTCTTTCGAAAGAAAAGAAGGCCTGTTCACCATGCACACGGTTTTCTTCTCGCCGGAACACTGGTTCGAGCTTCAGTGCAAGCCGCTCTTCAGAACCGACCCGATCGTCGAGAAGGAATCGAAAGGTTCGTGGAACATGAACTCGGTCGGCCTGATCGCGCCGAAAGCGGAAAAAACCGCCGCAAACCGCCGCGCCATCTTCGGCCTCATTACCGATTTCGCCAAAGACTTCGGCCCGGATTTTTCGGTCCTCACCAAAGCGCACACTTATTACAATCAGAAGACCAACATGGCCTACCTCACCGATCCGGAAGCGGCAAAGAACGAACAACTCCTGCCGCTGATTTATTACTTTAAGAACGAACGCGGGAGAATCCTGTTCAGCGACTCGACGGAAATCCCGCATGAACAATACGACACCACTCAGGTAAAGGACCAGCGCGTCACGTTCGACAAGAAGCATTTCGACTTCTTCTAAGGGGCGCGCCGCAGGCGTTGATTCATGTTTCTGAAAGGCCGGCGCAGGCAAACCGCTAACCCCTACGGGCAAGACCGGTTTTTTCTCATCCCCAGAATTTTGTTGCTCGCCGGAGCTGCTGTCTGGCTCGTCGTCACCGTCGGACAGATGGAGTTCCTGCTCGGCGAACGCTCTCAACTCGTCCGCTCGACTCTTCCGCTCCTGCTATGGTTCGCGCTCTATACCGCCGGATTCGTTCTCGTCTCGCGCGCTTACCCGGACCGTAAACGCGGGCTCTTCCACCTCGCAACCGTTCTCGATGTGGCTTTCGTCACCCTGCTCATCCGGTCGACAGGCTCATGCCAGAGTAATTTCTATCTCGCCTATTATCCCTTCATCGCCATCGAAGTTTTCTACTTCGGGGGCGCCGCCGGAGCCGCCGTCACACTGCTCTCCGCAGCCGCCTATTCAGCGATCTATCTCACCAATCCGGACCAGCTTTTCATCGGCGACTTCGGCCTCAGGCTCGGCTTCATGTTCCTTGTTTGCTCTGTGCTCGCCGCGCTCGTCGAAAACGAAAAACGCGCCCGCGCCGACCTCGAAAAACAACGCAAACACAGCAACGATCTCAACAGCCGCTACGAGATTATCAATCAGGAACTCATCGATGAACGCGAATCGCAGGCCCGCGCGATCGAGGAAAAAAACAGGCTCCTCAACGAACAGAACATATCCGCCGCCCGCCGCCGCTCGCAGACTTCTTTTGCCCGCGAACTCAACGCGCAAAGCGACGTTTCCGTAGCCGCCGCTCTTTTCAGCCGCTATGCCCGCGGCCTGCTCGACGCCGACCGCGCCGACCTTGTTCTTCTCGATAAAGACGCCGGCAAAGCCATTCTCTACCCCTCAGGCGCCGTGCCCGATATCCGCGAAATTCCGTTTGACCATCCCCTCATCCAAAAAGCCCTCGACGGCTCGGACGCTCAAGGATATCTCGAACTCACCTGGGACTCCGACCGCGCTCACGAAATTCCGGACTCCATTCTCATCGACCCGATAATGCCCGCTGCGCTCCACATCCAGACCCTTACCGGCGGCCGCATGGGCCTCACCGGCATTCTCATTATCTCCTCCCTCTCAGAGCGCAGCTTCGACCCCGACATGCTGGATGAACTCAAAATTCTCGCCAGCCACTTCACCGTCGCCATCGAGAATATCGCCCTGCGCGCAAAACTTCAGGAAATGGCTGACACCGACGGCCTCACCGGCATTTTCAACCACCGCTATTTCCAGCATGCACTCGATATCGAAATCGAACGCTCGAAACGGTACAGCCGCCCGCTCTCCGTCATCCTTATCGACATCGACCACTTTAAAAAACTCAACGACACCATGGGCCACCAGACCGGCGACGCAGCGCTCCACGAACTCGCAATCGTTGTCAAAAACCAACTCCGCAACGTCGACACGCTCTGCCGCTACGGCGGCGAGGAATTCGTCGTCATTCTCCCTGAAACCGACGCCTCGGGCGGCGTCGGCGCCGCAGAACGCATCCGCCGCGCCATCGCCAAACACACCTTCCGCGACACCGCCGGAAAAGCGTTCGGCATCACAATCAGTCTCGGCGTCGGCACCATGCCGCCCATCACCGAAAAGAAAGACCTCGTCAAGGCCGCCGACAACGCTCTCTACCGCGCGAAAGAAGCCGGCCGCAACTGCGTCGCCTCGTAGTAAAGCAGTAGCGAGTATCCGGCAGCGAGCATCGAGGGAAAAACCTAAAAATAGAAGACAGAAGACAGAACTCAGAACACAGCAAAAAGAAAAACATAAAAAACCGTCATTGCGAGCGAAGCCCTTCGGCTACGCTCAGGGTAAACTCCGCAATCCCGAACTCAACCCATATATGTTTTGCTGCCGGTAGCGCCCGGCAACCTCACAACACAGGCGTTATCCTGAACGCAGTGAGAAATGCCATCAAGCATGGAAGCATTGCCTATCTGTCAAACTGATAGGCCTTGAGCGCGAAATTGGTTCGGCAAAAAACGCCTCGCAAAGACGCGCTTTTAATTCGAATTTATTAAAATTTTTCTTTTCCGCTTGACACGCGAGGCGAATAGTGGTATTCTGGTACCGCAATGACGAAATGAAGTCCGGAATGTCGAATGTTTTGAAAAGCGGCGGATTGAAAGAAGCGTTTTGAGAAAAAAATATAAAACAATTGAAAGGCGGTAAATCAAATGGGAATGTTTTGTTATCAGTGCGAGCAGACGGCGAAGGGGGAAGGATGCACGGTGAAAGGGGTCTGCGGCAAGGACCCGGAAGTTGCGGCTCTTCAAGACCTTCTGGTCTATGCCTGCAAAGGAATCGCCCAGTATGCGGCGGTCGCTAAACAGCAGGGTAAAAAGGACGCTGACGTGAATCTTTTCCAGACGAAAGCGTTGTTCTCGACGCTGACGAATGTCAACTTCGACGCCGATAGTTTGAAAGTTCTTCTCGCGGAGGCTGCGGCAATTCGCGACAAGGCGAAGGCGCTTGCCGGCGGCGGAGAGATCGCGGGTCCGGCGGCATGGCAGCCGGCGTCGGACTTGGCGGGCCTCATCGAACAGGGGCAAAACATCACCATTCTTAAAAGAAAAGAAGCCTTGGGCGACGATATCACCGGCTTGCAGGAACTCGTCACCTACGGGCTCAAAGGCTTGGCGGCATACGCATATCATGCGGCCATTCTCGGGCAGGAAGACGATGCCGTGTACGATTACATCAACGAGGCGCTGACGCTGCTTACGGACGAGAAGCCCACGGTTGACGCGCTCCTGGGCAGCGCGCTCAAGTGCGGCGAGATAAATCTGCGGGCGATGGAACTGCTGGATGCCGGCAACACAGGAACCTACGGCCATCAGGAGCCGACAGTTGTGCGCGTCACACCGGTAAAGGGCAAAGCCATCGTTGTCAGCGGACACGACCTGAAGGACCTTGAAGAGCTTCTAAAGCAGACCGAAGGCAAGGGTGTCAACATATACACGCACGGAGAGATGCTTACCGCCAACGCCTATCCCGGCCTGAAAAAGTACAAACACCTCGTCGGCAACTACGGCAACGCATGGCAGGATCAGGGCAAGGAGTTCGCAGATTTTCCGGGTGCGATTCTAATGACCACGAACTGCATTCAGAAGCCCAAGGGCTATGAAGACCGCATTTTCACAAGCGGCCCGACGGAATGGCCGGGCGTCAAGCACATTGCAGGACATGACTACTCGCCGGTAATCGCCGCAGCGCTTGCGGCGCCCGGATTCACAGAGGACGCCGAGGAGAAAACCATCACCATCGGTTTTGGCCGCAACGCTGTCATGAGCGTGGCGGGGCAGGTGATCGACGCCGTTAAAGCGGGCGCGATCAAGCATTTCTTCCTGATCGGCGGTTGCGACGGAGCAAAATCCGGCCGCAACTACTACACCGAACTGGCGCAGAGCGTTCCGAAGGATAGCGTTATTCTCACGCTTGCGTGCGGCAAGTATCGCTTCAACAAGCTTGAGTTCGGAGACATCGGCGGCATTCCGCGCCTGCTCGATGTCGGCCAGTGCAACGACGCCTACAGCGCAATCCAGATCGCGGTGGCTTTGGCCGGCGCCTTCGAGTGCGGCGTCAACGAACTGCCCCTGTCCATGATCCTTTCATGGTACGAGCAGAAAGCATGCGCCATTCTGCTCACGCTGTTGCACCTTGGCATCAAGGGAATCAAGCTCGGACCGACGCTGCCCGCGTTTATCACGCCTGCCGCGCTCAATATTCTCGTCGAGAAATTCAATATCGCGCCGATCTCAGAATCCGCTCAGGCGGACATCGCGGCGGCGCTCGCGAAATAATTGGAAATTTGAAGAATGACTTCACTAAGCCGGCGCAGTTGCAAAGCGCCGGCTTTTTTTGTGTAAATCCGCATCTTGACATCTATACGCATGATCAGTATAATAATGTACAGTAATACAAGCAGGGGGAGAAGGAGAGAGCGAAATGTCGCCAAAAGAAATGACGCAGAGACAGCGGGATATACTCGAATTCATCTATGAGCATACGCGCGAAGTCGGATATCCGCCGACGATCCGGGGCATTGCGGACCGGTTCGGAATCAAGTCGCCGAACGGAGTGGCCGACCACCTGAAGGCGTTGGCGAAGAAGGGCGAGATACGGATTTCGCCGAACAAGGCGCGCGCGATCGAGGTTGTGCGCAAGCCGGAGGAGGGGATACCGCTGATCGGACGCATCGCGGCGGGCGAACCGATTCTCGCGGCGGAAAACATCGAGGACCACATAACGATCGAGCGCATTTTCCCTATGGACGGCAGGTGTTTCGCATTGCGCGTCAAAGGCAACAGCATGATCGAGGACGGCATACACGACGGGGACATAGTTGTAGTGCGGCCGCAGCGCACGGCGGAGAACGGGGATATAGTCGTTGCGCTGCTCGACGACGAGGCGACGGTGAAAAGGTTCTACCGCGAAAAGAAGCACGTGCGCCTTCAGCCGGCGAACCCGGCGTTTGCGCCGATTGTCGCCACGCATGTTGAAATCTGCGGGCGCGTGATAGGCGTGATCAGAAGCATGCGGTGATAAAAGCAGTAGACGGCAGACGGGGAAGGGATAAAACAAAGAAGACGTCATTGCGAGGAACGCGGTGTTTTCAGCCTGGCCCCGCTTGCTTTAGGCGGGGGCAGCAATCCCGAACTCTATTATATCTCAATTTTTCATAGGCAAAAAGGAAAGCGTTTTGCGTTATTTGCCGCCATCCAAATTCATTTGCGGCAAATCGACCACGGCATTGTCTTTCACTCTAATAACGCGGTAGAAGCCGTCGACGGCGGCGTTGGTCGTGACGACATAGGAGGCGCCGAGCTTTTCGACCTCATCCGAGTGTTTGTGGCCGAGCAGCAACAGGTTGACTTTATACGGCATTACGACTTTCGTGATGACGAATCTGAAATCGGAATCCGCGCGGTGTGAGAACAGAACCTTGAACGGCGCTGCGGCGCGCGCGCGGGTTTCTTTCTTTATCCAGTTCATCTGGTTGTCAGGGTCAGGCGGCGGGAATTCGTACTGCGTGTCGAATCCGAGAAAGAAATGCTTTCCGAAGTTGAAGCTGTAACGAACGGGGCCGATGAACGAGTCCGCGTCTGAGTTGTTGCGGTCGTGGTTGCCTGCGACGACGAATGTCGGCGCGTCGAAGCCTTCCAATATTTCGATGAACTTTTTTAATTCCTCAGGATTGCTTGTGTCCGAGAGGTCGCCGGTGATGATGACGAGCGCAGGCCTGGCCGCGTTCGACATCTCGCGCATGCGCTCGAACGTCGAGGCGCCGACCGGGCCGTCGGCGTTCATGCGTCCGACGTGGATGTCGGTGATGTGAAGGATTGAATATTCGTCTGGATATGCATCAACGACAACGACAGAGCGTTTGGCTGAATCTTCGGCGCCAGCGCATTTTTTGGCGATGATGCCATAGGCGCCGGGAGCGGTTTTTTGCGGTATTGGCAGGGCGAATCTGTATGTGCCGGTAGCGAGGCCGGTCAGGCGGGCGGCAGGCTCGAGGGGCGTGAGAGAGCCGTCCTTTTCGAGATAGGCGCGGAGCGCGTCCGGGCAGGAATCGTATAGCGATTGCGAAACGTCAACCGTGATCTGTTCTCCGGCGCGGGCGAATTCCGGCTGAGAGGAGATCGGATAACGGATAAGCGCGAGCCGGCCGTCCGAATCGCGCGCGAATGCCTGAGCGCCGAAAAGCAAAAGCGCGAGGGTGAAGGCTGATAAAAAAAACGTTGCGGAGGCGGATAAAGGAAGCCAGGATTCAACCGAATAAGGGACTTCAATTTGATGTTTATTCTTCATGATTTGGATAAAATTACCCCGTTTGATTAAACTTGAGATCACGGATTGTGATCTCAAGTTTGACCGGTTCAGTCTTTTTTTACCCTGAATCCGATTCTTTGTTTTTCTTTTTCGGAGGGCGCTATTAGTTGGCGTATAGCCTCGAAAACGACTTGGAATTGTTCGTCATATTTTTGCTCAAGTTCATTGAGCTTTCGCGCAAGAGCAGTGTGCGTATCAAGAAGGCGTCTCAAGCGAACGAATGTCCTGACTATTTCGATATTGACCAATATTGCGCGTTCGCTGTTAATAATGCTTGATAACATTGCTACCCCTTGCTCGGTAAATGCGTACGGGGGATATCGTCTGCCGCCCCATTCACTTGAGATCACAGATTGTGATCTCAAGATTTTTAGTTCAGTTGCGGAGAGTTGAAACATAAAGTCATCCGGGAATCTATTTTTGTTCCTTTTGACCGCCTGAATCAGAACGCGAGTCTCGACACCATAAAGAACAGCGAGATCGTAGTCTAAGATAACTTTTTGGTTTCTTATAATTAGGATAGACTGCTCGATCAGTTCCGCTGGAATTAGCGCGCCGCTATTTTTCACGGATTTTCTCCTAATAGTATATTTGGCGGAATGATTATATCATTTTTATATAGAAGCGTCTTTTCCCTTATCAAAGAATAATCTGATGTTTAACATTCAGTTCTGCGATTTTGGAGTGACTCCGACTTTTTTGCAAAGGTCTTCGAACCGTGAGCGGTAAGAGGGCTCGTAGTGGGTTTTCTTTATGGGCGGAAAGTTTTCGAGGACTTGTTTGAGTTTCGCGTCGTCCGGGGCCGGGTAGGCGTAAAAGTGAGCGAGCGCGAGCGCGGCGCCCGCGTTTTCGGAATTGTTCTTATAGTTGTCTGAAAGCAACTGTTCGGCTTCGGCCGCGCGGCCGGAACCGGCGAGGATGTCCGCCAGTTTGTCTGCCGCGATGACGAAGCCCGGCGTCTCGTTCAGGGCGGCCCGCAAGAGTTTCTCCCGTTCTTCGATTTTGCCGCCTGTTTTTTCGTTCTTCAGCGCTTTCCACATCAGGCAGCCGGCGGACGCGATTTTTTCGACGTCGCCGCCGTCGGGATGTTCGAACTCGAGGTAGACGCTCTTTGCCTCCGGCAGTTCTTTCACCGCCAGAACAGCTTCCGGAACAGCGGCGGCGCAGTCGCCCAAAAAGCTTTCCGAAAAAAAGAAAAGGTAATGCGGATTTATAAATTGCATTCCGCTTACCGCGGCGCTGTATTCGCGGGCGGCGGCGGCGCGGTCGCCCTTGATGAATTTGTTTATGAACCAGAGCAGGAAATGGAGTTCTCCCGCTTTCGGATCGACTTTGAGGCCGCGCTTCGCTTCCTTTTCGACGTCGAGGATGGCGGCCATGTCGCCGCGCATATAGCGCGCCACCGCGTTGATGGCAGGCGCCATGTAGTTCCATTTGTTGTCCGGCCCGACGGTTCGCGCTTTAGCGACAAGTTCGCGCGCGCGGTCCGGCGACCCGTTGTACAGCGGATCGATCTGCCCCATCGCTTCGACGAATGCCAGTCCGCTGTAGCTGAGCGTGTGTTCAGGGTGATTCGCTATGTTTTCTTCGAGCAGCTTGAGGCCGGGAATTGACTCGCCGCGGAAGTAGATCGTCATGGCATGGGAGAAAACCGCGTCTGCGCTTTCAGGGGCTGGAGTTTCCGCGAATGCCGCGCTGCAAGCGAAAAATGCAAGCGCAAGCGAAGCGACGACGGACATTGAGAATAATAGAAATTTAGTTCGGGATTGCTTCGTCACATTGTTCCTCGCAATGACGCTTAAACAGGAATATTTCATGGCTATTTAGTTCCCACAGGCGCTTCCTTGTCCATTGAGTCGAGACAGCGGAGAACCATGTCCGGCTGATCGGACTGAACGGCGTCGGCGCCGTAACGGATGGCTTTCTTCACGCCCGCGCAGGATTCGGCTTGCCCGAGAATGTCGACGAAAACCTTGGCGCCCATCTCGTGGGCCTTTTCGGATAGCTTAGCGTTAAAAGTCATCATGCTCGCGCCGACTGTCTCGAAACTGAGGCCGGCGTCGCGCATCGCTGTCAGTTGCTTTGCGTTTTCGGCGTCGGGCATGACGCGTATATTCGGGTTGATTTTCTTGAGTTCCAGCAGCAGCAGGGGGCCGCCGTAAACGATGGTTGAATCCACGGCTCCGGCTTTTTCAATAGCCGCCGCGAGCGTGGCCGGCTCGGCATCCTTCCAGTCGAGATATGTGTTAATTTTGCCTTGAGCCGCGGCAAAATATTCCTCGATTGTCGGAACGCGAACGCCTTTGAAATTCGGACTGACCCGGACGCCGGCGTCGAGTTTTTTGATCTCTTCCAGAGTGAGGTCGCGAACGGCGCCTTTGCCGTCGGTCGTGCCGTCCACCGTGCTGTTGTGCATAATGACGAGTCGGCCGTCTTTCGTCGTGCGCACGTCGATCTCGACGAAATCAAGTTTCATCTCGATCGCTTTTTCCGTGGCCGGGATGGTGTTAGCGGGGGCGAACTTGTTCGCGCCGCGGTGGGCGACGACGAGAACGCGTCGGCCTTCGCGCGGAGTGAAAATGTCCGCCGCCTGCGCCGATACAGCGAAGCAAGCAAGCAGCAGAAGGGTGGCTGCCGGGAAACGGATTGTTTTGAAATGTTTTTTTGTTTTCATGCCGCGCCTCCTGGTTTGTTTCTGTTGGTATCGCTATTGTTTATGAAGAATACCGCACTAAGATTACATGGTATTGGCGATTAATTGAAGATTCCTCTCTTCGCCCGGAATGACAAACAATCCCCTATATTCTGGGCTCTGTATTCTGGTTACTGTTTTTCGCTTTCCCCAGCTACCAGCTACTCGACATTGAGTTCGGGTTTGCTTCGTCAGCCCAAAACGGCTTCCTCGCAATGACGCGCTCTATGTTTTTGCCTTTTCCTTTCCCTGTCTACGGGCGGATTTGAAATCCGCCCCTGCTGTCTGCCGTCTACTGTTTTTCGCTTTTCAGATTCCGAACTGTTTCTTAGTCAACTGGTAGCTTTCGATCCAGTTCTTTTCGAGGTTCGGCCAGATCGCTTTTTCGATCATGGGTCCGAATATGGGGACTTTGATTTCGAGCACGCCGTCGCAGAACTGGGCGGTTTTGTTAGGGCCGCGTTCGACATAGCCCCAATATCCCTTGCACACCAGCATATTCGACATGTAGTGCGGTTTGATCTCGAAGTTATATCGTTTTGTGTTCGGGTCCCACGTGCTGATCTCGCGCCACGTGAGCATCTCCGGCTTGATGATGTGCTGGATCGCTTTGGGAATCTGGCCGTGCGCGCAGAATTCCATCTTAACATGGATTCTGCCGTCCGGATGATCCACGCGCTCGACGAGTTTCACGGATGAGACGTTCGGCATCGAATCCTTGAAATACTGCACGTTTCCGATGTTGTTGGTGACGCAGACCTCGAGCGTGCGTTTCATGTCCGCGTCGAAAATGTACTCTGCTTTAAGCTTCATTGTTCCTCCGAATTATGTGTTTTCTTTTCTTCCGTTTTTGTATTCCCTTAGACGCCTCTGCCAAACTAATTGGAATCGAGTTCGGGTTTGCTTCGGCAAAATACGCCTCGCAATGACGTGTTCTTTGTTTTTGCCTTTTCTTTCTCTTTCTACCAGCTGATATCTACTTTTTTTGCGTTTCCGACGGCGGTCTTTTTTTCCAGCGGCGGTGCCACCAGAAATAATCGTCCGGGTGTTCGCGCGCGAAATTTTCCACCGCGTTCGAGCACTGCTGGAGATTATAAACCAGATCTGCATCGTAGTCGCCGGTGTCCCTCATCTGAATCGGTTCTAAAACGTGGAGAGTGATCGAATTGTCCGGGTTGCGAGCTGGAAAGCCGGGAACGACAGGGATGCCGCGCTTCATGGCGATCTCTGCGGGCCCGGTGGCGGTGGCGGCGGGCTTGCCGAAGAAATTGACGAAAACGCCGCGCGTGGCGTTCTGGTCGGCCAGCAGGCCGAGAATTTTGTTTTGTTCAAGCTGGCGGTAGCATTCTTCCTTAATGCCGTGGTCGCGGAAGATATACTCGTTACCCCATTTCGTGCGGGTTTCCATGACGAAGCGGGTCATGAACGCGTCGCGTTGCGCTTTGACAACTACGACGAGCGGGTACTTGTATATTCCGATCCGGGCGCCGACGAGCTCCCAGCTTCCGAAATGGCCGCCAAGGCTGACAACGCCGAGTCCTTTTTCGAGTTCGGCGCGGATGTGGAAATGCGGGTCGTCGAAATCCACCCGGTTCTCGATCCATTCACTGCTCTTGTGGGGGAGCATGAGAAATTCGGCGAAGTTCTTGCCGAGGTTGATATAAGCGCGTCGAAGTATGTCGTCGATTTCCGCGGCTGGCTTTTCGGCGCCGAACGCGATTTCGAGGTGGCCGCGGGCGAGTTGGCGAAACTTCGGAAATGCCTTGCGCGCGAAAAGCGTGAACCCCACGCAGATCGCATAAGTGATTCGTTCCGGAGCGACCGCCGCGATGCGGCCGAGCAGCATAATTGTTCCGCGAATCAGAAAGTATTGAATCCGGGGGCCGATGCCCATCTTCCGGTTGTCGGCTTCCTGCTCTTTTATGGCGTGGACTTTCCCTTGCTTCTGCGTTTCCGGCCCGTCTGTCCGCGGGCCTTCATTATTTGTTTCCGGCATTTTACCTCAGGCGTCATAGTTTAGGCCCGCGTTCGCGGAGCCCGATATTGTTTTTAATCATAGCACAGACTGAAGCCATTTCAACATCGCGAAAGCGCGCCGTCAGTTTGGAAGTTCGACAATAGTCAGTTGGCCTTCGTCGCCGTTGGAGAACAGGCTTGTTACGGCGCCGGTGTTGTTGATCTGGCCTTTGATGGTATGAGCGCCGCCCGCCACGCCCGTCATGATAATTGTCGATGTTATTGTTGCGGACTCGCCCACTGCAACGCTCGCCCTTCTCAACGATCCGGTGTACGGGGTTCCGTCCAGCAGTATCTGAATATTCGCAATGGTGTTGGCTCCCGACGTGTTCAGCACGGAAAGATTCAATGTGACCAGCAGGTCGCCGCCCCTTGTTGTTGCGTTGATAACGCCGTTGGGAAGATCGTTGAATCCGGCCGCGCTCCATGTGGCCGTGCCGATGGTGTTAACCCATCTCTGTGGCTTAAGGTTACTCGCGCCAACTGTGATATCGCCGGCGTTGTTGACAACGAATTTATCCGCGCCGGCCTGTTGCATTTGAAGCAGATTGCCGGTTCCCGCGGTGTTGGCGAGCAGAATAGAGCTCGCGTTTCCGGCGGCCGTGATTTCAAAAAAGGCGGCCAAATCTCCTGTGCCGGAATTTGTGACTCTCAATCCTTTGCCGCCGGCGGTGTTCGAGTTCGTGGAGATCGTAACTGCGTTATTGCTGTTCAAGCCGTTGTTGACGGCGAAGTAGGCGGCGTTCGCGGTCGAGCTGTCGGTGTAACCGTAAATGGCTTGGCCCGTGCCGTTGGTTATGGCAGTGATCGCTGTGTTGGCGTTGGCCACGTTGCTGATCTCGAAGTAGCCCGGGCGGCCCGCGCCGGTTGTGCGCGCATAAATGGCGTCCCCGGATCCGTCTGTCATCGCGCTAACGGCGCTTGCTGCGCTTGTGTTGTTGTTGATCTGGAAGTAACCGGCAATGCCTGTGCCGGTTGTGAGGCCTTTAATCGCTTCGGATGTGCCGTTTGTCGTGACATATATAGCGCTGTTGGCGCTTGCGGCATTGTCGATCTGGAAGTAGCCGGCATTGCCGGCGCCCGAGGTATAAGCGCTTAATGCGCTGCCGCTGCCGGTAGAACTTCCGTCAATTGCATTGCCATTGCCGGTTGTGTATCCCTTGACCGCGGCTCCTGTGCCGTTGGTTGTCGCATACATTGCATCATTTGCATTGGCGGCATTATTGACCATGAAGTAGCCGCCGTAGCCTGTGCCGACGGTTGTGCCGTAGACGGCCGAGGCGCTGCTGCCGGCGTTGGTGACGGTGAAGTTGCCGGCGTTGCCCGTGCCGTTTGTTGTGGAGATAAGCGCAGGGCTTATGTTGGCTGCGTTGTTGACTTGGAACGCGGCGGCGCTGCCGTCGCCGGTGGTTATGCCGTAAACCGCGCGCCCGCCCGCGCCGTTTGTCGAGGCATACACGGCGTCCGAAGTGTTGGCGGCGTTATTGACTTGGAAGTAGCCCGCGCGGCCGCCTGAGCCGCTGGTATAGCCTTGGATAGCGTGCCCGCCCGCGGAATCCGAGTTTGTGCTTACATAAAGTCCGGCGGATGTATTTGCATTGTTTAAGTTTGTGAAGCTGCCGGCATTGCCCGTGCCGTTTGTTGTCGCTTGCAGCGCGTTCGTTGTGTTTGCGGCGTTGTTTATCTGGAAGTTGCCAGCAATGCCGCTGCCTGTCATGTATGCGTGGACGGCGTTTCCGCTTCCGTTCGAGGAAGCAAACAAGGCGGTCGATGTTCCCGCCGACTGAGCCTCGACGGCGTAGCCGCCGCTGACGTTGTATCCTAAAACGCCCGCTCCGGCGCCACTCGCCGTTCCGAAAACGCCCCGTCCTGCGCCGGTGGCTTCGCCCCGTATCGCATCGCTGAACGCGCTCGTGTTGTTTGTTTTCACATAAAGCGACGATGTGGCGACGGTATTGCCGATGTTGTCGATGTACACAGCGTTTCCATTTCCCGTGTTTTTGATGTGCAGAGTCGCTGTGGCTGTATTGAAACTCATGTAGAGCGGGCCGGTCATTGTGTCGCCTGTTTTCGCGACTTTCGTGGCGTCCGTCGCGGTTATTCCGGTGAGTCCCGTGCCGATGCCTGTGAAGCTGGTTGCAGTCACCGCGCCGGTTCTTGTCACGACGAATTTATCCACGCCGGTTGCTTGCAGTTTCATGAGATTGCCGGTCGTTCCGGTGTGGTTGCCCATGATCAGGCTGCTGTTGGCCTGGTTGCTGTTGGTCGTAATGTAAATAACGCCAGTCGCGTTGGCGACTGTTGTTGACTGGAATCTCGCGGCGGCATTTCCTCCGCCGGTGTTATAAACTTCCATGACAGGATTTGTATTTCCGGCGCTGCTGTTCATAAAATATGCCGCTTGGCCGCCTGTGCCGGAGTTGTCCACTTTCAAGCCTATGCCGCCCGCTGAGGTGGAGTTTGTGGTTATGAGGACGGTGTTCGTGGCGTTTGCGACATTTGAGACTTGGAAAACAGCCGCGGCGCCCGTGCCCGTGTGCAATGAATAAACGCCCGAGCTTTCCGCGTTTGCCGTGGATGAAGTGATATAAACGGTAGGTGTCGCCACGAAGCCGCCGGTTTTCTGGAACAGAGCCGCGCCGCCGGGGCCGGCGTTGGTCGAAGTGAGCGAGTAATTGTTGTTTCCGCCGCTGGAGACGAGGAACTGCGCCGCTTTTCCTTGCGTGCCTGCGTTGTTGACGTAAATTCCGTTGGAGTTGCTGCCGTTCAACGAGAGGGCGTTCACATTCGCCGTGTTGAACACTGTGGTAATCGAGCCGGAAGCATACACATTGCCGGAGTTGTCGACCAAAAACTTATTAGTTCCGCTTTTCTGGAGTTCGATCAGACTGCCGGTTCCGACTGTATTGGCGGTAAGGGTGGAAGCCGTATTTCCGGCGTTTGTATTGTTGAAATATCCTGCTGTTCCCGATGTGGCATGAGTGTTATCGCCCCGGACGCCGTAGCTGAAAGCGGATGTGCCGTACACTCCGGCGCCGCCGCTGCTTGTCGAATTCCCGTACACGCCTACGCCGCCCGCGGCGGAAGAGGTTCCCGAAACGGCTTTGCCGGTTCCGCCGTTGTTTGTGGCGGATATTGTCGCCGCAGCGGCAGACGAAATTGACAGAGCGCCGGTCATCGTGTCGCCGGCTTTGAGAACATAGTTGCCTCCGGACGGGATGGTTGCCCATACTCCGGCGTTGTTTTTGAATTCGAGAGTTCCTGCATTGTCGTGGAAGCCGTAGCCAGTTGTGCCGGTGGCCGCGCCGAAGTTCACGTAACCGCCCGCGGTGATTGCCGCGCCGTCCGCGCCGACATATCCGTTCACGCCGAGACGTTCGGTCGGGGTTGTTGTCCCGATGCCGACTTTGCCATAGGTTCCAATTCCGCTCGCGGGGCCGACGAAGAGTGTGGGCACCGTGCTGTTGAATCCGACCATCATGGATGAAGCGGTGTTGTTGACAAGTGGGTTGCCCAAGGAAACTCCCTGGCCGATTGCGACGGTATTCGCCGCCGGGCCGGCGTTGACCACCCGCCCTAAGGCCAATGACTCATTGCCACTCGCGTTTGAATAAGACCCCATCGCGACCGCCGACAGGGCGGTCGCGGTTGTGGTGTTGCCTATCGCAGTAGCAGCGGTGTTGCTCGCGACTGTGTAAGGACCAATCGCTTGCGACTGAACGCCGCTTGCCTTTGCGTTAAGACCGACGGCAAAAGAGTATTGGCCTGTGTTGGCATCGTTCCAGTATGTTCCGGTGTCGTCGCGCCCGGCGCGGAAGGCGTCCTTCGAGGCGTCCCAGAACATCCGTCCCTCAGGCGCCGCGCCCGCTGAAGTTCCGTAAAAACTTACGTCGTAGCCGTCGGTCCCTGTGTTGCTGCCTATGGTGACCGTGCCGCTGGCGGCGAGCGCATAGCCCGCGCCCGTATTTGTTATTTTCAATGTAGATGTGGCGGTGTTGAAATTCATCGCCAGCCCGCCGGTCATCGTGCCGCCAGAAAGCGGGATGTATGCGCCTGCGCCGCCGAGGGTTGATATCTGAGTCCACCCGCCGAGCGAGTCTTTTACTTCGATGTTGCCGCCGTTGTCGCGAAGGCCGTAGCCGGATATTCCGGCGATAGTTCCGAAGTTCATGTAGCCACTCGCCTTTATCACAGTTCCGCTGGCCCACATGTTGCCGGAGTTGTCGACGTCAAACAGAGTATTTCCGTTCTGCATGAGTTGGATCAATCTTCCTGTCCCGAGCGTTTCCGCTATCAACGCGGGAGCCGAACTTCCGGCATTTCCTATGTGAAAATAGCCTGCGCTGCCCGTGCCGTTCTGATTGCCTGCAACCGCATATCCGGAACCGTTTGTGACACCCCAGACCGCGTAGCCCGTGCCTGTGGTTTCGCCCGAGACCGCGGGTTGGGTGTTGGCCACGTTGTTATTCAGAAAATATCCCCCGCGCCCTATTCCGGTGTTATACACTTTTATTCCAACACTGTTTATATTTGAGTTGTTCGTTAAAACATACACCGATGATGTCGCCGCAGTGTTGCCGGAGTTGTTTATATAAACCGCGTTTCCGCCGCCGGCGTTTTTGATGTGCAGCGATGCTGTGGCGGTGTCGAAACCGACGTAGAGCGGACCGGTCATCGTGCCGCCGGTTTTGGCGACCTTTGAGGAGTCCGTCGCGGTTATGCCTGTTATGCCTGCTCCGTTGCCGACAAGGTTGGCCGCAGTGACCGTTCCGGTCGCAGTTGTTATGTTGCCGATGGCTGTTATTGCATCGTTTACCGTTAATGCGCCGGTCATTGTGTCGCCGGCTTTTAAGACATAACCGGAACCGTTGGGAATATTCGCCCAGGCGCCGGCATTATATTTAAATTGAATTGTTCCGCCGTTGTCGCGGAAACCGTAGCCGCCCGCGCCGGCGGCGGGTCCGAAGTTCATGTAGCCGTTGCTTTGAACGACAGTTCCGCTGGCCCATGCGGCGCCGGCGTTGTCAACCGCAAATCTT
>JBAYJY010000044.1:0-28859 GCA_041664945.1 bacterium | reverse complement strand
GAAACGGGTCGCCGCAGACGCTTCACAGCATAACAATCTCGACAGCCAATATCGCCGATTCGGATGTTGTCGGAGTGTCTGCGTATTACACGGGCACGATGACGTTTTTCGGAACAGGGAAACCTTTCGGACAGCAGCATCAGGCGATAGGCGGCGGCAAAGTCACTTTCACCGGCGCGCTCGACTTTGAGGTCAAAAACGCCGTTCACTCCATTTATATAGCATACGATATTGCGAACGACGCAGTGAGCGGCCATACCGTCGACGCAAAGATTCTGCCGAACGACATAAAGATAGAAGGAGCGCTTCGAAGCCCGGTCAACGGCGATCCGGCGGGTTCGAGGACGATCTTTCTGCCGACCGGCTCCGCGGCCGGCATCGCTCCCTGCCAGATGCTTATCGACTCAAATCCGTCCTTCATGAGCATCTTCATAACTTCGTATTACTTCACGCCGGCGAGCAAAGGCGACTGCCCCTCGAACCAGATGATAAGCGACCTGGCCGCAGCCGACGCTAAATACGCCGGGCTCTGGATGAAGGATATCGAGCGGTTCGATCCGCAGCAGGAATGGGTTGAATTTTCATACAATCTTTCGTCATACGGCATAACCGGCCGCGCGATAAATTCGCTCGCATTCAACGCGGAAATGTATCTCGTCGGCATCGAGGGCGGAACGGCGCCGACCGCTAATCCCGCCGACTGGGCAGCGATTTATGAATCCAAAGTGCAGTTGTTCAATTACGCGACTGGCCTATGGGAAGACATGGGCTCGCAGTTTCTGACGCCGACGCCGGCAGGATGGCGGGTAGCGGGCGGGGAAGCGTATCTCTGGGACGAAACGGCGGACAGCCATCCGGAAAAGCCGCTTCTGCGCGCGAAGACATCCGGCTTCAGCGACGCCTATATGAATTCGTCCGGCATTCTGAAGATCAGGGTATGGATTAAAGGCGCTCTGGGCGCCAATTTCGACGAATCGTCGATGGTTTTCAACACCGCTTTGATAAACTTCAACTACGGGTCGACGCTGGAACAGGCGAACTGGCGATGGCTCGACGCGGATGAGTCTCCGTCGGCGATAGAAAACAAATATATTAATGCGCCGCAAAATGCCGGACTGCACCTTCGCGCCGGCATTCGAAGCAACTTCGCCGATCGCGGCGCTCATTATCTGGGCGTTCAGTACGACACGAACGCGAATTTCACGGCGCCGGTCCTGATGACTTCGGCGTCGCCGGCGATAAGGTATTGGGACGACACCAGTCCTGACCACGTCAAAGGCGATCCGGTAGTGATTCGTTTTCTGAACGGCGCCGACGGCGACGGAATATACCACGAGGATCAGATTCCGCCGGCGCAAGCGAAACAATCAGGAATACTCT
The DNA here is from genome assembly GCA_041664945.1 of bacterium. Classification (GTDB taxonomy): domain Bacteria; phylum UBP15; class UBA6099; order UBA6099; family UBA6099; genus JBAYJY01. The sequence goes on along the minus strand of JBAYJY010000044.1, from coordinate 27,479 downwards.
ATGAGGAAGATTTTACTATTCAACCTTTAATAACGGGCGCGTACTATCTGCGCATCGTGCAGTTGAACGGAGACGGAACGTTCAAAAGCGTTCTGGATTCCTACGCCGCGCCGATCAAAATCGTTGTGGAGCCGACAAGCGTTGTCCTGCCGGCGTATAACTGGTCTCCGAACACGGCGCCGTATGCGCCGTCGGGCGCGGACACGCCGCTGGAATTCACGATCGGAACGGATTACATAGCGGCGATCAGGGTAGAAGGCAAGGCGGCTACTGCGAACGCATGGCGGCTCGAGTACCAGAAGAACCCGTACACGAATCCGGGCGACTGGACGCCGGTAACGCTGGCGTGCGGAACGTGCGACTGGAAATCGGTGAACGGCGCATGGGGCGCGGACGAAGGGGCGGTCGCCGCCGGAAGTTTTGTGACAGGAGCGGGAGCGGGAGCCGCAATAGCGGGAAGGTACGATGAGAACGGAGTGTTCGCGACGACATTCGCTCTCGGAGCGAATCAGTATACGGAATTCTGGTGGTCGATCCGGGCGCAGGACGGAGCCGCCGGGAACGCATACCGGTTTCGCGTGACCAACGCCGGATCAATGTCGCTGATCAGTTATTTGAAAATGCCGGAAGCGCGCCAGACCGTGCGGGAGCAGACGAGCTACCGGTGGGCTGATGAGAACGAGGATACGCTGGCGCCGGAAAACGAGGCGGCGGGCGTAGCGGTCAACCAGCCGCTCCATTTGCGAGTCGGCGTGAGGAGCGATCACAACTTCTGGAGTTCTCACAAGATAGCGCTGCAATACGACACGGACAGCTCGTTCCCGTCGCCGACGCTCGTAACATCTTCATCCGGCAGCGTCGTTTTCTGGGACGACACCGACCGTTCGCCCGGCGATCCGGTTTCGGGAACCAAGTCGCTAAGCGGATCTCCCTACGCCGGGATCTACCACGAAAGCGCCAACCAGCCCGCGCCGCAGGACTATCTGATGAACCTGCTATACGAGGAGGACTTCAGCGTAGCGGTTACGGCTGTCGGAGCATTCTATCTGCGCGTCGTGGCGGTAGACAATACAGGCGGCAATCCGCAGCCGCTCGAACTCTACACGCAGACAATCGCGGTTAACGCCGCGGTTCCGTCGAATATACAGAGTTATTTCGCATGGGCGCAGGATGCGTCGAACCCGCAATTCAGCCCGACAAACAACATGCTCGTCTATCTTCCGGGAAACATGTACCTGCTGTCTATTCAGATTCAGAACAGCGCCGCGGCGTCATCAGTCTACAACTGGCAACTTCAGAGCAAGAAGACGAGCGACCCGCCCGGCGACTGGACAAATGTCACCGCGACTTCCGCAGACTGGACCGCCGCGAACTGCGCGTTCGGCGTCGACGGAAAATCCATCTCGACCACTACCTTCTCGACAAACGGCGGCATAGGCGTCGGCGCCGCGGAATCAGGTTTCTATTCGGAAAAAGGCGTCATCACCGACTCGCTCGGCGCGAATTCTTATTCGGAATACTGGTACTGCGTGAAGCCGGCCGCCGCGGCGTCGAAAAAAACTTATGAATTCAGGCTGACTAACACGGGCTCAACGAACGGATTTATTTATAATGTTTATCCCGATGCGGCGGAGCCTATGGCGGAGATGACGAGTTACCGATGGGCGGACGGAAACGAGGCGGCGCTCGATCTTGAGAACACTGCGATCATTGCGGCGCCCGGAGACAAGCTCCACGTCAGGCTCGGCGCGCGCGGCGACTATGGTTCCTACCCGGCGCATAAGCTCGGCATTCAATACGATACGACTAACGCGTTTACCGCCCCGGTTCTCATGACCGCCGGTTCGCCTGCTCTCAAGATGTGGGACGATACGGACCGCGTGAACGGCGCGGCGGTTTCGGGGTTGAAGATACTCAGCGGCGCGCCGGCGAGCGGCCTTTATCACGAGGACAACACTCCGTTCAGCGAATCCGCGCGCGCGAATGTGATTTATGAGGAAGACTTCACGATACTGCCGGTTTCAGTCGGCGTATATTATATAAGGCTGGTCGAGATAGACAGCTCGGGCAATTTTCTCAAGTTGCTCGACAGATACACGAACGTAGCCGAAATTACGATATCAAATCCGACCGACTACCAGACGAAATTCAACTGGTCGGCGAATGCCGCCGTTCCTGCATGGAACGGCGAAAACGCTACGCTGGATTTCACGACAGGCGCGAATTACATTGTCGCCGTCAAGATCGAGAACGACAGCGCCTTGAAAACAAATTTCGACTGGCAGCTTCAATACCAGAAGGACCCGTACGGAAATCCTGAAGTGTGGACGAACGTTAGCGCGGCGTCCGGCGACTGGAAAGCGGCGGACGGCCCGTGGGGCGCCGACGGAGCGGCAGTGAATGTCGCCGCGTTCTCTACAGTAGGATTTGACCACTGCGCCGGCTGCGCAGCCGTGAACGGAGTGTATTCAGAAACAGGAAAAGCCGTGTCTTACACGCTCGGCGCTCACAGGTACACCGAAGTATGGTATTCGATTAAAGCGGACCCGTCGGCGTTAGGCTTCGCCTATCGTTTCCGCGTCACCAACTCCGGGTCGACTTACGGAGTTTCGTACATGAAGTATCCTGATTGCAGGATAGTGGCGAGGCAGCAGGCGAGTTTCCGATGGGCGGACAGGAATGAGGCGGCGATAGATTTGGAAAACGCCGCGACTTACGCGGTTGTGAATGACGAATTGCACCTGCGGGTCGGTTTGAGGTCGAGAAACGACGCATGGAGCGATCACAAGCTCGCGCTGCAATACGACACGGATATCAATTTCACAGCTCCGACTCTGATGACCGCGGCGACGCAGATCAAAGGGTGGAACGATCCGGCCCACGCCGCAGGCGACACGATGTCCGGCGCCAACATGCTCGCCGGCTCGCCGCTCGACGGCGTTTATCACGAGGACAACAACCAGCCGGCGCCGCAGACGAAGGCGCTGAATTTCCTCTATGAAGAGGACTTCACGGTCCGCCCGGACTCGACGGGAACCTATTACTTCAGAACCGTCACGGTTGACAATGCGGGAAGCAATCCGGTTCCGCTCGACATGTACTCGCAGACGATCGAACTCAACGTTGTGATGCCCAACAACTATCAGGCCGCCTACAACTGGTCGGAGAATCTCGCGGCGCCCGCGTTTTTCGGAAACAATGTGCCGGCCGGAATGACATCAGGCAAATCTTACATTGTCGCGGTCCAGATCGACCATACGGACCCGAACTCGGCGTTCAACTGGCGCCTGCAGTATCAGAAGGATCCGAACGGAACGCCCGGCCCGTGGACTGACGTAACGACGTTCTCAAGCGACTGGAAAGCGCTCGACGGCCCGTGGGGCGCGGACGGCGCGGTTGTGCCGACAGCCTCTTTTGTGACGGCGTACGCCGGCGCCGGATCGCCGGTAGCCGGGAAATACAGCGAAACCGGAATCGTCAATTCATACACGCTCTCAGGCGCACGCTACGCCGAGCTGTGGTTCTCGGTAAAGCCGCAGCCCGCCGCAATGAATTTCGACTACAGGTTCCGGCTCACCAACGCCGGATCGACTAACGGTTTCCGTTATGACCGTTACCCGGAGGCGAAGCACCCGCCGACAACCGGAACGATAGCGATCTCCGAATTGATGAATTGCTGCACGGAGAATCCGAAGCCGGTTATGTCGCTTACGTGCGAGGATCCGGCGGGCACGAACTGCAACGCCGGCGACTCGATGCGTTTCTCATGCGACAATGTCAACTGGTCGCCGTGGCTTCCGTTTGCCGTATCGACATCGGCGTTCGACATCACTTCAGGCGCCGGATGCGTAGCGGCCGACGGGCAGAAAACAGTTTATGTCGAATATAAAAATGAATACAACGCGATACAGATACTGCACGCTTCGGACAAAACAGTTTATGACACGACGGCTCCGGAAATCATCTCCATTCCGAACATACAGACGATCATGGGCAACGACTGTCCGGTGCATGGGACGACTGACGGAGTGGTCTGCAACGATCCGTCATCGAATCCGATGTGCACGGTGTGGTATCAGAGCAGGCCGGGCACAACCTACCCGCTGTTTCCGGGCGCGCCGAACCAGTTCACCGTAGTAGTCAACTGGACGGACAACATGCAGATGTATGAATCGCAGTGGAAGCTGCAGGGAGACGCCGCATACGGCGATCCGATTCAGACGCCGGATACGGAAAACCCGTGGCAGCAGTTCTACAACGTCGACGCCGGCGACACCATACCCGACCAGTTAGTGGACTTCACTGTTTTCGACAAGGTCGGCCACACGGATAAGGTTTCGGTGAAGTTCAGCAACGACAACCAAAATCCGGACAATCCGGACGTTTCCGGATATGCGTCAGCGGCGAAAGTGATTCCGCTCGTAAGCGGAACGTGGTATCCGTACGACAATCCTTATTTCGAATGGCCGGTTCCGAATGACAACCCGGTCGGCCACGCGGTCGGCATCGAAGGCTATTACGTCGAATTCTCCAACAATTCAAGCAGCGTTCCTAACGCATTGCAGTCCGCCAACAGCTTCAATTCAGTCGCGCCGCTCACCTGCGGTTCGACTTATTATCTGCGGATCAGAAGCCGCGACCACGTCTGCAACGTACCGAATCCGGTGACGACGTTTGTTTACAGATATGACAACAACCCGCCGGTTATCACTAACAATATCGCCGGATGCCCGTCGTGCGACAACACGTGGCGCAACGCGGCCGGCGCGACTTATGATGTCGATTTCAGCGACTCCTGCGGCAATCTCAAAAAGGCAGACTACATTGTTTATTCAGGAGCCGGGAAAACAGGTTCGCAAGTTCTCGGCTGGACGACTATCGCCGACAACATAGCTTTCCCGACATATACCATCGACTGGCCTGTCGCCTTTAACTCGCTCCCGGAGGGCGTGAACTATGTTTCAATCAGGCTCACAGACGAGGCGGGAAATGTGACGAACGCAGTTGACGCATTCTACGTCCGCAAGGACACCGTGCCGCCCGCGATTGTTTATAATTCGCCGATTAGCGCAGGCGGCTATACGCCGTGGTACAGCGCGAACGTGGCGAACGACGTCGATCTTCAGTGGGCGAGCGGCTCGCCGATCGTTCAGTTCGACTACAGGATCGCATCCGGCGCATGGACGAACATCTGGACCGGCTCGCAGAGCGTTTCATACGCGGCGAACTGGCTGGCGCCCTGGGCGGCGCTGCCGCAGGGCGAGACTCGAATCAGCGTTCGCGGACTCGACTCCGCCGGAAACTGGCGAACGGACACTTTTGCGACCGGAACCGCCGGGTTTATTTTCCGGAAAGACTCGTTGCCGCCTGACAACCCGGCCGCGCCGGTCAACGGCTGGGAGGACCCGTCGAAAACGGTTCCGATCACAACAGGCGTCGCTTACTCATATCCGAATCCGTATTTCGAATGGGCAGCTCCGAGCGACTATCCGGCGCCGCTCAACTCGGGCGTCGGCGGCTACTATGTCGGCATCTCGACGAACCCGGCGCTTGTTCCGACCGCGTTCCAGACCGCCGCGTCCTATACCGCGCCGGCCATGGCCTGCAACACTGATTACTACCTTCGCATCAGGACGCGCGACCAGGCGATCGCGCCGAACGTCAATCCCGCGGTCGTCACCGCGTTCACTTACAGGTGGGGCGGCCAAATCGGAATCACCGACAACCAGCCCGGAGACGACACGTGGCGCAATGCGAACGGCGGCGTCTATGACGTGGATTTCAAAGGCGGTTGCGACGCGAACATCAATACTGTCGAGTACACGTTGTGGTCGGCGGCGGGCAGGGGAGCCGGAACCGGGACGCAGGTTATCCCGTGGACCGTTTTTCTCGGCCCGGCGCTCGGCGTAAATTCGTACACTGCGAATTGGAAACTCAAAGACGCCGACTTCGGGAACGCGACCGACGGCATTAATTTCGTATCCGTGCGCGTCACCGACGCTAACGGGCTCGTGAGAATACAGGACGACGTGTTCTACGTATTGAAAGACACGCAGGCGCCGCCCGCGACGGCCGTAGCCGGTTTTGACATGCCCGCGAAGACGGTCTCGCTGGCGAGCGGCTCATGGTATAACTATTCGAGTCCGTATTTTGAATGGGCCGCGGCGTCCGATCTGCCTGCCGCGCCCGCGATGAACTCCGGATTCAAGGAATACATTGTTTATTTCGGAACCGATACGGCGGGCGTTCCGTCCGTCGCGACGGCCGCCGTATCCTTCAGCCCTTCGGTTGCGCTCGTCACGGGCTGGACCTACTACTTGCGTATCAGCTCCCGCGACAACGTGGGCAACACATCTGCGGCGGCTACGGCGTTCACTTACAGATACGATTCGACTTCTCCGGGAGGCGTGGCCGCTAACGGGTTCGACACAAGCGCAAAGTCGGCGGCGCTTGCCGCCGGAACGTGGCACAGCTATGAGCATCCATATTTCGAATGGTCGGCGGCATCTGATCTGCCCGCCACTCCGGCAAACTCCGGGCTGATGGAATACCGGATTTATTTCGGAACTGATTCGGCGGGCGCGCCGAATATAGCGACTACAACCGCTTCTTACACCGCGGACCAGACGCTCGTCAGCGGCTGGACGTACTATCTGCGACTGAGCGCCGCGGACAACGCCGGGAATGTCGGCGCGGCCGCGACTTCGTTCAGCTACATGTATGACGGGGAGCCGCCGAACAATCCGCCGGTTCCGGCCAACGGCTGGCTGACCTCCGCGAAACTGGCGCCAATTGTCGACGGCGGCAGCTACACTTCGGTTCATCCATATTTCGAGTGGTCCGCTCCAGCGGACAATCCGGTCTCGCCCGCGAATGCCGGCCTGGACGGCTATTACGTCGTATTCAGCACGGACCCGTTCGCGATCCCGACAGCTTTTCAAACCGAATCTTCTTTTAACGCGACTACTTCGATCTGCAACGCAACGCATACGCTTCGCATCAGCGCTCGAGACCTGTCGACTCCTCCGAACATCTCGAACGCAATAACAGCGTTCACTTACTACAAGCGCGGCTCGGTGACGATTGTGGACAACCAGCCGAACGACGACGCGTGGCGCAACGCGGCCGGAACTCTTTACGACGTGGATTTTCTCACCGACTGCGATAATCTCGATTACGTTCAGTATTCGTTCTGGAGCGCGGCGGACATGGGCGCCGGTACCGGAACGCAGTCGCTTCCGTGGACGACCTACCTCGGACCGGGAATGAACGTGAGTTCGTTTACCGCGGACTGGGCGATCCGCGCCGCTGATTTCGCTGCCGCCGCGGAGGGCATTAACTGGGTTTCCATCCGCGCGTTCTGCACATCTGGCATTTCGACAACGCTCACGGACGCGTTCTATTTCAGAAAAGATGTGACTCCTCCGAATATTCCAACCGGCGTTTTCTCCGAACTGTCGGATTATCTGTGGGTTTCTCCCGCTAATGGAAATCTTTATTACGGGACCGGCATGGGGGCGGCGCAGATGTTCATGGTTTCAGGAACCGCGAATGACGCGCTGTCCGGCCTTCAGAAAGTGACATTCAGCGCCGCGTACGGCGACACGCCCGCTGACGCGGCGACTCCGGCGAACTGGTCAGCCGGCTACGATATTGACTCCTCGAACACAACCGCTGAAAACGTGACCGTAACGGCTTATGACAACGCCGGCAATATGAATACGAGACAATTGACGGCGATTCGCGATAATAATTTGCAGATCACTTATCTCTCCATGACTCCGGCGTGGCTGCCGACTTTCGTTATGTTCAAAGTTTACTATCCGGACGGCGTGACGGAGATGACGGCAAACAACGCGGACGGGATTTACAAGCAGGCGGCAACAGCGGGCCCGGACGACTCGAAGTTCGCGCGCGGTTATGACAGGAACGGAGCTTCGGTGGGCATGTATGACGACCCGGCCGACGCGCCGGACGACGGACTCGCGGTGAGCAGGCTCGTATATCAAACCGGCGCGGGAGACAGTTGCGGAAGCGTGAACGGAACTAACGCGTGGTGTCTCGAAACATACGCCGCGGGCTGTGTCTCGTCGGTGAATCCACACTATATCGGCATTTACGCCGACAATATCAAAACGGACGGCTTTTATGCGAATCTGCCAGAAGAAAAGACGATAGACGGCGACCTCGGAGCGCCTGCCGCGCCGCCGTTGGCGACTGGAACGCCCGGCTCTTTCGAAGCGAGATCCGGCCCCGACTATATTCGCGTGATTCCGATGGGCGACGGCCTGATCCTGTCCGACGAACCGGCCGGCCCGTGGTGCTCAGGCGGGACGTGTCCGATAGCCTGCGGAGGAAATTTCTGCTCGAACATGGGGTCTGAAATTAATGCGAAACCAGATTTCGTGAAGAGCGACACCGGCGCCGGAGCGGTCATTCTCGACAACGCGCCGGACAACACGCCGCCGGCTCCCGGCGAGTGGTCCTGGGATTCGTTCAATAACAGAATCGTTCTGTTTGACAATCCGGCGACGATAACGATGACGCTGAACGGCCAGAGCGAAATGGTTTGCGCGCAGCTTATGGACGCCTGCGACCAGCGGATAGATTCCGGAGCATGGCAAAACGGAACCGTGCAGATGACGCTGTCCGACGCGCCGGGTTCCGGCAAATCGATCGCGCGCAATGAAGCGACAGCCGCGCGCGGGTTCGACAATGTGACGGCGCCGGCCTCGCTCGCCGCGCTGAAACAGCCGGATCAACTCACGATCAAGGGCGACATGAGGAACGGTATGGCGTGCGTCACTCTTACGGCGGAGAATATGCCGAATGACAACCCGATGACTCCGGTGATGGTCACCCCGGAATATTTCGGCGTCCTTCCGCTCGGCCATAAGGGAGGGGGCGACAAGCCGGGATTCGTCCTGATACGCCCGAACATAGGAGTAGCGTCCGGGACGACGAGTTTCGGCGGAATCACAGGCGTCAGCAACGTATTCATGTCGACGCCGAACTTCGCGACGCAGGCGATCGTACTTTCGCCGGCGTGGCGCCACGACGGCGGAAAGCTTCTGTTCATCTCGCGGCAGAGCAGCCCTTGCGGCGGCGACGCGGCGGTCGGCGAAATGCCGTACGGCAATTTCAATCTCTTCACGATGGATCAGACGGCCGGAACGCTCGGCAACTGCGTGCGTCTGACGCGAAACGGCAACGACGGCATGGACGATACCGGCGTCTCGCCCTACAGCGAGGTCGCGTGGAGCGTCGACAACGAGCGCGCGGTGTTCGCCGCGGCGGACATGATGGGAAACGCGAAGGCGAAACTGTTCTGGGTGGGGGCGACCGCGTCGGTCGGCGTTCATGTCGGGGCGCAGTACGATTATCCGCCGGCCGGTCCGGTAAGAACGCATGAAGAAGTGACTGAGGACATAGTTCCGGGCGGCGCGACGGTCACAATATCCCTGTCGATAGGATCTTCTTTCAACCCTGGCGAAAATGTGATTGTGTATGAAACGATTCCGGGAACTTCGCAGTCCGTCAAAAGGACTATCACAACGGTCGTCTCCGTACAGAATGACCTTGCGCGGTCCGAGACTTACATAAGAGTCAACCCGCCGATAGCGATGGCATTCGACGGCAGTTCTTCCGGCGGTTCGACTTATATAGATTATCCGATAACGCTCAGGCAACTCGGGCAGGGTATCGTGCCGCTCGATGACGATTCGGAATGGATAGACCCGGACTGGTCCGGAAACAACGCGGAATGCGACGCGGCTTACCGGGACAAACTGATAGCGGTCCGCGCGCCGAATGTAAGCGAGGAAGATACGGTCTGCAACCCGTCATGCGCTCCGGACGCCGACAGTTCGACAAACGCCAACATAGTTATGATCGACGGCGCGAAGGACGCCGAAGGCATGTATCGAGTCGACGGAGCGACATCCAACCTTCGCAGAATCACGATGTTCAAAGACAACTCGGTATGGCCGCTGAAACCGAAGTGGTCGCCCGATTGCAGGATGATCGCGTTTCTCGCATGGGACCGAACGCCGGATGTCAACAACCCGACCCCGCCGTCCAAGACAAGCGTATACGTCATCAACCTTTCGGCGGCCTATGCCGGGTTCGACTCCGCATCGCTTCCTATTACGTCGCTATCCGACGCCGGCGTCTATAAAATCTATGATTACGCCTCGTACACAATGCCGGCGTACGAACCCGGCTGGTCGGCAGACGGCAAGCTCGTCTCCTATTCGGTGGACAAACGCAACACTCTGGACATCAGCGCCGTCAATTACGGCATGGGAAATATCGTCGAGCAGCTTTTCAGCGGCAGCGATTACGACAGCTATCTCGAATACATTCCCGACCAGCCGAAGAGTCAGGGCGGCGTTTTCGCGCCGCAGCTTGTCGGGCAGGTGCAGTACAACGAGCTTTACCTGACGCAGTGCCCGAGCCACGCGGGTTCCGCCTGTCCGAACAAGCCGAACACGCCATACGTTCAGGTGTCGCAGATGAGCGCGGGGACCGGGGCCTACCTGCGTATGTTGACGATCAGCAATGAGAGCGCGGTCACGAGCGGCGGCGGACTGCTCTTTCAGGACGGCATCGTAACAGCCGTGTTCCCGCCGAATTCCATCGCCAGCGACACCGTGTTCTACAACACGAACCCGACCGCCTACTGCGGAGGCGGGGCCGCCCCCGGCCCGAACTGCCCGGCGGACCCGACAACCGAATACATCGTCGCGGCGGGCGACGCGCGCGAGTACTTCCCGGACGGCACGAATTTCAGTTCCTATATACGCCTGATTTTCCACTATTGCGACAACGACAACGACGGCATGGTCGACGCCGGAACCGAAAGCATCAACGCCGCGACGGCAAACGGAACGCAGTTGTTCCAATACGATCCGATCACCGGAAACTGCTCGATCGCCGGAGCGCCGACCGGCGGCGGAACGGTGGATGTGGACACGCTCGGCGTTTACAACTGGAACACGGACGCTTCCTCGTGGGTGCGCATGGACGGCCTTGTCGATAAAAACTCGAAGACGATAACAATATTCTCGTCGCACTTTTCGCGCTACGACACGCTCGGGTTCAAGATGGGCTTCGCGCCGCAGGCGCTCACGCCGCTCCAGATTTATGACGTCCACACTTATCCGAATCCGTATGTTGAATCGATGAACAGACTCGACGGGATCAGATTCGCGGCGGCGGGGCTCAATCAGGGGAACGTAACAATTACGATCAAGGTGTATGACATACGGGGCTCGCTCGTATCGACTCTGATGAGGGTGTTGCCGTCGAACTACGACACGGCGCCGGACGTCAGCGAGAACGGAGCATATACGCTGTATCACTGGCGGCCGCCGGTGAGCGCAACGGGCAGGCCGCTCGCCTCGGGCGTTTATCTGTACTATCTCACGGCGCGCACGCCCTCCGGTTACGAGGTGACGCACAAAGGCAAGTTCTCAGTCGTGAGATAAGCGCGGAATAGTTTGACGCTACAGAAATCAAAACGGTTGATACACCATGTATTTATCGAGTGTCTACATCAAGATATGAGGCATGCTTCAATTATTCGCTTAAATGATCAATGGAATAATCTGCATGTAGGGCCGCTTGCTAAACAATTGAACGTCAATTATGATAGATATGATGATTTGATTGATGCCTTACTAAACAGATTATGGTTTTTTCAACTTGAGCCTGTTAAAATGAAATAAATTATTATAATGGATGGATTTTGAGAAATATTAAATATAAATACTATTATGTATTTATTGCTATTATTATTTGTGTTATTTCATTAGTGACATATTTATATATATTGTCAACCAATAATACCAAGCATTTATTAATTAGCAGTTATATTAAAAACATAAATAATTACAAATTTAAATATATTTATGCATTTGATAATGTATTAACTGGCGTCGACACATATATAATATATAAAAATAATGAACCTCAGTGTAGATTTTACGAAAATATATATTACATCGTAATGACATACAAAAATAATATTTATGAGATTAAAAGAGACGTGTTATTTGATCTATATACCGAAATAGCAAAAGAAAAAAAAGGTGATTTTGTTATAAACTATAATATTGATGGCAGCGTTAAATATTTCTATCTAACAAATACTAAATATAATAATGGACAATTAAGAGCTATGAAACTCGGGAAGGAAATATCAGGTTCCGAGTTTTTTAAACTTGTAAATGATTACAAAAATGAAAATGCTATATCCCAAAAAGATGAAATAATGATTGTTAGTAAGTTTATTAGCTTGTTTTTCCTCGATAGTAATTATCAGTTAAAAGATTACAAAATAACAGAAAAAATCAAAAGGTATGAAAACAAAGATTATATTATTGTTGTATATACATTGCGATCAATAGATAAAAAACATGGATATATATTCAAATTTATATTCTACAACAATGGCGTTGTCAGATTTATAAATTAATTTTGTTTGGAAATGGACGTCTTGCGGACGGCCGCCATTGTTGAAGATTGACGAGAGCAAGATAAAGGCATGGGTGTCTGGACATGTGGCGAAAACAAAGCGGGGGCGGACTCAGATCCGGCCCCGTTTTCTGATTTAAGCGGCCAGAAGGAAATATAATGGCAAATGATTTATAATATAGGGAATAACCGACGGCCTGAGCGCGTCCAAATGGCAAGGCGGACAGAATGATGAGAAAGATAACTAAATACATATACATACTCATAATATTCGCGGCAATGTGCGCGCCGGCGGCGGCGGCCGAGAAAAAATCGTTTCTCGAAAAATTAGACTGGAAGGCGGAGAAGTATTTCGGTCGCGCGACGGTCGAGGAAATCCGGCAGACATACGGATTTGTCGAAGACCCGCTGCTCGTTTCATATATAAGCAAAATGGGGCAATCGCTCTCAGGCGTAAGCGACCGGACCGACATTCCGTACGAATTTTATGTAGTTGACACTGACGAGGTGAACGCGTTCGCGGCGCCCGGCGGTTTTATATTTGTGACGCGGGGCCTGATCGACGAGTCGGAGACGGAAGACGAGATCGCCGGAGTGATCGGGCATGAGGTGGCGCACGTCGCCAAAAGGCACGGCGCAAAACGGATAAAACAATTGCCGCTGATTATGATCGGAATGTCGATCCTGCAGGCAAAGACAAACGAACAGACGACCCGGATAGCGGACATAGCGCTTTCGCTGATGCAGCTCCATTACAGCCGCGAGGATGAATATGAAGCCGACCAGTACGGCGAAAGGTATTCATTCAACGCGGGATACGACCCGTACGGGATGGTCACTTTCTTCGAGAAACTAAAAAAGCAGCAGCCGGACGGCAATCTTAACCGGCTCGATGTCGCGCTGTCGTCGCATCCGAAGACGACCGGGCGAATAGCGAAAGTCGAAGCGGCGCCCGAGATGGCGGACACGATAGAGAACAAGATGCGGGTCGCAAAAAGTTATGCCGACAGATTTTATTATTATGAAGCGGCTGCGGCATATGAAGAAGCGTTGCGTCTCAATCCCGAAAACGCGGATGCGCTTGAAGGGCTGGCGCTTGCGAAGGCCGGAATGGGCGATGCGGCGCCGGAGGCGAACACGGCTGATGAAAAGCTGGCTCCGATAGCGCCTGATTTCGTCCCTTCGGAGGAGCGCGACGTCGCGCTCGCTTCGCTTGATACGGCGACGGCTCTAATGGAACGCGACGCCATAACCGCGACGGAGGACTTGAAGCGTCTCGGCGAACGGCTTAATACAATGCGCAACTCGTTTACTAATGATCTGAACGGATACCGGGAAACCGCGGGAAAGATTGTGGCCGGAGACGCGCTGCGCGTCAACATAATAGGAAAAGCGGCGGAATATTTCGACGGTTACGCGCAGGCGCTGGATTACTATCAGATCGCCGGCGAGCAAATTGTCGCTTCACGCGGCGAAATGATCAAGTCCGCGAGAGAAGCGCGGTATTGGCTTGAAACCGCGAAGGCGCCGCCGAAACAGGCTGTCGACGCAGCGCACGATATGGCGAGCATCCTGAAAATAACAAACGATGAGGCCTCAAGGCTTTTCAGCCGCCTTGAGCTGAATGTCATGAGCGCGCAGCGGACGTATGACGCGGCGCGCGGAAGCATGCGGGATCTCGATATCTCGCTATTAAATGTCGCGGAGCCGCTCGATTCGTTCAGGGACAGGTCGATGTCGGCGTCGTTCGACGACCAGACGGAACGTCTTAGCAACGCGCTCGAAGACACGGATGAGATCGACGGGGCGATAGCCGCGCGCAGGGTGGGCATGCGCCGCGCGGAACTTAATCTAAACGCGTCGCTTATGACGCCGAAGGAAACCGCTGTTTTCCGCAAAATGCTATTTCGCCGTTTCAACATCAAGCCGGAAGACTTGGAGGCGCTCGAGCAGAAAGGGTTCGGATACGGCGACGGCATAATTATCGTGGATCAGGCGGTGTCCGCCAACAAAAAACCGTTGGACCTTATAGCGGACTACGATCCGGCAAAGGGGGCGCTGGACGCTTTTCTTGCGGCCTCGGCGCCGCAGTCGGCGAAAAACAGGGAGTCCGGCGCGCGCGGTTCTCTCGAAGGGGCGCGGATCGTGCTCGGCCTTGCGGAGTCGGACATGAAGCAGATCACGCGGCGCAGGCAGCTAATTGAAATGGCGCCTGTCGCCTCATTCACGCCGGACCAGTTTGCCCCTGCGGACCTCTCGGCAGCGGACCCCGAACTCGAGGCCGCCATTCAGCTTTACAACGATAATAAATATGACGAGGCAAAGAAAACGCTCGATACGCGAGGCCGCTCGAAACCGGCGACCGCCCTTAGCCACATCGTCCTCGGCCTTGTTTACCGGGGCATGGAGGATTACGACAAGGCGCTCGCGGAATTCAAATACGCTGCCAAGAAGGACGGCGGCAACACGATGATCGTGATGCTGATAGGCGACACGTTGTCAGACCTCGGCTTATATGCCGAAGCGGAAGCCGAGTACGATTCAGCGGTTAAAAAAGACCAGAATTACGCGGACGCTTATGCCATGAAGGGTTTCGCGCTGGCGATGCAGGGCAAGAGCGATCTCGCGGAGGTTCAGTTTGATAAAGCAGTCGAGCTCGGCACACAAAACCCGGCGACGTTCCTGAATCTCGGGCTGCTGTACTATCAGGAAGGCCGTCTGGCCGACGCGCTTGCGGCTTTCGATAAGTCGCTCGGCATAAATCCCGACCAGCCGCTCGTCGCTGAGATGGCTAATAAGCTTAATTCGTGATAAAATATCTGAAATGAAAAAAATCAAAAAGATTATGAGTCGCGCCCGTTTCGTGTTTATGGTTTTGTGGCTTGTGGCGCTGCTCGCGCCGCTTGCCGTGAATTCGGAGCCGCAGCGGGCCGCCGTCAATCCTGTGGTGGAGCTCGATATCAAGGGCGTTATCGGGCACGCGACGATGAACTATGTCAAGCGCGGCGTCCGTTACGCCGAGCGGAAACATGCGGCGTGCCTGCTGATCGTTATAGACACGCCGGGCGGCATGATGGAGTCGATGAAGGATATCGCGACTTCGATGATCAACGCGAAGCTGCCGGTCGTCGTGTATGTGTATCCGAACGGGAGCACGGCGACGTCGGCCGGATTTTTCATCATGATGGCGTCCGACGTGGCGGCGATGGCGCCCGACACGAGCGCCGGGTCCGCACATCCGGTGGACGGGGGCGGCGGGCAGATGGACGACGTGATGAAGGAGAAAGTCACCAACTACGCGATAAAGTATATGGAACAGCTCACGGAGCGGCGCGGAAGGAACAAGGAGATAGGCAAGGGCTCGGTGCTGAACAGCATATCCGTGACTGCGGACGAAGCGTTGAAAAAGAACGTGATCGAAATAATTGCGTCGTCGGTCGGCGATTTGCTCGAAAAATTAGACGGGCGCACGGTTGTTAAGGGAGCGCCGCGGATTGCGGTGATTCCGCTTGCGAACGCGGGTGATGCGCTGCTCAATGCGTTAAGAGACCGCGGCCTCGCGAAGGACGGCGACAAAAATATCAGGGTGGACCTCGAGAAGGCGGACGCCGGCCTCATCGGAATATTGCGCAAGAGCGGCGTTGTGAAGAGAGAGGCGCTCCGGTTCACTCTTAAGACGAAGGGCGCGCCGGTCGAGAAGCTGCCGATGTCGTTCCGGGAGAAATTTTTCCACATGATCGGACATCCCAACATAGCGTATATTCTAATGATGCTCGGAGTGTACGCGCTGATATTCGAGGTGACGCATCCCGGGGCGGTGGCGCCGGGGGTAATCGGCGTGATCTGTCTGGTTATAGCGTTCACAGCGTTTCAGGTGATACCGATTAACACAATGGGACTGGTGATGATATTCTGCGCATTCGTGATGTTCATACTTGAAATAAAAATTGTGAGCCATGGCTTGCTGTCGGCTGGAGGTGTCGCGCTTATGTTATTCGGATCATTGATGCTGGTTGATTCTTCAGATCCGGGGATGAAAATTGATTTGTGGCTGATACTGAGCGTGACGGGGACGACGGCGTTTATGATAGTGGTGGCGCTGGCGGCGGTGATCCGGACGCACAAGGGGCGCGTCACAACCGGGGCGCAGGGAATGATCGGCCTGAAAGGGAAGGCGATAACTCCGCTCGACCCGGAGGGAAAAGTGTTCGTGCATGGTGAGATATGGAACGCGCGGATGGAGAGCGGCGAAGCTGCGGCCGAGGGCAGCCGGTTAGAGGTTGTGGCGCTCGACGGTTTGAATGTTGTGGTTAGGCCGGTTAAGTGATTCCTGGATTTGCCGCGAAGTTCTGTTTTACTCATTGTTGTTTTTGATGTATAATCGATGAAAATGTCATGTGGGCATAAAAAATATTAAAGCGGGGGTAAGTGATGGATTCAGTAAAAGTGATTGTAACGGTATTAGCGATTATCATGATAGTCGGTTCTTCGGCGCTTAAGATTCTGAAGGAATACGAGCGGGGAGTAATTTTCCGGCTTGGACGCGTGAGCAAGGCGCTGATCGGCGGAACAGGCCCAGGCCTGATCCTGCTCATTCCGTTCATAGACAAACTGCAGAAAGTCGATCTGCGCGTTATCACGATGGACGTGCCGGCGCAGGAAGTTATCACGCGCGACAACGTGCCGGTGAAGGTGAACGCGGTTGTGTATTTCCGCGTTGTGGACCCCGTGCTGGCGATTGTGGACGTCGAGAACTTCATCGCCGCCACTTCTCAGATCGCGCAGACGACTCTGCGGAGCGTGCTCGGTGAAAGCGAACTGGACGAGTTGCTGTCGCAGCGCGAGAAGATCAACCAGAAGCTTCAGGAAATCGTCGACAAGCACACGGATCCGTGGGGCGTTAAGGTGTCGACGGTCGAGGTGAAGGATGTCGAGATGCCGCAGGAAATGAAGCGGGCGATGGCGAAACAGGCCGAGGCGGAACGCGAACGCCGCGCGAAGATCATTGCCGCCGAAGGCGAATTCCAGGCGTCGATGAAGCTCGCCGAAGCCGCCGAAGTCATGAGGCCGAATCCGATCACTCTCCAGTTGCGCTATCTGCAGACTCTCGCCGAAATTGCGACCGAAAACAACTCGACGACTGTTTTCCCGTTCCCGATGGAGATGATGAAGCCGTTCATGGCCGGCGTTCAGAATATGCTGCCTGAAGCTCCGAAGGCGTAATTTAATCGAATAATATTGCATAACAGGGACAGTCGCCGGCCGTTTTTTGTCGCAAGCTGAAAGTACGCGATAAAAAGGGGGAAGAACAATACCGGCGACTGTCCCTGTTTTTTTTATGCCGCTTTATTTCGTCATATCCAGTTTGTCTGTAATGCAGAGGAAAAACAGTTTCAGAGCGCCCATATACTGCATCATGCTGGCGATGTCGCCGCCGAACTTGATGCCGCCGTTCATCACGAGGTTCTTAACGTCCTCGCCGTTCATCAGAGCCGCCCATCCCGCTTCGGAGAATGTTACGTTCACCTTCGGGTCCAGTCCGCTCTGGGCGACCGCCACTTTGCCTTCATCAATTTTGACGAGCGCGTTTTCAGCGCCGCATTCGAGTTTAATTATCGTGCTCAGGCCTTTTGATTTCTCGGCGAATTTGGGAAAAGTGTTCAATACTTCGGATTTCTTGATCAGATTGTATGAAAACGCGCCTGAAGTCTCCGGCAGCGCCGCCGGGGCGGCGACAAGACCGAGCATTTGCTTGATTCGATAGATGATCCTTGTGAAGAACAACGCGATTTTGACCCATACTGACATACCCGCACCTCGATTTTGATTTTGCGGACCGGCGACCCCGAAAAACGTCGCTTCCGCTATTTCGAAATAATATAGCATAAATATTCTATTGAGGTAAAGAGATGTCGAGCGGCGAAAAACGCGCACTGCATTAATGGACAAAGAAGGCTCACGCGGCTAAAATGAAAAATGTTGTCTTCTGGGTAATTAGAATGGAGATTGGTTAATGTTAAAGCAAAGTTCATGCAAAGCGGCTGCTGCGGTTTTTATTCTGATGATTTCGTTGGCGGCCGGCGCCGGAGTAGCGCGGGCGAGTGAGAACGGCAGGAAACTCGTGGTTGTCGTCGCCGACAATATAGGTTTTAACGATTGGGCGACGCCGACGCTGAAAATACTGAGGAAGCTGGAAAAGCGCGGAGCGCTGGGCCTTATGGTGACGCGCAATGAAGCGACGCCGCCGCGGGCGGTGTCGAAGGAGATAGAGTCGGGCGCCTATTTGACGCTCGGATCGGGATTATCCGCGGCGGGCGATGTGAACGGACCGCTGGCGTTCAATTACAACGAACAGTTCGAGGGCCGCGAGGCCGGGATCGAATATTCTCTAAGAACCGGCCAGCAGGCGCCGCTGAGCGGCATTATTCACCTCGGCGTCGGCGCTTTTCAGGCGAAAAACAAGGACACGCAATGGCTCGCGCGGCCTGGCGCGCTCGGCAGCCTGCTGCGGGACGCGGGGTTTAGAACTGCAGCCATCGGCAACGCCGATCTTCCGGAGGAAAGCGAACGCGGAGCGGCGATCATGGCGATGGACGAAGCGGGGCGCGTCGATTTTGGCGACATCTCGGCGAATGTCGTGATGCAGGACCCGATGTCGCCGATGGGCTGGCGGACGAATATTGACGCGATGAAAAAGGTTTTCGCCGATGTTTACAGCCGCGCGGATTTTATAGTCGTGGACTACGGAGACACCAACCGGATAGACCGGTTCGGCGCGGTCGCGGCGGAATCGGTATACGTCAGGGCGAAGGAAGATGCGCTCAGGCAACTCGGCGGATTCATCGAATGGCTGTCGTCAGCCGTCGATTTGAACACGACTCAAATACTGGTAGTCGCGCCCACTCCGCCGCGAGGCTCGGGAAAGCTGAAGGACACGCTGACGCCTGTCTTCGCGTTCGGAGCGGGAATCGAGCCGCGGCCTTCGCTGCTCACCGCGCGGTCCACGCGACGCCCCGGCCTTGTCAAAAACACGGATTTCGCGGCGCATGTAATAAACTATTTCGGGATCGCCGCGCCGCCGGATTTCATCGGTTCGCCGCTAACCGCCTCGCGCGATAAGGCCCCGCTCGATTTCCTTAAGGAAATGCACGATCGCGACGTGTTTGTCGAATCGCAGATCGGGTTGCTGAAAGTCATAATTATCTGGCACCTCATTGTTCTTTTGATCGCTTTTCTGACAGCGCTCAGGTTGGACAAGACCAGCAAATTGTGGCGCGGCTTCATGACCGCTCTCATGCTCTGGACAGCTTCGATGTTCCTTTCTTTTATGATTTTGGCGGGCATTCCGCAAATCGCCGATCAGGTCGTTTTCACCGCCTCATTCTTCGGCATCGCGGCATTGGTCGCGCTTTCCGTCGGCTTCATTCCCGGCTATCAATGGAAGATTTTCGCGCTCGCTTGCATATATGTAACCGTCCTGACCGTGGACCAGTTGACCGGCGCGAAGCTGATTTCGCACGCTTTGCTTGGCTACTATCCGCAGGTGGGCGCCCGGTTCTACGGAATCGGAAACGAGTACATGGGATTCATGGTCGGGGCGCCGCTTGTGATCGCCGGCGTTCTGCTCGACGCCGTCCGGGGCCGCGCGCGAACCGCTTTAAAAGCGGGAATGGCCGTGTTGTTTCTCGGCGTTGTGGTCATTGTGGGCGCGCCGTTCATAGGCGCTAATTTCGGCGGCCTGATTTCATGCCTTTTTGCATTCCTTTTCATGGTATTTCTTCTCGGCAACGGACGTCTGAATTGGAAAACATTCGCGCTGGTTTCGGCGCTTGTTGTGATTTTTTGCTGCGCGTCGGTGTTTATTGAAATGAGATTTTTAGGAAGCGAATCGCACGTGGCGCGGCTGATGGAGCGAATCGCAGGAGGCGGAGGGTTCGCGGAGTTTATTAAAATAGTCGTTCGGAAACTGTCGGTCAATATGCGCCTTCTAAGAAACAGTTTCTGGAGCGCGCTGTTTGTGGTGACGCTCGCGGTGACGCTCGCTCTATATTATTTCCCGGTGGAACGGATGACGAAGGTGTTCGAGAAATACGAATATTTCCGGCGCGCGTTCCTCGCATCGCTCACCGGCGCTCTTGCGGCGTTTTTGTTTAACGACTCCGGCATAGTGCCGGCGACGACGGCGATGATTCTTCCGGCATCCGGCGTTTTCATGCTGCTTTTCAATCAGCCGGCGGTTGTCAAAAAGAAATACTCTCACGACGACAGGCGTCGCGGCGGACAACAGGGGCAATCGGGCGGCCGGAAGCCAGAAGGCGGCGCGCGGTCGATTGTTTTGAAGGAATCGGATAAAAACAAACCTTCTGCCGGCCCTGCGCAAAAACCGAAACAGGGCGGACAGGAATCGAGGCCGGAAGGAAACCGTTCAGGCGGGCAGGGCGGCGGAAACCAGCAGCGCCGGCAACAACAGGGCGGCGGCGGCCAAAAGCCTTATGGCGGCGGGCAGGGCGGCCGTCAGGGAGGGCAGCAGAGAGACGACCGGCGAAGAGACGGCGACGGAAGGCCGCAACAGTCCGGGCAAGGGCAGCAACAGAGGCCGCCGCAACAAGGGCAGCAGCAAACGCAGAAACAAAATCAGCAGGGCGACGGGCAGCGGAAACCGGCGCAGGGCGGCGGCCAGGACAGGAATCGCCAACAGCAGGGCGGAGGCGGACAGCGCCCGCAACAGCAGGGCGGCCAGGGACAGAACCGGCAGCAAGGCGGCGGGCAGGGTTCAAACCCGCAGGGGCAATCGCCGAACAGCAACAGACCGAGGCGCCGCAGGCCATACCGGCCGCCGCAGGGGCCTCAGGGGCCGGGCGGCTCCGGAAATCCGGGCGGCCAGGGCGGCCCGCCAAAAGACAAACAGGATTGATAACCGGGGTTAACGAAATCAACTCAGGGGCGCAGCATGCCGCGTCCGACATATGAACAAGCGTAGGGGCGCAGCATGCTGCGCCCAATACATAAAGAAGCAACGCGGGGCGCTAAATGGAAATCAGCGAGTTTCAAAAAAAGATAAAAGATATATATCTTGAAAAAGACGGCGCGCGCGGAGCGATGGGCACGTTCGCGTGGTTTGTCGAGGAAGTCGGCGAACTTTCGCGAGCTATCAGGCGTGGAAGCGCGGAGGAAATGGAAGAGGAGTTTTCAGACGTGTTTGCATGGCTTGTGAGCCTCGCGACGATTTGCGGCGTTGATATCGAAAAGGCCGCCGGGAAATACGGCGCGGGATGCCCTAAGTGCGGCCTGACGCCCTGCGGCTGCGGCGAACCAAATCCGAGATGATATTTATTGTTTTGTATTCGGTTGTCTTGCGGTATAATTACACAAATAAATTATCTGTTGAAATAATTTAGCGAATGGTTCAAATGCCATATTCGGGAAAGGCAAATCGAGATGAAGATTGATGTCAGGCATGAATTTCCATACTCAGCGCACGACGTTTATTTTTCGTTCCGCGACCGGATGCTCGAATATGTTAAATACTGCCCGAACCTGACGAAGATAGTTGTCATGGACCGCGAGGATGTGGATGACAACACGACGAAGATGAGCATTCAGTGGCACGGACTCGGCCAGATACCGGATATCATCCGAAATATACTCAAGCCGGAAATGATAAGCTGGGAAGATTTTGAAACGTGGGACCTCAAGGCGACCGAGTGCCGGTGGGTGATCAAGCCTTACTATTTTCGTGAGTTTGTGAAATGCGAAGGCGTCTGGAAATTCGAGCCATGCGGGGAAAACCGCTGTGTGGCGACCTGCAAAGGCGTTTTCGATGTCAATATAACGCGCTATCCGCCGTTCCCGACTTTTTTGTGCAAGTCGGCGTCGCCCGCTATTGAGAAAATGATCGGTTCGTATATTCAGCCGAACCTTAAAAGCGTTTTTACCGCCGTCGGCAGCTTTATCGCAGATGACAAAAAGAAAACCAAAAAATAATTCGAACCCGATCGCAGGATTCGGCATTGCCAACTTCTCCAGTTTTCGCTTATGAAACATTAGCTTCCATAATCTTGTTCTATTATTAAGATCTTTTATTATTGGGAGCTGCCATGAATATTGACCCGGTGTGCAAAATGGAGGTCGAGCCGGAAACAGCAGCGGCGAAAACCGATCACGACGGAACGACTTACTATTTCTGCAACCCGATCTGCAAGGAAAAATTCGTAGCAGATCCGGATAAATATCTCAAAGCCGATTCAGCCGCCGAGGCGATGACGTGTCCTATCGACGATGATAGCGAGTCGGAAGAACTGGTTTCTGAAGCGAGCGCATCGCACGGGCCGCTGCGCCGGATAAATTTGCCGATAGACGGAATGTCGTGCGCGTCGTGCGCGGCGCGGATTGAAAAGAAGCTCTCCGCCGCGCAAGGCGTTAGTTCGGCGGCTGTGAATTTCGCGGCGATGGACGCCTCGGTCTCGTACAATCCGAAAGTTACGAATCCGGCAAAACTTATAGCCGACATTGAATCGCTGGGATACAAAGCGCGAACGGAGAAAGCCGAGTTCTCGATCGAGGGGATATCCTGCGCGTCGTGCGTGAACCGGCTTGAGAGCGCGCTGGCGCGGCATGCAGGCGTTGTCTCCGCCACCGTGAATTTCGCGCAGGCGCAGGCGACTGTCGTGTATATTTCCGGCGCCGTGACGCCGGCTGAAATCGCTGACGTCGTTTCGAAAACCGGCGACTACAAGGCGACGCGTATTGACAACAACGCTCCGCCCGCGGAAGGCGAAGACCGCTTCCGGAAAGAATTCGTTTCGCTCCGCAACAAGCTTATTTTCAGCGCATCGCTTTCGATTCCTGTTTTTCTTCTGAGCATGCACGGACTGATTCCGCTGCCGGCGGCGCTGCACGGGCCGAAAATGTACGTGTTTCTTTTCGCGCTCACAACGCCGGTGTTGTTCTGGAGCGGGCGGCAGTTTCTCACTGGTTTCTATAAAGCGACCCGCTCGCTGTCGGCCGACATGAACACTCTTGTGGCTGTCGGCGCCGTGTCCGCCTATCTGTACAGCGCGGTGGCGACATTCTTTCCCGAGTTCTTTACGCAAGCGGGCGTCGAGCGCTCGGTCTATTACGAAACAACATGTATGATCATCACGCTGATATTGTTCGGGCGAATGCTCGAAGCGCGGGCGAAGAGCCGCACATCCGACTCGATCCGCGCGCTGATACGGCTGCGGCCGCGAACTGCGCGTGTCGTGCGCGGCGGCGCGGAGATGGAGATTCCGATTGACGATGTAGCGGTTGGCGACACCGTAGTTGTCCGGCCCGGCGAAAGCGTGCCGGTGGACGGGACGGTGCTCGAAGGCTTTTCAGCGATTGACGAGTCGATGATATCCGGCGAGAGCGTGCCGGTGGAGAAGCGGCCGGGCGACGATGTTGTCGGCGCGACGGTCAACGCGACCGGGAGCCTGCGCATACGCGCCGCGCGAGTGGGCGGCGACACCGTTCTTTCGCAGATTATCCGATTGGTGCGCGAGGCGCAGGGCGCTAAAGCGCCTGTGCAGCGCGTGGCGGACCGCGTGGCGGGAATCTTCGTTCCGGCTGTCATAGCGATAGCCGCGCTCTCGTTTCTCGTGTGGTTCTTCGGCGCGCATGAGTCGTTTGTGTTTTCGATGATGATATTTATATCGGTGCTGATAATAGCTTGTCCGTGCGCATTGGGGCTGGCGACGCCGACTGCGATAATGGTCGGGACGGGCAGGGGCGCGCAGATGGGAATCCTGATCAAGGGCGGCGAAGCGCTTGAAAACGCG
Organism: bacterium; assembly: GCA_041664945.1. GTDB lineage: Bacteria > UBP15 > UBA6099 > UBA6099 > UBA6099 > JBAYJY01. Next base: position 3,201 of record JBAYJY010000044.1, on the reverse strand, counting down.
AGGCGGCTGACGACGATAGTATTTGACAAAACGGGAACGCTTACGCAAGGCAGGTTCGAGGTGACGGACGCGCTGCCCGCGCCGGGAGTTGAGATCGCTGAATTGATTGGCGTCACCGCCGCGGCGGAGCGTGATTCAGAACATCCCATCGCCGCAGCGATTGTGCGCCGCGCGAAGGAGATGAAGATCGAAGCAGCGCAGGTTTCGGATTTCAACGCCGAGCCGGGTCTCGGAGTCTCAGCGAGGATCGAAGGGCGCGAGGCGCTGATCGGCAATCGAAAATATATGGAGAAAAGCGGCGTCTCGTTCGATTATCTGGCGGACGGCGCGGAGCGGTTGGCTGGCGAGGGCAAGACGCTTGTGTATGCGGCGCGGGACAGGCGCGCGCTCGGCGCGATTGCGGTGGCGGACACGCTGAAAGAGAACGCGCGCGAGGTTGTCGAGACGCTTGAGCGCGGCGGGCTGCGGGTTGTGATGATGACCGGCGACACGCGTCGGACTGCTGAAGCGATCGCGTCGCAGGCGGGGGTAACGCGGATACTTTCGGAAGTGTTGCCCGGCGGCAAAAGCGCGGAGATAAAGCGTTTGCAGGCCGAAGGCGAGGTCGTGGCGATGGTCGGCGACGGGATAAACGACGCGCCGGCGCTCGCTCAGGCGGACATCGGAATCGCCATCGGCTCCGGTACCGACGTTGCCATAGAGGCGGCGGACATAACGCTCATGCGCGACGATCTGCGAGGCGTTCCACTTGCAATCGCGCTCAGCCGGAAAACAATCGCCACTATACGGCAGAATCTTTTCTGGGCTTTCGCCTACAACGTGATCGGAATCCCGATCGCGGCCGGCGTTCTTTATCCGTTCTTCCACTTCGCGCTCAACCCGATGGTCGCCTCCGCCGCGATGGCATTCTCGTCCGTCTCGGTCGTGACCAATTCGCTGAGGTTGAGGAAGAAGAAGATATAAAACGTCTGGACCGGTTTGCTGTCGGATTCAGCCGACAGAGCGCCGCGCATCATTTAAATCAGCAAATCGCATGACCAGACTACCATTATCTTCCCTCATTTCTTATTGTTTGATTTCTGATTCGATCATCACATGAATGATATGTTATAATAAGTATAGATAATGAAAAGGCCGCACAAGTTGAAACGAACTCGATAAAAAGCGGGAATACATGAATTACAGGCCAATAACGAGGTGTGATATAAGAGGTTATCGAAAATGACAATGATTATCGAACCGGCGGCAATGGCTGAAATAAGGGAAATCAGGAAAAAGCTATCTGAGGATTTGAATGCCATGGCTCCGGAAGAGCAGATCGCCCATATAAAAAAAGGGGCGGAAGAGCTCGAAAATGAATTTGGATTCAAGTTGAAAAGACATAAAAAAGAGACATCCGTTTCCGCATAACGCATCTCAGGGCTAAAACCGGCGAAAAAAATTAAGTATTGTGACTCTCGAAAAGATGGCCAGGATGTCAGGGAGGCATTTCAGGGAAGAGCGGCCAACAGCATTAATCTTTAGTAACCGGCTTTAATCATTTGAAGTTGTCGGGCTTCAGCCCGACAGAGCGCCGCGCTTCTCTCAAAAGCAGCAAACTGCGCGATATTTCCACTCCACAACCGTCAAGTCAGCTCAGAACATTCCTTTAAGCTTGTCCTTTAATTTCTGTTTTATATTATCTTCAGCGCTCTTGCCGTCTCCTGCTGTGCCTGGCCCTGTAAATTTATCTATTGCTTTAGATGCTTTCTTTTTGATGAAGCTTTCCGACGCGCTGCGCAGAACTTCGTCTACGTTCCATGTGATTTTTGGTTGCTGAATTGTCCCGCTGAAATCGAAAGATGTATCGATGCGCTTCAAGTCGTTGAGTTCTTTCAGCTTTGGCATTGCGTTTTTGAAGTCCATGATTTTCCCGACCATAGCAACAGGCAGAGACGCCTTTGCGTGTCCGTTTATGTCGCCCTTGAACCCTAACGCCCCCGAGGCATCAGCGTTTATCACTTCGCTCCTAAGCGCCAGCGCGGGAAAATTCACCCTCGCGGCGCCGACAACCGCGTTCCCTTTTAGCGAATCGAACCTGAAGTGCGATAGGTCAGCGTTGATTGGCAGCTTCGCCGCACGGTCGTTATAGGGATTCACGACAACGCCGCCTGTGAGCGAAAAATCGCAAACTCCAGCGAACGACGACGTATCGTCCGAACCGCCCTTCAGCTTTCCTTTCGCGTTCAGCGCTCCGGTGACGAACGGGCCGAGTTGTTTGTTGAGCGCAAGAATTTTCCCGATTTCAGGAGAAGACAACTTTGCCGCTGCGTCGAACGATATAGGGCCTGCGGGAGCGCCGGTTCGTTTGTCTTTGCGATATTTTATCTTCCCGCTGCCGGATGAGCGGACGGCGTCTCCTGTAATATCAAGATATCTGACAGTGACAACCGGGAACCTGTGAGACAACCCTGCCTTTATCGCGCTGAACGGGATCGGAGCCCAATATTGCTTCTTCGCATCTCCATGAATAACCGGCGTCGGATAATATATGTTGCCGTTCCGCACCGTGACGTCGCCTGTCGCCAAGTATTCGTCAGGGTTCGACCCCTCGCCGGTTATTCTAAGCGTTCCGGCCGCTGTTCCCGTCAGAAGTTCAGGCGTTTTCGGCGCGAATTTCTTCGCCATCGCCGCAACGTCTATTACGGCGACTTGTGCGGCTACATCGAATTTCAGCGGCTCGCTCGCGAATACCCATCCGCTCGCGTCTACAGCAGAACCTTTGTTTTTCAGGCCGCCGGCGAAAACGATTTTCCGGTCTTTGTAATCGATGTGAACTTTTCCGTCGCCGAGTTTATATTCCATTACGGACCCATCCGAAACCGAAACGTCGGCGGCAACCCTAAAATTACCATCCTTAAGCGCAAGATTTCCTTTAGGCGACACTCTGCCTGCAACTTTGAATTTCTTTAGCGGCGCGGCATATTCCTTAGCGGCCTCGGGAAGCGCCGCAAGGTCTATCTCGCCTATCTGCCACGAAATACCCAGTTTCAACGGCTCGCTCGTGAATATCCATCCGTTCGCGTCTACCGCAGAACCTTTGTTATTCAGGCCGCCGGCGAAAACGATTTTACGGTCTTTGTAATCGATGTGAACTTTTCCGTCGCCGAGTTTATATTCCATTACGGACCCATCCGAAACCGAAACGTCTGCGGCAACCTT
>JBAYJY010000043.1:0-29844 GCA_041664945.1 bacterium | reverse complement strand
TCCGGCCGTCATCGCCTACAACTTTTTTCTCAAGCAGGCGCGCCGCCTGAGCATCGAGCTCGAGCGCGCGGCGACTCTGCTCATTCACAGGGCGAAGTGTAAATAATGCAGATTCGATCGTCTGAAGACACTCCGTTTCTCGCCGAGATCAACATGATCCCGCTGATTGACGTTTCGCTCGTGCTTCTCATTATCTTCATGATAATCACGCCCTACATGGTGTTGAACTCGATACAGGTGCAGCTTCCGAAGTCGGCCTCCGCCAGGCAGTCGCCGACTAAAAACGTAATTGTGTCGCTGAAGCAGGACGGGAAAATCTTTCTGAACAACGAGCCGGTCGCGCCCGGCGAACTGACGAAACTGATCTCCGAACTGATGCCGCAAAACCCGAACGCCGCCGTGATTTACGCGGATAAGAGGACGGACGTCTCGACCGTCGTCGACGTGATTGACCAGATCGAGGCCGGCGGACTCCACAACGTGAGCCTAACGACAGAGCGCAAAATGCCGCGATGAAAAAGCGGCAAAGATGAAGGCGGCTTTATACATCGGGCGTAATGTCTCACCGCATTGTCATTCCGAGCGAAGAGAGGAATCTTCAATAAAACTTCAATATGGAAAGCTTTATCTGGATTTCTCGCTTCGCTCGAAATGACAAATTGGGGCGAAGTGACAAATTTAGTTAAAATTACATAATTGGCGCGATAACAAATGTTTGTCAATGTCATTAGGCATTGGCATAAAACTCAACCCTAAAACCAACTCGAATCAAACGAATTATTCATTCAAAACAAATGTGAAAAGCGTTTTTATCCGCGTTGAGAGCGAAGCGATTCTACGTTCCTCCGCGCTTATGTGATTTTGTTTTTCTGATAATCCCTGAACAAAAATTCCGCTGAACTGTCAGAAATACATGATACTCGACATAAACGTACAAAAGCGCTCTGTTGAGGGCTCTTGATCGGGGGGAACAAATGAAAAATGAATGTATGGCACCGTGCCGTATGTGCCTATACTCAACTATTTTTACTTCCCACTTGATTTTATACAGTAGTCATAATAAAATACACGAAACCGATAGGTGATTTTGCGCTATTTTTGCGCACAAAAAGATACTTTTGAAAACTATTGCTAAAAATCGTTTTGTTTCAAAAGTAACGGAGGTCTGAGAATGCAACCAGTTATTGACCTTTTCTCAAAAGGCGGATTTGCGATGTACCCGCTGTTGCTGTGTTCGTTATTGGGAGTAGCGATAACGATCGAGCGGTTTTACAGTCTGAGTCGCGCGAACTCGGACCCCAAGAAGCTGATGACTAAAGTGAAAGAGGCGTTACGCAACAAGGACTACCGCGTTGCGGTGGGCTATTGCGAAGCGACGCCGGGTCCGGTGGCGAAGGCGCTGTCTTCGGCGATCAATCTTCACGACCGTGCGCCGGAAGAAATCCGGGAAGGCGTAAACGAAGCTGTGCTGTCCGAGATACCGCGTCTCGAACGTGGGCTGCCGACGCTTTCGACCGTCACAACTATCTCTCCGCTACTCGGGCTTCTCGGCACGATCACCGGGCTTATGAAACTGTTCAGCGTCATAGCGGGCGGCGACATCGGAAACAGCGCGGCGCTCTCTCGCGGAATCGCCGAGGCTCTCATCACGACCGCAACCGGCCTCATCCTCGCGATCACGTTCATGTTCTTCCACAACATACTCGCAACTCGAGTGGACAGGATCATCAACCAGATTGAAAAATCGGTGACGGAACTGATGAACTTCATCCGCATGGAGGTGCGGTCGGATGTTTAAATTCAAACGGACCACACGGCTCCGCCCCTTTGTTGATTTCACGCCGCTGATCGACTGCGCGTTCACCATGCTTATCTTCTTCGCGGTCAGCATGACGATGATCTCGGCGCGCACGGGGATGAAGATAAATCTTCCTGAAAAATCGGATGTCGAGAAACTTCCTCAGTACGTTCAGATATCGGTTAAGGCCGACCCGGCGGGAAGCCTACTTTATTTTCAGGACCAGCAGGTGACTAAAGACACGCTGCCGGTGATGGTTCGGGACCAAATCACGAAGGACCCGGAATCGTCGTTCATCATCGCGGCTGAACCGAACATTGTCTACAGCAACGTAGTTGATGTGGTGGACATAGTGAACCGCGCCGGCGGCACAAGGCTGGCGCTGCAAATAAACCAAAAGACATTTGCGAAATCAAAAAACACAAAATGAAAGAAACGAAAAAAAGACATCTGAACGAACGCGAGTCCACGGTGATGTCGTACGTGGCGTCCGTGCTGCTGCACGCGCTTTTGCTGCTGATCATACTGGCGCTGTTCGGCAAGGCGGGCGGGGCTGCGTCCGGCGGAAGCGAGAGCGGCAAAATATTGCCGATCGGCGTGGTGTCTGCGCCGGGTCTTCCCGCTTCAGAGACATCTGTCGCTCAGCCCGCGGAGACGATTGAGAAGCCGCCGGAGAATGTGCCGACGGAATCGCCTGTGAAGATCAAGGAAAAGCCGGAAGAGAAGAAGCCGGAAAAAAAGCCGAGCCAGCTCGATAAGATCAAGCCGCGCGCGATCGACGGCGAGGGAACGAACACTAAGAATCCGGACAAACAGGGCGCTGAATCGCACGGCAAGGGCGGCGTGGAAGCGAACAACAATGTCGGCGAAGGCGCCGGCGGTTCGGGCAAGGGCGAGGGCAACCAGACCGGCGACGGCGATGGAGCAGGCATTTTCCCGTTCCCGATCGGCATTTTCAATTTATCGCCGGGCTTGGTGCCTGACTGCAAAAAGAACGACGCCGACAACGACAACCTTAAATTCAAGTACGCTGTGACATACGGCAAAAAATCGCTGACTGTCATTTTTGCTAACTCCTCATCGGCGGCGGACCCGTCGACGATCGCGCAGACCCGCCGCGTAATTGAAATGAATTTCGCATCGGGCGCTCTCGACGAGAATAAAAAATACGAGGGATCGATAGAATGCAGGTGCGGCGCGTATCCGAAATGCACGCTGAAATAACCATGAAAAAAAACAAATTCGAAAACAAGAGCAAGCATTACGCGCTGCCGGCGCTGATCTCGGCGGCGCTGCTGTTTTTCGCGCTGGCGGTTTGCGCGCGGGCGGCGGACGTGGAGATCAAGACAGTTCCGCCGGCGGCAACCGCCGATAGCGCGGCGCCTGCGGCCGAAGCTCCCGCCGAGGAGCCGGAATACACAGGCCCGAAGGAAGTCAGCGTCGCGAACGATCTCATAAAGATCATCGTCAACACAATGCCGGTGGACGCCGGCCGCTTTCTCGTCCGCACGGTGAAGGGCGACCCGACGCGCGACTCGGACGACGACAAAATTCTTGTATATGGCGGCGCGACGCCGTGGACATCTTTCACGACGCTTCACATAGACGGAAAGAACTATGTATTCGGCGGCTCTACAAAACGGCGCGCCGGACGCGACGCTCTGTACGGCGAAGTGACCGAGCAGCCGCATGTCGTCGGCAACTCGGTCGTTACGCGATGTATGATCGCCGGGCTGGATGTGACGGAGACCCTAAGTATAGTCGGCGGCCCAGTCTCGAAACTATACGACACGGTAAAAATAGAATATACGATCCGCAACACGACGGGCGAGGCGCATCAGGTCGGCGTCCGCGCTGTGATCGACACATTGCTTGGCAGCAACGACGCATCCCCGTTCAAGGTGGCCGACAAGAGCATCACGACGGAAACCGAACTTACCGGCGCGCAGATTCAGGATTACTGGATCGCATACGACTCGCTGGAGAATCCGGGAGTCGTGGCGCGCGGCACGCTGCGCGGGCCGGGGCTGGACGCGCCGGACCGGGTGATATTCGCCAATTGGGGAAAGATAGCGGACAACATCTGGGAATTCCCCTACTCGCCGGATCAGACGTTCATGCGCGAGGGCGAGGAATCGATGGACAGCGCGACGGCGCTCTACTGGAACGAAAAGACGGTCTCGCCGCAGGGCGAGCTTCAATACGCTACGCTTTACGGAATCGAATACCTGAACGTGACGGGCGACATCCTGAGCATCGGAGCCCTGCGCCATCTCGGCGAATGGTCGACAGCGAAAAATCAGATTCGCCAATACACGCTGTACGCGTATGTGTCCAACAGCGCGAATATCGGCTTGAGCGATGTAGTTATCAAACTCGAATTGCCCGAAGGAATCGAATTCGCCGGCGGCGACAACGGCGAGCGGAATCTCGGCAGTCTCAACTCCGGGCAGGAACAGACGATCGGGTGGATGGTTCAGCCTAAGATCGGCGCCGGAGGCGAGAAGACGATAAGCATAGTGGGAAGCGCGAAGGAACTGTCGGAGAAAGTGGAATTGAAAACGGGAGTGACGTTGTTGTCGCCGCCGGGGATAATTCCGACCGTTGTCGCGCCGGACCGTGTGAAGCGCGCGAAGACTCGCGAGTCCGGGCCGTACGGCCCGCCGTTCGCGGTGCAGTTGAAGTGCCGCAACGACGGCGGTTCGCCGATCGACAACCTGCGAGTCTCGCTCATTCTGCCGCCGGGACTCGAGTTCCCGCACATACAGAACGCGGAACAGCTTTACAGCAAGATGGAAGGCAAGCAGGAAGTGATTTTCTCGTGGAAGGTCATCGCCACCGGCGGCAAGTCCGGGCCGATGGACCTGAAATTCATAATAGCCTCGGACAGCACCGAGGACAAAGTGGCGTCGAAGAGCATCGAGATCGACCCGCTTCCGGTTTCAATCTCATGGGTCGGCGTGCCTGAGGAAACGGGAAAGAACCTGTTCTTCACCGCCGAACTTTTCGTTACGGACATAACGTCGATAGGAAGCGCCGAGATGTCCGTGAAGTACGATCCGGCCGTGCTGCAGGTGGTGCGCGTTTCTCAGGGCACGCTGTTCGTGCAGAGCGGGCAGCCGCTGCCGTGGGCGGAGCCTGAGATAAACAACAAGGCCGGAATCGTTTCGGGAATCAAAGGCTCGCGGACCACGCCGCTGACGAACACGGAAGGCTCGCTTGTGATAGTGAACTTCCGGACGCTGGCTCCGGGCTTGAGCGCCATAGACGCGCTGAACCTTAACATGAGCGACCTGACCGGGGCGCTGACCGACTTCCAGCTCGACAAGGCGTCGATAACTGTAAAATAGCGCTTGAGTTCCCGGAAATAGATGCGGGACTCTGCGCATGAAATATCAGACTCGAAAAGGAGTGTGCGAAATGAAATTGAGAAGAATCATGATGGCGGCAATGATGGTGATCGCGCTCGCGGCTGTAAGCGCGCATGCGGCGACAGAGATCAAGGATGTTGACGAGTCGAGCTGGGCATACAAGAGCATTAAGAAGCTCGTGGACAAGGGCTATCTGGCAATATATGAAGACAATACATTCCGGGGCGAGAATGCGCTTAGCCGGACGGTGTTCGCGGCCGCTCTCGCGAAGCTGATCGACCAGATCGAGCGCGGCGACCTGAAGATCGCCGGCAGCGACCGCGACGTTATCAAAAAGCTGAGCGACGAATTCAAGAGCGAAATGGCGGACTATGACAGCAAGATGGGAGCGATCGAAAAACGCGTGTCCGACATCGAGTCCGGCAAAGTTGTGATACAGACTGACATCTCGAAAGTCACGGTGGAGTTCCGCGACAGGCTCGACAAGGTGGACGCGACGACGGCGAAGCTGCGCGACGACATCACGATGCTCAACAGCGATCTGCAGAAGGTTAACGAAGACCTGCAGAAGGAGCGCGCGGACCGCAAGAAGGCGCAGTCAACGATGTGGCTGGGAATCGGCTTGGCGGCGATATTGGGCGTAGCCGTTAACTGAGTCATATTTGTTCTTAGGTTTAGCAATTCGGATAGAAAATGATTTAGCTACGGCGGCCGTGGGCCGTCGTTCATAAAAAAGGGGGGTTCGCGCCCGCATTCATGGAGTCGGATCTCTTATTCTCTGAACATCCAGAAAAATCGGATACCGGACTTAGGCATCTCCAGTCGCGATATGTGATTCCGTATGTCGTGTGCGTCGCGATAGCCGTGCTGGTCACCGGGTTCGTGATATCTTTCCGGAGCCGGGCGCTGCTTGTCGACCGCGTGAAGAGCGAACAGCTCACGGCGGCGCGGGCGGGCGCTCAGGGCGTCGGCGCGTTCGCCGACACCGCGCTGCGGTTCGCCGAATCCGTCTCGGACTCGAGCCTTGCGAAAAGCTCGGACATGACGGCTGTTAGGGTGCTGATAAAATCGAAGGTCGAGAACACCGGCCCGATTTCGGAATTGTATCTTCTCGGCAACAATTCAAAGCTGCTCGCGGCGTCTGTCGAGGGCGGCCCTATGGCGGCGGCGCTGATCGAGGACTCGTGCTATGAAAAAGTGCGTTCCGGCGAAGCGCAGAACTGTTTTACCGGCCTGATGCGGCTCGACAACGGGGAGCGGCGCGCGTATGTTTACGTTCCGGTTTTCAACTCCGGCGCCAGCGGCGTCTTTCGCATCGTAGTCGTCGAACTCAACCTCGAAGATAAAAGTTTCAATTCAATCGTCACCGGCCTGAATCCGGGCGACAAGGGTTTTTCATATCTCGTCGACCAGCGCGGCAGACTGATAGCGTCCGGCGACTCCTCGAATGAAAATGCGGTCCGGGACGTGTCGAAGCTTGAGCCCGTTAGAGCGGTTCTGAAAAACACGACCGGCTCAATCGTATACAAATACGGACGCGACAACATGCTCGCGTCGTTCACGACGGTGGAGCCGATGGGCTGGGGATTCATAGCTCAGCGGCCGGCGGGCGAGGCGGACGACGGGTTCGGGCTGCTGTTCAAGTTGATCCTGCTGTTCCTGATAACGGCCGGTGGCGCGGCGGCCGCGTTGGCGATGTATCAGGTGCAGGCGGTGACTAGGTTCCTGTTTTTCCTGAGCGCCCGTATGGACGCCGTTGCGCGCGGGCACTCGCACGTCGAGATCGTGAAGGGCGAAGCCTCCGGTTTTGCGCCGCTCGCCACCTCATTCAATAAGATGGTGGAAGCGATCGAGGAGAGCCGGCAGGACGGGACGAAGGCGCTGGACAACGTGCGCGAGACCGCGCGTTTTAATCAGGGAATTCTATCGAGCATCAGGGATATTTTCATAGTGGTGGACCCATGGCAGGCGGTGGTCGTGGCGAACGATAAGGCGGAGTCGTACATGCCGGCGGGAATGAGGCCGTGCGTGGGCAAGCCGCTCTCGACGCTGGGCGCCGCGTGGGGCCAGACCCGCCTGACGGAAGCTGTAAGGAAAGTTTTCGATTCGGCGCATGTGGTGTCGGTCAGCGCTGTGCGATTCCCGGCGGTTGAGGGGAACGATCCGGCGGTGTTCGACTTCCGGATATACCCGCTTTCGACAGGAAGCGGGGGCGCGGTTTTTTACGGGCGAGAGGTGAGCGAATTCGTGTCGCGCCACGAGAAGATGCGCGAGTCGGAGGCGTTTTACCGGGCGGCGGCGACGAGTTCCGGCGACGCTACGCTTGTTCTCGATCAGGACAATAAGGTCGAGTGGTTCAACCCGGCGGCGGGCGCGCTGCTTGGCGTCGAGGACGATTTTCTCGGGGTTGACTGGCCGGCCTGCATGGCCGAGAAAAGCCGCGGGCCGTTCACATGCGAACTGAAACGTTCGGCGGAAGAGGAAACTCCGTTCGCGGCGATGGAGATAGAGTATGCGCGAGGCGATAGGCGCCTTGCGCTTGAGGCGGTTGCGGGGCTGATGCTGATCGGCGCCGGGGCGGCGAAGACGGTCGTGACGCTGCGGCGCGTGGACAGCCTGCGCGGGCTCGAACGCAACGCGCTTCTGGAAAAACCGCTGCTCGAAAAGAGGATCAAGTTCCTGATGGCCGTGATCGAGGCGGCGCCGGATGAGCTGGCGGTAGTGGGCGAGCAGGGTCAGGTGCTGATGGTCAACTCGGCGTTCGCCCGCCGTTTTGAGGAGCAGCAGAGGGAAGTTTTCATAGGAAAGAAATTCGACATATTGAGCGCCGGCGGCGGGCCGGTGATAGACCCGGCGCAGATGGACCGCCTGGGCTCTGCGCGGCGTGAACTGATGCTTCGCAACCTGCGCGGAAAGACGTTTCAGGCTGAAGTGCACGGGGCGGCGATCAGAAGCGACAACGGCGGGAAGGGCTACGTGTACTCGATCCGCGAGATCGGGTCGGAGCGCGAGTCTCAGGCGCGCGAGGCGCGAAAACTCGAAGCCCGCACGCGCACCCGCATGGCGCGCACTATCGCCGACCGCTTCGAACGGATTCTCGAATCGCTCACGGCTGAAGTGAAGGAGCTCGGCGGCAACATCTTCGCGCCCGAGACCCGCGCTATATGGGAAAACATTCTGAAGTCATGCAAGGATCTCTCTCTCGCCGCGAATTCGCTGACTATGTATTCCGTGGACAGTCCGGTGCAGCTCTCGGCATGCAGCGTTGAGAAAATCGTTAAGGATACTGTCGACACGCTTCGCGGAAAAGGGATGATCCCGGAGAGCGTTCAGGTCGACATGCAGCCTGACAAGTTCTGCCAGCCGCTGAGCGCCGATTCGGACCTGCTGATGATGGTCGTGTGGCATCTCACGCTGAACGCGATTCAGGCGGCGTCTCTGAACGAGGAAGGCGGCGAGGTTCTCGTGCGCTCATATCAGGCGGACGTCGAAGGCGCCCAGACGGTTCTCATCGAAGTGTTCGACAATGGCCCGGAATACGATCCGGCGGAGACCGCGCATTTCTTCGAACCGTTCTACGGCACGAAACCCGGCAGCATGGGGCTTGGCCTCACACTCTGCCGTCGCGTCGTTCTCAAGCACGGCGGCCGCATCGGCATCGAGCGCTCGAAAGGCATCACCCGCGCAAGCTTCTTCATCCCCCTCGAACTAACCCGCGGCAATCTGCCAAGGGTGTAAAACACAAACGAAAAGCCCAAGACGCTATATCAATTTACTGCATGTAAAAAATTTGAAAATTTGATTTCAGAATATATTAGAGGAAACTAACAGAGTCCAAAAATGTTATGAGGCCGTAGCAATTCCTTCAAAAACAACATTCTTGAGGGTGTCTTTGTCTCCAAATCGCCGCATAGCGTCAAGTATTTCAATTCCGGCCAGACAACCTTAAGAATCAAGTTCAATAGCAATTCCTTCCCCGAGTTCTTTCGTGGTGACCGTCGTTTCCCGGAAAATTATGCTTAAAGCGTCTACTTGTTTGTCATAAGATATCTTCATGGCTCACCCCCTTAATAATAAAACGTATAAACCGTAGCCGAGCGAATGTTTGGAAAAAGTAATCGGCTTCAATTTGACACCTCGTCTTCAGACGAGTCGGCAGCGAATACAAAACTTTATGCCGATGTCTTATATGAACTTCAGATTCTTCAAGAATAATATTACTTCAACCTGAATGATATTGCCAGCGCGGTTTCATCCTAACCGAGACGCCCGCCCGGCTGCATCAACTGCTTTTCTCTATCTTCCTGCTGTCTGCGATCAATGCAAACGACAAACCAAGCATAAGCAAAATAAAGCTACAGAAAGAAAGCGCTAAATCCTCTTTTTTTGCGCCTGTATGTACCGCAATAATCATGAATATCAAATGCCCGAACATACTTGCGACAAAAAAAACGAACCATCGCCTCTTATGCATTGATTTGGCTTTTGATGAAGCCGCAATCGGGTTGTTGTTCTGATCAGAATTGCATTTTTGCTTAGCAAAAACAAATACGCCGATATACACAGGCATAGCAAATGCGTTCAATGTTGCTAAATCCCTGACGGGCAGACCGAAGAATAATGAAAGAACCTGCGGAGCAATCAACAAAAAATAAAACGATAACACAACTCGTCTTATAAAAGTTGGCGATAACGGCTTTCTTTCGTTTTTCAGCCACGCAGGCATTTTCTCGGGATTGTACGAATAATATAAACAAGAAAAGAAAAATGAAAATAAAAGCAATCCGATAATGCTGGGAATTACTAATTTAGCAACGCTGAGGCCATTCATTGATCCGAGCCACATTAAGGCAAGATAAGAACAAAGAAGAAATGCCGCCCAAACGATGATTCGGGTTTTCGACAGATGTAACTTCTTCGTTGGATCTGCATTCTTCATATCGTCACTGGATTTGTTTTGTTCCATTTCTCAATCACCGTGAGTCGAAGGATCGCATCGCATAATGCTTTGAAACAAGGAACCATGACATTCTATCCTAATGCTTTGATATTTTGAAGTGGCCGGGCAGGCTTCAGCCCGATGCAACGTCGCGCTTGCGTTCATTGAACGATCACGCCTCATCCCGCAACCCCGCGCCGGGCTAAACTGCCATCTGATTTCCGTTATCTTGAAATTCTGAAAAAATGGTATAATAATGTATAGCCCGTTGGTGGTTGGGCGCAGGCGGTCCGGAAGGGCGGCGGCGCGGGCGGGCAAAATGCTGCGGTAGCATAGCTGGTTAATGCGCTTGACTGTGGATCCGCCCTTGAGAAACGCCAATAACCTTCTGGCTAATACGTTTTTCAGGGGCATTCTTTTTTTAGCAACTATTCCAAGCTCTTTCCATTTTCATAGGAGAACGTCCTTGCCGTCCATTGCGTCAACTGACACCAAAAGTAGCGCCACGCAATCATTACGCTAACTTAAAGGAGCGGCTCCGCGATAGTGAGCCGATCAGGGAGGCGCTGGCTCCCATTGATTTTCAAGCTGAAAATCGCTTATTGCTTGCGCATTTCAGCGGCAAGCGCAAGCCTCTTTCTATTTGCCCCAACAGGCATATTTGCCATATATTGTTTATATTATTTTCGACTCATCCGGTTAATGCGTACTTATCATTCTCGGCAGCGTTATACTTCTGTTGTGATGCAAAAAGCGTTCTCCACAAGTCCACCGATAGGCAAGAGATCAATGGCTTGCCGGATAGCGGTGGCACTGTGGCAAACGCGATTTCAACTAAATAGCTCTTATTTACTGGTGTTTTTGTTTGAATAGTCTCGCAAATTGAGCGCGTATGCATTAACCGGATGAACCTTATTTTCTATAATTTGTGATAATAAGAGTATCTATTGTTATAATTCTTGATATAAAAAATATGATATTTTGTCGTGTCAAATATAGTTAACTAAAAAACATTTGGGGTACTGTTATGAAAATTCCATTTTCAAGAGTTGGAATTATTGCGATTATTTTCATTCTATATTTCGTTGCTAAGGTTTTTTCTTCCATGCCTCAACTAATTAATTATCAAGGGTATTTGAAATATCAAGGCGTAGCTGTAACAGGGGCTCGGTCAATAAATTTTTCGTTGTATGATGCTTTATCTGGGGGAAGTCTTCTTTGCACAACTGGACCACAGACACTAAATGTTACGAAAGGGCTGTTTTCATACAAAATAGGTTCTACAGGATGCGATTTAGGATCAATTAATTGGGACAATCCGGTATATTTGGAAGTAACTGTGAATGGAAGTTCTTTAACGCCCAGAGAACAAGTTACAGGAATGTCGTATCTATTGCAAACGAAGGCTGTGGATGTAGCATTTCCTCCATCAGGCCATTTATCAGCCGCTAATGTTCAGGCTGCAGTTCAGGAGCTCGATAACGAAAAAGTAAGTAGAGCTGGAGATACGATCAGTGGTTCTCTTGCGGTTGCCGGAGGTTTGACATTAGCGGGGAATATCACAGCTGCGACAGGAACAATAACCGCTGAGCATTTTTATGGAGACGGCAGTCAGATAACGGGAATTGTTATATCGGGAAGCGTTTTGAAAATCGGCGACACCATGTCCGGCCCCCTTGAATCCACAGTAGCGACAGGCACGGCGCCAATAGTGGTAAATTCCACAACAGTGGCAACCCGGCTAAACGCAGACTTATTGGACGGGCAGCACGGCGCATACTACCTCAACGCAGGGTCTGCCTATGGGGGAGATATATCCGGAACGTATAACAACTTGGAGATTGGGACGGGAGCAGTCGGAAGCTCGGAGGTGGCGGACAACAGCCTTGCGGCATCCGATCTTTCGGTCAATGTTGTAAGCAGTGTTGCCGGAGTGACAAATGACGGCGGTGATATAGCGCTTGTGGCCGGCTCGGGAATTACTATCACGCCGGATGACCCGGGTAACCAGATCATCATCGCAGCAAACCTCGGGTCGGTTGATCATGGCGGACTCACCGGGCTCGGAGACGACGACCACCCTCAGTATGTCAAAGACTCAGGCGACACATTAACTGGGCCTATCAACAGCCAAGCTGTAATTCCTACAACAACGAACACATATGGACTTGGCGATGCCACTCATATTTGGTCGTCTCTTAACATTGCCGCAGGCGGATATTCCGACGGGTCAGTAACTTCAGCGGACCTTCAGGACGGAGCGGCGCTTGCCGAGATAGCCAATAACGACGGAACCGGGTCTGGCCTCGACGCGGATCTTCTTGACGGCCAGCAAGGAACCTATTACCTGAATACAGGAACACCTCTATCGGGAGATGTCACGGGCGCATACAACAGCACAAACATAGCCACAAGCGCAATAGGTTCCGCCGAGATACTTGATAACAGCGTTGCCACCGGAGATGTGGCTTTCGAGTTTGTAGGAAGCTTGGGCGGGGTTAAGAACAAGGGTGGCGACATAGCCCTTGTGGCGGGGAGCGGCGTGACCATTACGCCAGACGATGCATTGAACAAGATAACAATAGCGGCAAATGCCGGAACGATAGACCACGGCGGACTCACGGGTCTCGTGGATGATGATCATCCTCAATACGTCAAGGATTCCGGCGACACTATGGCGGGAACGCTGACATCTTCAGTGGCAACCGGAACAGCGCCGATAGTCGTGGATTCAACAACGGTGGCGACTCGGCTCAACGCCGATCTGCTGGATGGCCAGCACGGAACATACTACTTGAATGTGGGGACATCTCACGGAGGCGATGTGTCCGGAACATATAACAATATACAGATCGGCGCCGGAGTTGTTGGAAGCGCGGAGGTGTCGGATGGCAGTCTTACTGCTTCCGATCTGGCAGTCGATGTAATTAGCAGCATAAACAGTATTTCGAATGACGGCGGTAATTTCGACATCATAGCAGGAAGCAACATAACTTTAACTCCGACAGCCACAAGCTCTATTATAATCTCGGCAGCGGTATCTGGTTCTGCCGTGGACCACAATACGCTGGCGAACCTGACAATAGGAGATGCGCACCCGCAATATTTCAACCTGTCTCAAAATGAGACTGTCACAGGCATTCCGGCGTTCAACGGCGGCACAACCGGAACGACCGCACCGTTTACCGTGGATTCAACTTTTCTCGTGACAAACCTCAATGCTGACCTTTTGGATGGAAGCCATGCCGCCGCGTTTATGACCGCTGCAACGGACAACTGGGTGAATGCAACAGGCGATACTATTACAGGAACGCTGACATCTACTGTCGCTACCGGGACGGCGCCGATAGTCGTGGATTCAACAACGGTGGCGACTCGGCTCAACGCCGATCTGCTGGATGGCCAGCACGGGACATACTACCTTAACGCCGGCACGGCCTATAGCGGCGATGTGTCCGGCGCATATAACAATCTTCAGATCGGGTCAGGAGCTGTCGGAAGCTCCGAAGTGACGGACAACAGCCTGTCTGCCACCGACTTGTCGGTCAATGTTATTAGCTCTCTTGACGGTGTGACCAATGATGGAGGAGATATCGACTTTGTGGCAGGGGCCGGAATTACAATAACTCCCGACGATCCGGGGAATCAGATCACAATAACCGCAAACTTCGGGTCGATCGACCATGGAAGCATATCAGGCCTCGGCGACGACGACCACACGCAATACTTTGCCTTGGCGCAAAATGAGACCGTCACGGGCATTCCGGCGTTCAACGGCGGCACAACCGGAACGACCGCCCCGTTTACCGTGGATTCAACTTTTCTCGTGACAAACCTCAATGCTGATTTGTTGGACGGCCAGCAGGCTTCGGCATTCATTAGTTCAACAGGGGCCACAATGACAGGCGCAATTACAATGAGCGGCGTAAATGGCGACATCAACTTCGACAACGCTGGCGGTCTTCTCACCATGGCGGGCGGCAACATCTCCGACAGCGTTGGAAATCTAAATCTCAATGATAACACCAGCGTGAGCGGAACTCTTGGAGTGACAGGCGCCGTGACAGGATCGAATACAATAACGGGGACTCGTCTGATTTCAAATATCGCTATCGGCACTGCGCCACTATCTGTAATATCGACAACTAACGTAACCAACTTGAATGCGGACTTTCTGGACGGCTACCATGCGGCTTCTTTTATTTTGGACGGCTGCACGGACTGCCTGAATGCCGCTGAAATTGAGGACATTTATGTCTTAAACACCAGCGATACAACGTCCGGGTCTCTTAGCATCGGAACCACGCTCGGGGTTACAGGAGCCATCACTGGGTCAAGCACCGTTCAGGGCACGCAGCTAATATCAACAATAGTAACCGGCACGGCCCCGCTTACCGTCATATCCACTACCGTCAATACCAACCTCAACGCAGACATGCTTGACGGCAACCATGCTGCCGCATTCATGACCGCCGCAACTGACAATTGGGTAAACGCTGCAGGTGACACAATGACTGGCATTCTTACCATGAGCAGCGCGGCTGCCGACATCACCTTTAACAACGCTGGCGGCAATTTAACAATGGCTGGCGGCAATATCTCCGACAGCGTTGGAAATTTAAATATAAATGACTCAATCTCGGTATCGGGTTCTATCACTGCGGCAACAGGCACAATCACCGCGCAGCAATTCTCCGGCAACGGAAGTGCGCTGTCAGGCTTGAAAAGCTCTAGAACAATTGTCATCACCGGCGAAGGACTTCCAATCGCCACAGGTGCGAAAGATTATTACGTCCGATGGCCGTACGCCGCGACATTGAACAAGGTTTCTGTTCTGTCAAACACTTTGACAACTACTACTGTGGATATCTGGAAAGACGCTTATGCAAATTTCCCGCCCACAAATGCTGACTCAATATTCACACCCGGCTCGGAAGCAAAATTGATTGCTTCCCGATCTTCTGAGACAACATCGTTCTTTAACAGCGCCATAGCTGCAGGAGATGTTCTTGCAATAAATATAGACACAAACGATAATGCGACGGTTTTGACCATAATATTGGAGTCTACCAAGTAACGTTGCGGTTGTCGATAAAGCTGATGTGATTAAAAGTTAGGCGCTCGGATTGCCGAAAAACAGAATAGAGAATAACTATGAACAGAAAGTTAAGCGCTAACTTCCAGTTTGCTTTACCGCCAGCTCTACCGGCATATTTCATATTTAATTGTACTTGGCTCAAACGATATTTAACGAGGTTTTATTTGTGAACACCTTGAAGAGACAAACAAGCGTTTTTTCAGTCAAAATGATTTTAATAATTAGCGCATTTCTTTTGATTCCAATAATTGCGAATGCCTCTGTCAATTGGGTTTCAAAAACGAACGTCGGAATAGGAACAGGCGGCGGATACATCAATTTAAACAGCGGCCCAAAAGCGGTTATGTATTACACCGTCAACAACACTACAGCCGTTAACATCAATTCCATATCGATATCAATTGTCCGGCCCGGTGGCGCAGGCACCGGTTTGCAGTCAAATTATCTTAATTGTTTAGCTAACAACAATACGAGCGGCGTTTCAGTATACCAAGACGTAAACAGTAACGGTTCTTTCGAGCCAGCCACTGATTTGCTCTTGGGGGCCAGTGCATTAACTTGGACAAGCACCGGCGCGGCATGCGGAGGAACCAGTGAAACAGATGTCGCCAATCTCACTTTCAACTCCAACAACGCCATTCCTTTTACGGGAAGTTACAATTACTTTGTAGTGATTCAAACGAATGCCACTCTTGCGCACGCAAGGATATTCAGCGTTCAAATAGCGATAAATGCGATAACGAATTCCGGAGCAACGATCAATATGCCGGCATCATCGCAAACAACTTCCAGCATAACTACAGATGCTATTGTCCCGACTGTTATTTTCAACGGCCCAACTGCTGGAACATGGGAGACTGCTAATTTCAATATCAATATATCCGACAGCGATGTGGGGAGCGGCTTGTTGTCGTGTGAATATATGGTCGAGAGCTACAACGGTTCTTCATGGGCAACAACACGGACATGGACAGCAAGATCTGCTTGCAACAGCGCGACTTCACAGAATATCACAGTCGGCGCGGCATTGATGTGCCGTAATGACGGAACCAATTATTGTCGAATAACCGTGCGTTCAACTGATGTCGCTGGAAATATCACAACGGTACCTGTAACGCTTAGTATTGATTATAACCCTCCGGCATTAAACGTTTCCTCAGGAAATGCCTGCCTTCAATCAATAGCTTACTCATTCACTTCAAATGAGAACGCCTGGTGCCGATGGGGGCTTGCAGATCTTGGTTATTCCGCCATGACGAATAATTGCTCAGCAGGAGAAGGCGCCACTTCTCACACCTGTTCCATTTCGGCCAACGCAGTTTTTTCGGCTGGAGAGATGATCCTGCCGTTTTATATTTCATGCAATGATGCGCATAATAATCAGCACACGAACGTGAATAACTATTATATATACAAGACGCTTATTCCCGCGCTGCTGGATTTGGACAAAACGGGTTCCGGCGCCGATCTCGACCTCGTTTATCATGCGTTGGGTCGATTTGAGGCTCAAGGCTATATGTGCGCCGGTGATAGCGTCTCGTTGTCGACAACTCAGGGGGGTAGCGACGTATTAGCGTGGACCGTGATTATTGAAAACTCCGATTATCCTATCGCCGTTCCATTCACCATGATACCCGGGACTACCTATTACAACAATATTAAGCGGGACGGAGTCGCCAATTACTCCGATGGTTTTGTTCTTGAGAATGTGGCACCGATAATCACAGACGGGCAGTCAGGAGATAATGTTGTTAGGAATGCTTCCGGAACAATATACAACGTTGATTTCAGCGACAATGGTTTCTTGAATAAGGCAGAGTATGTGGCGTACGGGCTTCCCTCATGGGGAGGCTCGGCAATTATCGGTTGGACCTCAATTTTTTCTGATCTCGACCTGCCCACATACACAACAGACTGGCAGGTGAATTTTGCCGGGCTTAACGAAGGCTCCAATTATATATCAGTGCGCGTGTATGATGAGGCAGGGAATGTTTCTTATGCGACCGACGCGTTTTATGTAAAAAAAGACACGCTTCCACCTGTACAAAGTGCTTGGAATCCGACACCGGGCGCCTATGTTTTTACTCCTTTCACTACAGTAACGTTTACAACGAATGAAATCGGCGCCTGCAAATGGTCTATTAACGATCTTTCATATTCAGCCATGTCTAATGCGTGCTCAGGTGGAGGAACAACCAGCCACTCTTGCTCCATAACGGGGCTCGTACACGGCCCCAACACGGTGTCCTTGGCTTGCGTAGATTCTCTTCCAAACGAGGATACGCCTTCATCAAACACAGACATCTCAATCATTTACTACATCGAAACAGGCGCGGTTTTGGAAGACGAGTAAACTAGTTAATAGATACCCACGGCTAAAGCCGTGGTTCTTGAAATCACAGCTTCTGAAGAAGCTGACCTGAATCCATTAACTGGATTCAGGAACCGGCGCTGTCATTTTCAATTCAGCCGCCGGGCTCATTCATCCACGGGTAAACCCGTGGTCAACAAAATTACAGCCCTAGACGGAGCTGACCTGAATCCCTCCACACGCGCAGTCGCCTGAAAGATAATAGCCGAAAACCGAATTTCTGCTGAGAGCCGACGAGAAAGGTTGCTTCAGCCTCCATCGGGAGGCGGGCCCGGAGCGTATTCTCTTATCAGATGCAAAACAATATTGGACGAAGCCCCGCCGGATGTCGCTGTTATTGAGGCGTCAATGACTTCATCGCTTGTCTTGTACGTGACTGTGGCCGCGCCGTCTTCCGTGACCGCATTCGCTTCAATGGTTCCGTTATTAGTCGTGAAAGTTACTGGGGTCCCGTTTTTCACAGCGTTATAAGCCGAGTCGCGTACGTATGCAGTTATAGTAGTCGTATCTTCGCTGTCAGCGGTCAAAATGGTTTTCTCAGAAGTAATATCGATCGAGTCGGCGATATTTGTGTAGCGAAGGAAAGATTTATTGTCGTCAATAGTTACAAATCTCCAGCCGCTGCGTTCTCTTTGAAATTGAAAAGTAGCATTATTCGAATAGCCAGAAGTAGTTGGATTGGCGTCCCATTGAATCATGACGCGTCCGCTTGTTCTGCCGCTGGCGACAACAGATTGTATTCGATATCTTAAGTAAACCTGAGAGATGTCTGTGAATCTTCCGTTAAGGGACATTTCCATTTTGCTGCGGTTTTCAATGCTGTCATAATCCGAAGAGTAACTGGTGGAAGTGTTAGCGATTATCGTGTCCGCATCTCTATCCTGATAAGCTCTTGCAATATCCTCAAAAGCCATCTGTATAATTTCTTCGATTGTTTTGTTCCAGTAATATATTTCGATAGGCGAACTCATCTCCTCCGATTCATTGTCGCCGGTGTCGAAGACTCTGGCCGTAATCTCATAAGATCCTTCCCGCGGACTAAAACCATATGTCCATGAGTTTGAGCCTTCGCCGCGGTTCCAAGACGACCCGCCGTTGAGGCTTGCCTCGATTTTCTTTATCGTGCAGTTCTCTGATTCGGCCGAGCCGGCGACTATCAGTTTCCCGCTTGCCAAATCGTTCTTGTAAAGCTCCATCGCTTCGCCGGATGATTCCTCAGTATCGAATCCGCCAACTGAGTCTATAGACACAACCGGCTGCCTTACCGTTTTATCGTAATCTACTGAAAAAGCGAATTGTTTTGATGTCAGGCCCGCCGAGTCTCGCGCTTCTACTATAAAGGGAATTATCTGCGGTGTTTTAACGTTCATGTATGTAGTCCATTCATCCGTTCCGTCCACAACGAGTTCCGTTTCGTGCGCTTTCACTTTCACTGAAGTGATCTCGCCGCACTTGGATTCCGCCATCCCCTCGACATCCAGAACGAATGGTTCGCAGCCGTCATCATCTATGTCATAGGTGGTTCCGGCTTTGACTATTTCCTGATTGACCTTCAAGTTCTTTATGATCGGCAGCCACAACACATCCGGTTCCGTTACCTTCACGGTGAACTTGAATTCCACCGAATTACCGGCATTATCCACCGCTTCTATTTTGAATTCTCGCTCTTCAGTGTCAGTTACCTCAAGCGCGAACTGCCCGGCTACGGTCACTCCGGTTTCCCCGCCCTTAAAATTGCTTTTATTTGTTCCGTAGGCAAGCGTCATCCCCTTGATGTTTCCGCACTTAGGCTCCGCTATCCAAGCTATTTTAAGCGTCGTTTTTATTCCGCATTTTGATTCGCTTTTCAGCGTCAGATATTCATCCGATTCAAGAGTCGCGCCGGAAACAAGCGCCTTGGAAATATTGGGGCCGCCTGTGCAGACTTTGGGCTCTTCTTCCACCGCCTTTTCGTTTGATATGGTCAGTGTTGAAGACGCAACTATTTCAATTTCCTCGTATTCATCTTCGCTGTTTGAATCGCTCGACTCTTCAGCCGTATCGCTTCCTTTTGTTTGTTCGGCTTCTTCGTTGTCTGAAGCTTTTTGGGGTTTTTCTTCCTCATCAAATGAATCCCCTATCGACATGTCGTTGTTTTCTATATCAGAATCAGACATGTCATTTTCAGAAAGCGCTTCTTCGGACTGGTCTTCTGTTTCGTCCGCCACTGTTTGCTTTTTGTCGTCTTTTGCGGCCTCCGCGGCGCCTGCCCCTACAGTTATCGATGAAGATGCGCCGATTTCGATTTCTTCGTATTCTTCTTCGCCTCCAGAAGAGCTCGATTCCTCGGTCGCAGCGCTTGCTTTTTCCTGTTCCGTCTGGCGCTTCTCTTCGTTATTTACAGTTTTCTCTTCCTCGTAGCGGGCGTCCGTTATTGCGTTTCTTCCGCTGTCGTCCACATCTTCAACATATTCTCTCGATTCTTCTGTTTGCGATTTCTCTCCTATATTGCCCGAGACCTTATCCCCGATAACCAACATCGCCTGCGCTGTAACTGTTACGGTATAATAGTCATCGTCAGTTTCAGCTTCTTCATTTTGAGCGTCAATTTCACCATATAAAAGGGAAGTTGCGGTTCCGGCGTTAGTTGCGCCTACTCCAGCAGATTCTTTGTCCGAAAACATGCATGAGCGTTCGGTGTCCGACTCGGCATATCCGTCCGACATAGGAACAGTTTCAATCTCGTTATTCTCTGTCTTCACCATCGTTCGCTTATTGGAATCCACTTCAATCGCTTTGCTTTGGTCCGCGCGGGGTCTGACTTCCACATTTCCATTAAAAACGTCAACGCAGCTTTGGACATTTGATTCCAGAAAAAGAGAGGCTCGAGATCCGTTAATGATGGAATTTTTCATCACAACGATTATCTGGCCGTTTTCCCGCGAGTTGTTAATACTTACCCACGCTCTGCCTTTATCCATTACTGCGACTCCGGCTGTTTCGCCTTCGGGAGACAGCGTCGTGTCTATTAAAAGGTCTGATAATGGCATGAGAACAAGGTGGCTTTTCTTGTTGAACGATATGACTGCGGAGCTTTTCTGTTCCGTTCTTACAACGTCTCCCGGCTTAAGCGGAACTCCATTCCTTAATAATTGCTCCCATGCGTTATTCTCAACGCGCAGTATCGAAACTTGGCCGGAATAACTATCTATCGCGAATGAAGAGGGCGTTTCGGCATTTCCTTTATTATCCTTGATTGTCAGCGTCTCTCTTTTATCAACCACAATATTTTGATAATTCTCATCTTCACCTTCTTGTTGCGTGTTCTCTTTGTCGCTTCTGTTTGCGCGCGCTTCTTCGTCTTTCTTGTCCTTGAGGTTATCCGGTTTTTGAGTTTGATTATTATCGGCGGCCGCAACTAGAAAGCCGCCGGACTGCGACTCCATGGCAAACGCCCAATGCGCGCCGCCGCAAAATAATAACAGCGCAAAAACCAATAATGTAATTTTAGAGACTTTAAGTGTCAATAATATGTCTCCAGGCAATAAGCGGATTTATTCCCGGAATTGCCGGGCAGCTTATTTTTTCTTTTTCACGCGAGCTGTCATCCGGACATCAACATTAACGATTTCTGCTGTAGCGCCTGTAATTTCAAGGCTGGCCACTCCTGAGTTGTCGGTGTCAATGTCGATCTGATTTGAGTTGTTCTGGGTAAAAGTAGCTGATCCCCCGAGCTTGACTTTCAGGCTCGCTTTTTCGCTTGTCGGCGAACCGTCCTTAAAAACCTGAATGGTCACAGTCGCCTTCTGACCTGATGTGATTTCCGGAGGATTAATACTTACGCGAATTTCGAAAGAAGCCGCTGTATATTCATTCTCCGAAAAGCCGCCTTTCTCTTTTTCAAGCTCTTCCTTGGGTATTTCCTTAGGAGCTTCGGGCGCTTTGCCCGCGGCAACCGAAGTGGACTGGTTCTTTTTCACCATCACCTGCTGCCCCGGATTATTTACACTGCTGACGGCTATTTCGCCGTCAAAAACATTGAAACGGCTTGATGCGTCCTGTTCCACTTCAGATGAGTAATATGTGCCGCGGACAGCAGCTATGGCAGTTGGAGTTTTTACGACAAACCCGGAGTCCGTGCCAAGTTTTCCAACACGCGTCCAAACTTTTCCTGAGTCGACTGCGAGCGAAATCTGTTTCTGTTGTCCGGACGATTGGCTCTTGTCTATCTTTATCTTGCTTAAAGGGCCGATTTTCGCCATGCTGCCGTCTTCAAATTTTAAAATCAACGATGATTTTGACTTAGTCAAAACCGTGTCTCCTTCTTGGACTTTCATGTTTTCGACGGCGCTTTTTTCCAGCGTCTCGCTGCCGATCAGCACGGCGACTGTTCCTTTGATTGATTGCAGGATCACTTCTTGGGGTTTTGCCTCCGCTCGAGCACATAAACTAGCAAGCGCTCCGATAGTAAAAACGAGCAATAACAAACTCATTTTCGATTTCCATCTGTTCATAATCCTTTTCCTCCTTTTATTGTTTGATTATCTGAGGAAACTATAGCTTAACGTTACAACATTATCATTATGTTCCCTGTAATTAAGATAACTGTAGGCCACACTTATTTCCGCGCTTGTGTCTGGATTCATCATTCTGTATCCGGTTGAGAATCCAATTCTGTCATTGCTCGTGTTGTTGTAATAACGGGTAACATTGCTGAATATTCCCGCCCAATCATCAAGCTGATATTCCAACCCCGTCTTGAAAAATCTTGTTACAGGTCGCGAACCTGTTGTTCGCCTTTCCTCCTTTGTTTGAAAGCTTAATATCGTTTTTGAAGTCAACGGCAGTTCAAAATTTGATTTCCGAGCCACTCGGAAGTCTATCGATCCATCTGCCTCTTTTTGTTGTTTTCTCTCATAGGTCGCGCTTATTTTCACAGAACCGATTACATCGCTGTATCCGAATTGTCGAAGATCTGTAAATCTTACGTCTCCCCCAAACCGCGATTTTTCGAAATTGCGGCGCAAGGAGAGTTTCAATTTCTGTCTTTTATCCAGAGGTTGCATTGTTATATAAATCGGCAGCGAGGAAGTCTCTTCGCCGCCCAGAAGCATTTTTTTAAATCCGGTCGTGTAGTTTATTCTTGGATTAACTTTTTTTGTGTATCCTAAAGACACTTCTCTTTTCCCGGCAGTAAAAAAAGTCGTTTCTGAATTAAAAAACGTGCCGATATGTTCAAATTTAAAACTTAAGTTTGATATCCGGTTTCTGTAATCAGCTTTTAAGAGTACGGCGTTTCCCGTTTCATTTGACTGTTCTCCTATCTTGTTCTCGCTTCTCGCGCATTCGAATTCCATTCGTGTTGATTTGCCGAATCTATTTGCATAGTCAAGAATGTACACTTTGTTTCTGAAGCGTTCCGATTGTAGGGGCGATCCCGTGTCTTTTATGTCTACATACGAAAACCCGGCAATCCTTCCTTTCTTTTTCGACTTTTCAAACCTTAAGCCTCTCGCATATCTGGCGTATTCCGAGTCGTACAGTTTCTTGGGCGACTTGCCGAGAATAGCGGTATATGAATATCCATCGGAAGAACGCGTATGGCTCATTCCTCGCAACTGATAATTTTTAAGCGCATAATTTGTAAATTTCGGCGTGATGTCATATGCATTCAGCGAACTGCCCGTTTTATCTAATGAAAGTGTAAATTTATCGAGTTGTCCCTGATTATACATGGGGTCGTTTGTCGAAGTAGTCCGAATAATCCCTTTAGCTTGATAGCCGTTTATCATCTGTTTTTTTAATGTTATGTTGAAACCATTTGATAATGCTGTGTTTGGGATATAGTTGCTTTGCTCTGTGTCTCCCGAAATAGCTACATTGGAAAAACTTACAATGTTGTCATAAGTGTATTCAATCGAGGAACCCTCTTCCTTCGGTTTCGCTTTTGCGGAAGTGGGATTTTGCAATTCTGTATTGACCACAGGCTGTTCCGGCATTTGTTTTGTCAACGAGGTGTCAATACTTACTTGATTGCTCGCATTTTCAATAACACCGGTTTCTCTTGTTATTGAAGAAGTTGCCGCCATTGCTTCTTGTGATATTGTAGATACTTCTTCTTTTACAGGGGCGTTATTTTTGAAGACAGAATCAAGATATCCTTTAGGCAATCTTTGAGGGATGATTGCCGGATTCTCTTTTATTTCTCTTGATGCTGTCGTCAGATTAGGCTCTTCTGTACTCTTAAAACTGTTTTTATATTTTGCAGCTATCGGCAATTTATCAACTGCATATATTTTTTTGTCTTTGCTCCAATTGATCGAATACCCGGTGTTTTCAAATAAAATCCTAACAGGCAACATTAATTTGCCCCGATGTGTAAATGGAGCCACGGGCATTTCAATGGTTTTGTCATTAAGCCTCATTACACTTTTATTTTCTGTGAATATAATCTCACGCCCTCTATTTTTTATCTTGACCTTCACCGAGCCTTTCAAGGCGACATCTATAATAAATGTCTCAATATGAGCGTATTTCTTAAGATTTGAATCCGCTACAATAAACGCTCGGTTTTCTTTCAAGACCAATGTCGTCGATGTCTCGGTTTCTTTCCCGTTCACATACAGCTTCAATAATCCAGATTCAAAACAGCGCCCCTTCCAATTTCCCTGTGCGCTTTTCGCGCCGGCTTGTGTTGCTGAAAACAAAAATACGGGCAAAAAACAAAGAAACAGGCCAATATTTACTCCGGTTGTTTTAGAAACCATTCTCTTTATATTCATTTTGAAACTACAAGATCACAATCTCCATAAGTTTTAATTGCATAGCCTGTCCAAGGAACTAATTTGCCTCCCGGCCTAAGTCCTATATACCTTCCGGCGTTTTTGTCATAATAATAGAAAACGCCATCAATCCATCCCAGTTTAATTGCTTCAGACAACACAACGGTAGATCCATTTTTTTGAAGAGAGATATTATTTCCGAATTCCAAATCTGTGCTGAATGGATTGCCGATGAGATTCCAGCCTTCTTTCAAAGGCACAATTATCAACGAGCTATCTTTAACTTCTGCGCCGCTCAGTTGAAGTTCGATATCTTTATCAGTGTACAGCCAATATCCGATACCAGCTTGGATATCCACGCTTTCTTTGCTTTGAGGCGTGTAGAAGTTGCCGCCATCATATTGATAAACAGTGATGTTTTTCAATTCTTGGCCTAATTGCGTCCTTATGTCGGTGTCATTAAGCTCAAGAGGCACGGAAAACAACGCCCAGCCTTTTGGGAATATTCTGTTTTGTTTTACAATCTCTGCGCTTCCAACTTTTTTAGAAAGAATGGTAAAAGCCCTTTTCCCCGAACCATCGGTTTTAAACGAATACGAACCTTGTGTCCTAGGGTTTATTAACAAGCCGGTCGTCTCATCCCGTATCTGAATGTCGTAACTGCTGGAAAGGGATAATACGTCAGGCCAAGAAAGACTCGCATCTTTAAAGGGATCGCTGGTTTTGACAACAAACGGCCAAGTCTTATCTTTTTCCATGATATTGAGTCTGGCGTTCCTGATATCTGAAGCGTAGCGGCCAGCGTACATCCCCCAGTCATCATGGGGAAAATAGACGGAAATATACGGCTCAACTCCGGGCGGCTCGGCGGAATCTTCTTTGCCGTAATATTCATTAGCTCCCCTCAGTTCACCCGCAAAATTCTCAGTGTCCTTTACTTCATCTGTTTCAGCCGCGATCTGCAGTCTCCATTCATAAACCGGCCTGACTATTCTAGCGACTCCATCACTCATGCCGGCGCCAGGATCGACAAGAAGCTTCCCTGGAACATTTGCTTTGACAAAATATCCAACGAAAGGCGTCATGTTTTCATCGATACTGTGTCCCACGTAATTGTTGTCGGAGTATGAATACAGCACGCTGTTCAACCAGCCGTTCGAAACCGCGGAACCTAATGGAATTCCGCTTGTATCCCCCTCGCGGATGAAGCTCAGTTGATTCCAAGACATCATTCTGTTATAAGGCATCCCGACTTGGTTCCAACCTTGCTGCATATTGATTTCAAAATTCTTTGTTGTGTCCGGCACCCATGCAGTCACCGTGTAGGATATATCTCCCCTATAGGGCTTTACCCAGAAAGCGTCTCCGGCATATACAGGGAAGTTTATATAATATTTCAACCCCTTCTCGTTATCCTGCATATATGAATCCCACTTTTGAATTTCATACCTTGGCGACACCAAGAAAGAACGGGGATCCGAGTCAACAGGAATTCCGGGAAGCGCCACCATCGACCACTTCTTATTCGGCAATGTTTGCGTGAAAACCGATGAATTATATAAATCGATATATATTGTTCCGTTCGCCGTGTTTCCGCGATCGTCTGTACCCTCAATACGCAATGAATACCTTCCCCAGAGCCGTGATGTTGTATCCCACTCACCCAAGGCTGATTCGAACACGTTGCTTTCACCGCTTCCCAACAACTTCCAAGATGTCGGATTGTCTCCAGGACCGTAATGAAGATTCCACCCGGATCCGTTTTCGTCAAACACAGTGCCAAGAATGTTAATTTTCTCCGTAACTCTATCTCCTTGGACTGGAGCAATAAATTGGATGGTCGGCGGCGTTTCATCTACTACTCCAAGAAAACCGCCTGTCAACGCGTAGTCGCCATTTGACATGGTTTCGTAACCGATTTGCTGGCCCAAGGCTTGATAAAGCGCTGTGTCTCCGTTGCTTAACGAGGCAGTTCCAGCTTTTTCAAGAAGATCTGCCATTATCTCATACCCGGAACCCGTTTTGGATGTTCCTCCTAAAAGATCAACTGTTAATAATACATGGATGAACAATATTGCCGTGACAACAAAGAACATGGATTTTTTACTTTTGCAACACATAAATGATATATTCCATTTTGTCAAAACCGCCAGATGGAACACAATTTAATCCATCATTGGGTTTATTGAACTACTATTCGCGCTTCAGCGAACTATACTTTTTTCCGCAATAATGTTTTATTTGTCATACAAAATTTTGCATAGATATTAATTATACATAAACATTATTATATATCAATATTCTAAAATTCATTAACAATTAAGAAATCATTTAGTTGATATATGATAGATAATTCATAATAATCTAAGGGGTAAAATTTGTATTTATAATAATATTATTCGATGCCAACCCTATATTGCCTGCAAGATCTTGTATTGTTGCAGATATCTCCACAATTGTGGCCGCATTTATCTGCCAGACATCTTCAGCAATGATATACGAGCTGAAATCATTTAGATATATTCCATCTGAAATCATTGTCGAGAGCAGAGTTGTGGAAATTACGGATTTCGAAATCGTGTTAATATGAGATATTGAACTGTCTCCTGAATTCACACACAGAAGATTTCCTGAAGAGCCGGCAATGAGGGCGTCCGGAGCTGAACCAACCGCTATTTCGGTTTTCTCTCCAGTGGCAAGTTTAACTGCTATTACTTTATTATCTGAAAAAAGAGAGAGAAAAGCATATTGACCGCTGGCGTCCACTATAAGCTTTTTGGGGAGTTGAAGACCGATCATCACGTTTATCTGCGTGCCCGATGAATTTGTTCTGAATAGTCTTACGCTCCCTGTTTCGACAGCAACGGTAACAATATCATTCTCCGCGCCTGGAACTCCGGAAACCATGACAGGGTAATGATTAACATGTATTGGATTTCCAAAATTGTTATTTAAACAATTCAGGACATCTATCATTTGAATTTGGCTGTATATAATATATAGTTTTTCCGAAATATCTTCAAGGGTCAGTTCTTTTGGAAAACCGGAAAGAGTTATTGGTGTGTAATTTGAAGGAGAACTTAATGAATAAATATATAAATTGTCATTTCCACTGAATACAACAAATAATTTCCCATTGTCTGCTGAGGCGGCAACGGATAAAGGCGGAGCGGGGAACGAAAACTGTAATTCGGTATTGTTTGTTAGATTTATCAGCTTTGCGGCGCTGCTCGAAGTGTCCCAAAGTAAAAATCGACTGCCATCAACCTTCAGTGTGCGAAGCTTCAAGTCCCCGGATCTGTTTACGCTGAAAACCTTTGATGGGGCAACAAAAGGCATTTCTGGAAACTGGGAAACAGAGGTGCGATTGATAGGATCCGTATTTGATGGATCGGTGGTTGACCCGAACGCATTCTGAGTTCTGTCTTTTCCAAATAAATCAGTGATTTCTATGGACCGGCCATTGATTTTGAAAAAAACATGTAATGTACTTGTGTCAACGCCAGAAGTTACGTCAGAGTAGCTAATCGAAACTCTTTCTGGAAGATGGGTCGAGTCGAACTGCGTGCCGTTCTGTGGATAATCGATTGCTATTCCCGGCGTTGCCGTATCGATTATGTATGAAATGTGTTTGTTCGAAGCGGCGGTATCCTTTTGTCCAATACGCGATTCGCAAGCTATATAAACAATAACGCGCCCTTCGTTAAGGCTTGTAACCTGGCAACCATGGCTTGTCGCCCAACCTTCCGAACAGTTGTACAACATTCCGTCATAATCGATGTCCTGCGCTGCCCATCGGCATTTTGCCGGCTTGTCCGAATTGAAAGTAATCATAGGGGATTTTGAAGCGACTGCCGACTCTCCCGCCGGAGAAACATTGGAAATGGCGATGAAAGAAACAGGATCGTTTGCTTGTGGAGCCCCGCCCCCCCCTCCTCCTCCGCCGCAACCAAAAAACTGAAACATTATTAATAAGATAGGAAGCAATAAAAAGAATAATCTTGAGCGATTCCTTAAATTATGATTGCCGCGAACAGTTGCATTTCTCATATAAATTACAGTTTATTATTAAATTTAATTAAACAACAAGGTTAACACAAATTATAAACTATATTATTTTTGAAAGCCTCTCTGACAACGGTGCAACTTTATTAAATGCAAATGCCATTATATCAGAGGATGGCAATAAAAAGAATATCGGATAAGTTAGTGGATGAAAGGAGGGTTCATGTTAGACTAATTAGAAACCAAGTTATCAAGACTGCCGTATTCTAACAACATTTTGGAATTTAACGCCGGCCAACAACAAAACCAAAAAAACGGCTTTGTATCTCGCCGTTTAAAATAACTACCTTGCAAACAAT
The DNA here is from genome assembly GCA_041664945.1 of bacterium. Lineage (GTDB taxonomy): Bacteria > UBP15 > UBA6099 > UBA6099 > UBA6099 > JBAYJY01. The sequence continues at coordinate 1,142 of JBAYJY010000043.1, read as the reverse complement.
TCCATACGGTTCACCAAGCCGAGCATTCGCGGCTAAGATCTCATCCCGTGCAGTACATGTGGCTTGGGTTTGTATAGAATACGCCGCTATCGATTCCTTGCAAAACGTGTTTGATGGTGCGGAACAGGCGGTCGAAGTCGCGGACATTGCGCCGGGTAGTAAGCCTCTGCATCCTCGGAGTCTTCAGTTTCACGAGAACTTCGAAGTCACCCTCGATCTCTTCGGTCTGATTAAGATAGGCGAGCAGGTAACTGTAAATGCTAAACTGCAACGAGATGTCGGTGCGGAACTGGCTGTACGATTGGCTCGACGTTTTCAACTCGATAGGACGGTTGCCCGGCTCAATGCGGTCGAGGATGCCGTGTAACTCGATGCCGGGAATCGTTTCACCTGTTATGAGGTTGACGATTGGCGCGCGCAATTCCTGCTCCACGGCGACGGGAATGACGGGATCGGGAACAGCTTCGAGATATGCTCGAACCAGCGCGACGCCCTGATCTTGAAGTTGCTCCGGCGTTGTGCCATTCCACTTCACCGGAACCGTGCATTGCGCCTCCCAGTCCTGAACGAACGACTTTTCAGCCTCTTCGATGGACATACGCTGTCCGGCCATGAGTTTTCTGTACATGTGTTTGATGGTGCCGTGAACCGCTGACCCGAACACTAAGGGTACGCTTATTTCCTCTGGTTCGATCAGGTCTAAATAACGAAGGCTAAAACGAAGCGGGCATAGAAGATAACAATCCAACTTTGATGCTGATAGTTGTTTTAGCATGATATTCACACTCCCATAAAAGAATTCAGGGCGCAGAGTCGAAACCCCACGCCCTGTTAATTGTTGAAATAGAGATGATAATCAGGCGGCTAGCAATGTGCCGGCGTAACGTTCAATCTCGGACTGCATTGCCGGACGGAAAGCGCAAGCAGCGTGGGTGATCGAGTTGATGGCATGGTACAATGTCGGAGCGCTGGAATATTCACTGTTGGCGACCTCCGCAACCTTGTCGGCAACACGCTGGCCCAGTTTGTCGCCGATGTACAGAACAATGTCGGCCTTCTCGGCGGCACCGAGATAACGTCTGCGGGATTCACACAGGCGCACGGCGCGGTGAACTGCTCAATCTGGCTTGGGACCACGTTGA
>JBAYJY010000042.1:0-30712 GCA_041664945.1 bacterium | reverse complement strand
CGGCCACTCTCGGCGAAGCCTCCCAGGGCACTTACCGCGCCGCAAGCTATATTCACGCGGTCCGTATCCCGAACGAACTTTATATCGAATTCATCAAGCGGAACAACCTCTATGAGGACTTAAAGCAACTGCATGAAAACAGGCATTTCCTTCGCAGCACATGGCTTTTCGGAGACATGGTTTCCTATCCGATTCAGAACAAAATCGCCCAGCAGCTCGAAACCGTCTCCTGCGCGGCCGGCAAGATCCTTCCGGTTAATGGAAAGCCCGGCCTCTTCCTTCTGTCCGAGGGATACATGCAGATTTTCGCCGGCAACAAGCTCATCGAGCCGATGTCGCCCGGCGACTTCGCCGGCGAGGAAAGCGTTCTTTACGACATCCCGCTCCTGTTCAAGGCCCGCGCTCTGTCCGACTCGAAGCTGTTCGTCATTCCCGGCGAAAAAATTTCATACATCCCCGTCGTCCAGTGGAAGATGCTTGAAACTTTCGACAGGCGGATGCGGATGCTCAACACTCAGTTCAACTTCGAATGGCGGAAGGAATACACTATCTACGTCTCGGAACTGGACAAACAGCATAAAGCTCTTTTTCAGATAGTAGGCGGACTCTGCGACAAGCTCGAAGAGGAAAACGCGGAAGCTGATTTCAATAAAATGTTGCGCGGACTTCTCGAACACGTAAAATCGCACTTCTCCAACGAGGAATGCTTGCTGAAAGAACACGGATATCCGGAACTGGAGAATCAGCGCCGAGAACACGAAAAGCTGATCGGGGAACTGTCCGGATTCGTGAATAAAATCGAACAGGGCGGCGTCAAAGACCGGGTGGACTGCGTTGAGTTTCTCAAAAACTGGTTCGTCACTCACACGCTCGTCGAGGACCGCAAATACGGCTCCTTCTTCAACCGAAAGGGCATATACTGATTTTTCACGAATAATAAAATCCGGTTTGTTAACATATTGCCAGAGGCGCGGCATGCCGCGCCCATCAAATGAGAGACCACGCCATATTTCTTAGAATTTTATCGTTGCTCCGCCCATCGGGATTCCGATATCGCCGGCGTCATAATAAAGCAGATACGCATTGCCTCTTCCGCCCGGAATAGTGTACACAAGGCCGCCGGTTCCGGTCTCGTGGCGGCAGTTTCCGCATTCGGGCATTCCGGTTAACAGGCTTTTCGGCGCTATGTAGTAATCGATGTATCCCTTGTAAAAATCGGCGGAACTGTAGGCGCCCATGATATCGACGAAACGGTTGAGCCGGTAACGCGCGTCGATCGAGTAGCCGGCCCTGTCTTTGCCGCCGCCTCTGAAGTTCAGCAGGTTGGCCGCCTGCGCGAACGACCAGCGTCCGTTATTGAACTCCTTTAGCAAATAGGTGTCTGTCATCCGGTTGCCGCCGTTTTGGAACCAGCGCACTCCCGCGGACATGTCGCCCGACCAGTCGCCGAAATCCATCTGGAAAGGCAGCAGAACCGCAGCGTGCACGACGTTCCCGATTACGTCGCCGGTGTCCGCTACTCCCGTTATTTTTGTGTCTATGTCGTTGTCCATTCGCGTGAAGTCCAGGCGCGCTTCATCGAACTGATAGCTCGCCGTGAGATTAATTCCGGTGGCCGAAACGTAAGTATTCAGAGCCGACGAATTTACGATGTCGTCCATCTGAGCGTACTCGACGCCGACCGCGAGGCCGGGATTTCCGGCGCGCACGGGAGGGTACCCGACGAGCGGCGAGACCTGGCTGCGTTCGCCGGCTTTAGATATGCTCATGCAGCACCTGAACCCTATGTAGTTATCCACAGCGCCGGGTTTTTCCTTGGACGGGTTGCCGCACGCAAGCGCGCTCTCGTCTTTTGTGACCGCCGAGCCGCCTTGAATTCCGCGGTTGCCGTCGTCGTAAACGTCTGAAGTCCATTCCCACAGGTTGCCCGACATGTCGGCGGCGCCATAACCGCTCACGCAGGCTTCCATTTCGCCGGACGGATACTGCCCTTTGCCGCCCCCGGCATACTGGTCGCTGCAGGCGCCTTTGACATAACCGTTTCCGTATGGCTGGTTGTAGTTGCGCGGCCCTTTGCACGCTTCCTGCCACTCGGATTGCGCGCATAGACGCTTGCCCTCGCTGCGGCAAAGACCCACCGCCGCGTCCCACGTCGCCGCGTTCATCGCGTACTCGCCTTTTCGGTTTGGATATTCATACTTGTCGATGCAGAACCTGCCGGCGACCAAAACCATGCCGGCCGGACATTTTGTGCGACCCCCGGCCTGCGCAGCCGCCGGAATCATCAGCGCCGCCAGCGCCATCGCGAAAATTATCCTCGATATTCGGATCATGCCGCCCTCCATTAGAAGTTGTGCAATTCTGAATTCTATCTGAAATTTCATCTTATTTCACTCATAACTGTTGAGATAATACCATTCTTTAAATTCAAGCGCATAAATAATCTCACATATATAGTATTGTGAGAATACGCGAATTATTTCCTTTATCCCAAACTATGCTCTGAAAACATTATGAACCCGAATTCGCCATAAGTAATCCGTAATGAAAAAGGCCCCCGCGAAACCGCGAGGGCCTTGTTTTCACCGTAAATGATGAATTAAGTCCTGATTATTAAGCTTTTTTAGCGACCGGCGCTTTGACGACGAAAGTCAACAGCGCGGCAATCAGACAGAGAACAGCGGCGACGTTGAACGCCAGATCGTAAGAGAGCTTGCCGCCCATCAGCGTCATGAGAACTCCGCCAACTCCGTATGCCGTGAACACGATTCCATAGTTCATTCCGAGGTTCTTGATGCCGAAGTAGTCGGAAGTCAGCGACGGGAACAGAGAGAGGCAGGAGCCGAATCCAAAACCGATCATGAAAGAGCCGAACGCGAACAAGGCGTCGGAACCGACGAGAACACGCGGGAAAGCAACGAGGATTCCGGCCTGAATCGCGAAAACGATGAACATGGTGAGCGTCCGTCCGAGCTTATCGGAAACGACGCCGCAAATAACGCGGCCCGCGCAGTTGCCGATCGCGAGAACGGTCATGCACCATATTATCATCTGAGCAAGATTGTACTGTTTCGCAAGAGCGCCGATGAATGAAATTACCATCAGGCCTGCGCCGGCGGCGAACAGATACATAATCCATGTGATGATGAACGATGATGTTGCAAGCATTTCTTTCGACGTGTAGTCTGTTTTCGAAGCCGGAGCGGGAGTCGCGCCGGGTTTCGGAGCCGCGGGGGCGCCGCCGGGAACATAACCGGCCGGCGGGTTCTTCATGAGCTGCGCCGCAACTACAACCATTATTGTGAAAAGGATGCCGAGGAACTGAAATGCTCCGGAAATGCCCTTAAAGCCCATTATGCCGGTTTCAATAAGACCTTTTGTAAGAGGATAAACATAAGCGGCGGAAATGCCGAAGCCGCCGACGACGATACCGGAGATCAGTCCTTTTTTGGATGCCGGGAACCATTTAACGGCCGGGGGCATCGCAGAGGCGTAAGCCAGTCCGATTCCGGAGCCGCCCAATACTCCAAACCCGATAATTAGCATCAAAGCCGCGTTCGGACCCGGTTTCGCGAGACTGGCTACGAAGAAGCCGGCGCCGAGCATTATTCCGCCGGCGGTCGCCACAAAGCGCGGTCCGTACTTATCCTGCAACCGGCCCGCAACCAGCATCAGCAGCGCGAACATTCCTATCGCTACCGCATACGGAAGCGCCGTCTGGAATTTATCGAGCGCGAATCCGTATTTGCCGGGCATCAGGTTTCCGGCGGCGTCCAACAACGGCTTCTTGTCCTCGCCAACCGCACACATCAAGTTCGCCTTGAATATGCTCCACGCGTATATTGCGCCGAGCGCCAAGTTAATTATCGTTCCGCATATGACTACTACCCAACCGTAAGAACTGCTTTGCTTATTTTCCAAATCCCACCTCCAAATAATATGTTATTTTGTTGTTTTATCGATTAACCCCGCGGCCTTCAAGCCGCTGAGAGCTTGTTTTCATTGTTCTCCGCCTTTCGGCGGCTATTCGTCATCACCTCCCCGGCCTGGTAATTGTCTCTATATTATTTATATACATATTCATGCGGTTAATTGTACTGATTTAACCGAAATGAATAGGATAATGTATTCCGAAGGATTATAAGCAAGGGCCAGACAGTTGTAAATTAGTTTGTGAAATTTTTCCCATGCTCGCCGGATGCTTCCGGAACGGCATTGTTGCCGTTTAATAATTATGAGAATCCGGTTAAAGGCCTCCGGGCCGACTGCAAAACCTCAACGCAAGCCAAAAACCGGCAACACGATTTCCATCATCCAAACCGCTTTTTGTTATCAATCCACTACCTGTTAATTATGGGAAATACTATAATTGACGTTGAATTATTCGTGTTTTCAGGATAATTCGATTCGGCTCAACTTTTGATGGTTTGGAGGACGATATCAGATGTCTAAAAATTCGAAGAAACAGACGCCCGGCGGAATGATTAAGAGTTTTATCAAGAATTTCATTTCAACCGTGGTTTTTGTTATCGCGCTTCTTATTGTCTTGGCTGTCCACCTTCAGTTCGCAAGCGAGAAAGCCGTTTTCGACACCGCGGGCGCGAAAAAGATATCTTACTCGCCGCTCGTAAAAATCGTTCCCGGCCCCGGCCTGCCGGCGGAAGTTAAACCTTTCAAATCCAACAACAATGTCGATATCGCCAAGTTCGGCGACCGCTTCTACATGGCGTTCCGCTCCGCGCCCACTCACTTCGCGTCCACAGAGACCATCCTTTATGTCCTGAGTTCCGCCGACGCAAAAAAATGGGACTACGAAACGAAATTCAAAATGGGAAGCGACCTGCGCGAGCCGCGATTCCTCGTTTTCAAGGGCAAGCTGTTCCTCTATTTCTTCAAGGGCGGCGCGAACCCGCTCAGTTTCGCCCCGGACAGCATGTATGTAACCGAATTCGAGTCGAACGGCAAATGGACAAAGCCTAAGATGTTCTACAAACCCGGATATGTCATCTGGCGCGCTAAAGAACACGGCGGCAAGGCGATTATGAGCGTCTATTACGGCGTCGGCCTCTATTCGAACGAAACGAAACCGAGCCACCTGCAACTGCTCGAATCCGACGACGGCTACAACTACACGCTCATAAACAACAAGGACATCTCTTCCACAGTCAGTTCCGAGGAGGGCGAGTTCGAGTTCGACGCAGAAGGGAACCTGTATGCGACGGTGCGGCAGGAAATGAAAGGCGGCGAGGTCTGCTTCGCTCCGAAATCGGACATCACCGCGTGGGACTGCCGGTTCACGCCCTTCAAATACGACTCTGCGCTGATGTTCAACCACAAGGGCGATTTCTACGTCATCGCCCGCCGGAACATAGCCGGCGAATACAACCGGGACTCGAAGGCGCTCCCGGCCTTCCTGCGCTCGAAATGGTACCTCGTCCGCTACTCGCTCACCCGGAAACGCACCGCTCTTTACCGGCTCGACAAGGAACAGAAAATCCTCGTTCCGGTGTTCGACTTCCCCTCACGCGGCGACACCGCCTACGCAGGAATGGTCAAACTCGACGAAAACAGATACCTGATCGTCAACTACAGCAGCGACATCAATAAATTCGACTGGAGCTGGATCGGCGGCCAGCTGGTTGGCAGCAACCTCTACTCGACGATACTCGAATTCAAATAAGGTTTTTAGCTCGTTTACTGGGAGCGCGGGCATCCTGCCCGCAAATACGGAGGCGAGAGGGTTTTGAGAGCGCGGGCATCCTGCCCGCAATTATTTCAAATCTGCTTAAACCGCACAACGGGGAACTGAGGCATCGAGTCGCGGTCGGAGTCCCGCGAGAAAGGGCGCCGGGCGCCGCACCGGCAAGCCTGCAGCGCCTGCAACAGAACGGTCGCGGCGTCGGGGTCTCCGGCGGGAACGATCGGCGCGTGGCCGCCGAGACGATGCAATAGCGAAAGATAAAGTTTTTGTTTCGAAAAGTCGGACGCCTTTTTGTCTTCTTCTGATTTTTCGCGCCTTGCCGCCGCGCGAAGCTGTTCGACGCGCCGGCGCTCCAGATTCGCCTCGTAAATGTCTATGAAACCGGGCCGTGACGTCTCTTTTTTTTCGTGAACGGCGATTCCGTTCAGTTCCAGCATCTCTTCAACAATCGAGGGAAATATCATCTTCAACACCCGCGCGGCGAATTCATGTCATATCTTCACAAAGAGTAATTTTAACCGCGAAGATTGTTTTTGTAAAACGGCGCCCCGCTGATATTCCGAATCGCGTGTCCGGGCCTGTTCGCGGCATCTTCGCAACGGCAAAAAATCGATCCCATCCTCGCGAGGTTTTGACTTATTGCGAGTGACGCTATACTATTTTCCAATTGTGCGATAAATATATTATGATCGTTCGTTTATGAACAATAGACATCAGCGTTTTGCGCCGTCGCCGCTCAGACGCTGATGTGGACTGAATGAAACTACTGAAAGGGGCTGCCGCATGCGCTTAAGGCCGCTAAATCAGTTAAAGATTTCATGAATATATTTCGACCGGAAATAACGGCATTCATAGATAAATATTCGATCTTGATGCTCGCGGGGATAGTCATCGCCGGAACGCTGCTTAGGATTCGGCGCATCAGAAAAAAAGGCGTGTTCCTGTACGACGAGGCGGCATATTACCGCGAAGCGACGGTTGTGCGACGCCTGTTCGGCTTCGTCAGAAAAAACTGGAAAACCCTTTTAAGTTCGAGAAACGACCCGGCTTCCGTTCAACGGAAAACGCTTGTCGAAGAATATTGCGATGTTTCGAAAACCACGCTCTACTCTTATTATAAAGCGTGGCATGTTTATATTATCAAACTTTCGCTGAGGCTTATTAAACAGAAGGATGTTGCGATAGCCGCGCCGTCAATTGCGATGGGCGTCTTCACAATTGTTTTAGTTTATCTGAACGGTTCGATCGCTTTCGGAAAGGCCGTCGGAGTAATGGCGGCCGCCATGCTCGCGGTCAGCGGACTGCACACGCTGCACTCGCGTTCAGCCGGCCCCGAATCCGGAATGGCGATGTGTTACCAGTTATTAATTCTGTTTTCATTGTCTCACAAAATCGCGCTCGCCGCAGGCGGCGCCTCGTATTTCTACTCGCCCGAGTCTTTTCTCTTGCTCGCCGCAAGCGGCGTGTTTCTCGGCGGAATCGTCATGTTCCATCCATTCTGGATAGGCGTCATCCCCGGCGTGGTTTTTATCTCGGAAGCCGCTTACGCGATTTTTTCAGCGTCCATGCCTTTCATGTTTTTCGCCATTTCCATCTCCGTGGTTTTCGCGGCGGCGGCAGCATGCATTCTAATCAGCGACATCCCCTTCATTATCTGCGCCTATCTTTTCCCCGAGGGCAAAGTCATTTCCCATTCGGCGAAATCCATGGAATGGGTCATGTTCAACATCAACAGATTAAAGGACATGCTGAAAAAGAGCGAAGGGGAAGGCGTAAAAGTTTCGTGGGCGCAACGCATCGGCTTTTACCCGAAACTTTTTCTGAACAGCGACGGCATAGCGCTGGCCGCGGCGGCGGGTTGCGGAATAGCGCTGCTTGCCGCGCGGCGCGAGCCGCTGGATGTTTACCTGGCGGCTCAAGCCATTGTTTTTATCGGCTTTCTGACCGTCATTCCATGGAAAGCGGCGCGGGGCATAGTGATTTTCGCGCCCGCTTTAATATTGGCGGCTGCGTTTGCCGTGTCGGAGCTTCCCGTCCTCGCCGCGGCGCCGGTTCTCCTCTGGATTATTGTCAGAAACTCTATTTACTCCTATCGCGTCGGCAACCTCACTTCCGGAATAAGGCTGGCTGTTGAATATATCCGGTCTCAGGGCGAGCAAAGCTTTATTTGCACTTCATTTCCTTTCGTCAGCCTCTACGGCAAAGAGAACGACATGCCTGTCGATCCCGCGTTCGACATGCTGGTTCTCGCCGCCGCCAAAAAATTCCGCCGTTATCTGATAATCGATCATCACGAACACTTTCCGCAGACCGTTTCAGACAGCGGCTTGCAATTGATTCAGGAAAAATTCGAGCCGGTTTTCAAAGCGGAAGATCCGTGCGTTACTTTTTTCCCGGTGTTCATGGAAGCCGAATTTCTCTGGCACGGAATTCATTTTTCTAAAAGCGTCAATCTCGCGCCTTGGAACCAATTCCGGCAAAATCCCTCCGAAAAAGACCGTTCGATTCGCGTTTATGACCTGTATTATCTGCTTGAGAATAAGCTGTTCATTGAAATTATTATGCTAAAAGACTTCATGGAAAAAGGGTTTGCGTTTTATAAAGAGGAGGATTACCCGAGAGCGCTGACATGTTACAAAAAAGCGGCGCGTTTAAACCCCGGGGAGCCGTTGCCTAAATTTTATGTCGGCGTTTGCCAGGCGAAACTCGGACATCCCAAGTGGGCTTCGCAAGTTTTTAAGGAACTGATACTGGAGAAAAAGCTGCCTGTCGAATTACTTTCCGTCTGCGAGGATTATCTGGAAAAAAACCGGCTGGAACAGCTTTCCGGCCACCCAGCCCTCGAAGAGTAGAGGATTTGCGGCGGCAGCGGCAGATGCATAGCCGCATCATTCTCAGCTTAAATCAGCCCGGGAGCGAGCCTCGCAGCAATTCATTTCTTCCAGAACAATGTCTCCATCTCCGCGCCATTTTACAGTTCTTGCGAGGTTTTTCTGCGAAGGAATGTATGAGGGAACAAAAGAAAGCGCGGCTCTGTAGTATTTCTGAGCTTCAAAAATGTCCCCGTTCATTTCGAAAATCGCCCCTATCAGGTTATACGCCTCAGGCCTTGCTATTTCGACTGATACAGCGCGCGCGAGATGAGAAAGAGCATCGTTGTATTCTTTATCCGCAATGCGCGCCTTTGCCAGTTCCATCAGCGATTCATACTCGTCTGTTAATATTTCTTCTTGCTTTGCATACATTTGCGGATTCGCCTCCCTTAACGCCATTAAAGAAATTCCAATAAATCCTTCACTTTGCATAAGTATATTCGCGAGTCCATAAAAACAGCGTTAAAATTTGTCGGATTAGCATAAATAACACATAAAAAACGGAGAAATTTCAGGGAATTGAATAGAAAAGACAGGGGCGCGGCTGACATCTTCTTTCACAGATGATGTGAATCAATCAAAGAATAAGAAGGCGGTAGCCGACGCCCGGTTCTGTGACAAGAAACTGCGGGCGGTTCGGATCGGGCTCGAGTTTCTGCCGTAGATGTCCGACGTAAACCCGCAGATACTGCACATCCTGCGCTGCCCCCGGCCCCCAAACCTCCCTCAATATATGCCTGTGCGTCAGCACTTTGCCGGCGTGCTGAATAAAGATTTTGAGCAGATTGAATTCCGTCGAGGTCAGATGCACCTGCTTCCCGTCAACGAAAACTTCCCTTTTAGGGAAGTCCACCGTTAGCGAGCCTGATTTGAAAATCGGTTCCGCGGGTTCTTGTTTGTTATGGCGAAAGCAAACGCGGAGACGCGCGAGAAATTCAGGAACGCTGAACGGTTTTGTGAGATAATCGTCCGCTCCGAGATCGAGCGCATTGACGATCATTTCCTCGTCATTTACCACAGACAACACCATAACCGGTCGCTTGTACCACTCTCTGAGTTTTTTCAGAACCTCGATACCGGTGATATCCGGCAGATTCATGTCGAGGATGACCATGTCAGGCGGCCTTGTCGCGGCGGAAATAATCCCGTCCTGTCCAGTCGACGCTTCCGAAATGTCATATTCATGCGCTTTAAGCGTCGTTCGCAACAGTCGCCGGATTGCTTGCTCATCATCTATCACAAGAATCAGGGGTTTGCCGGTTTCATTCGTCATTTTTAAACCTCCAGAGGCAGGCGGATAATGAATTCCGCGCCGCCCTTCGGGTGATTGCGGGCCAGCAGCGTTCCGCCATGCGCCTCCACCCAGCCTTTAGCGATGGCCAGCCCAAGCCCTGTGCCGCCGGGCTTGTGCGGGTCTGCTCGCCAGAATTTTTCAAGAACCTGCTCCGGATGTTCCGCTGGAAGCCCCGGCCCCATGTCGCGCACGCTGATAACAAGCGCGCCCGCATCTGGTTTGACCGTGAGCTCTACAGGCGTTTCGGACGGCGTATGAGCCGCGATGTTGTGAAGGATGTTCACGATGGCCTGCTCCATGAGCAGAAAATCCATATTGATCAGCGGCAATCCATCGGGAATCTTTATGTCGATCGAGTGTCCGTCGAGTTCTTTTTCGAGATATCTCAATGAAGCGCTGACGAGGTCTTTAATATCGCCGGGCTCGCGGCGAAGCGGGATGACGCCTGATTCGAGCCGGGTCATGTCGAGCAAATTGTTCACAAGTCGCGACAACCGCTGAGAAGCCTTCATTATCTCCCCGGCAAGTTCGGCTGAGGATTCAGCGTCAGCGCCTATGATCGGGTCGAGAAGAGCGCTCGCCGAACCTTCGATTGCGGCGAGCGGGGTTTTAAGCTCGTGGGATACGGAATTCAGAATGGATTTGTAAAGTCTCTCGGATTCCTGAATCAGCATGGTGCGCCGCGCGATATCATTAAACTGTTCGCGCTCGATGCCCATGGCGAGCTGACGCGCGAAGGTTTCCGCAAGCGCCGTCATTTCCGGGGTGTCCGGCCTTTTGCGGCGCTGCCTCATCCCCACGGCGCCGACTGTTCCCTGAGACGCCACGAGAGGGATGTAAAAAGCTTTTGCCGTGGGAAGGGTGTCCGTCCGCAGCCCTGCGGGCCTGCTGTGAATTGCGGCCCATTCCGCCACCGCCATTTCTTTTTCATCCATTAGAAATGTGTTTCCCTCGTGCGGAATCAAACCCTTCGCGGGATCTTTAACGAGCACAGCCGTGTCGGCTTCAAAAACAGAACTGATGTGTTCCACCGCAGTGTCCAGAACGCTATGAATGTTTTTCGCGGAGGAGATTTCTCTTGTAAAATGGTAAAGAGCCGTTACCCGCCGCTCTCGTATTCGCAGTTGCCTTTCATTTTCACGCAGCCGCGACGTGAGATGCCCGATGACGCCAGCCGCTCCGAAAAACATTCCGAACATCATATAGTCTTCCGGAGCTTGTATTGCAAAAGTGTAATATGGAGGGATGAAAAAAAAGTTCCACGCCAAACCGCATAACAGCGCGCCGGCCAGACCCGCCATGCGCCCGACAAACAACCCCAGAATGGTCACGCCGAGAAGGAATATCAGCCCCACTGCGTGATATGAGATTATAGGATTCAGCAGCCAGCCGATTAATCCGAGAAGAGCGGTTGTCGCCGCGGCGATCGCGAAATCCTTTAAAACAAACTGCTTCAGAGGACTTCCCATCGCCCCGCCCGAATCTCTCGTTCGTTCCCCGGATTCTCCGGAAACAATGTATATATCAATACTCCCGCTGTCTTTCAGCAACCGCTCGACGACTGAACCTCCATGGCGCAGGTTGTGCAAAAATCCACGGCGGGATTTGCCGATCACAAGCTGCGCGACCTGATTCTCCTGCGCCAGACGGAGAATGCCGCGGACTGGATCGTCGTCGACAGTTGTCAACACAATTCCGCCGAGTTCCTTGACAAGCGAAAGATTCCGCGAGAGAAGGCGGCTCTCGTCATCGGTAAGGGGGACGCCGGATTCCACATAAGCGCCGTACCATTCCGCGTCGAGTCCCGACGCCATCCTCCTCGTCCAACGGATCAGCGTTTCGGAATACGGGCTGGCATACACAGCCACCAAGAGCCGGTGGCTTGTCTTCCATGCGTCGGTGATGTGATGAACCTGCCGGTAATCGCGTAGCTCGCGGTTGACCCGCTCGGCGACAAGACGCAGCGCCATCTCGCGCAGCGCCGAGAGATTTCCGGGACGGAAGAAGTTCTGCATCGCCCGCCCGGCGCGCTCTTCGCCGTAAACCTTGCCTTCTCTGAGCCTCTTTAGCAGTTCTTCAGGCGCGAGGTCTACGAGAAGAACCTCGTCCGCTATGTCAATCACCGAATCGGGGATTGTTTCCGTAATTGCCACGCCCGTGATTTCACGCACGGTATCCGTCAGGCTTTCTATATGCTGGATGTTGAGCGTGGTGTAGACATCTATGCCGGAATCGAGGATTTCGAGAATATCATGCCATCGTTTCGCATGGCGGCTTCCCGGCGCGTTCGTGTGCGCCGCCTCATCCACAAGAACGATCTGCGGGCGGCGGGCGAGTGCTGCGTCGATGTCCATCTCTTCGAGCGTCACGCTGCGGTAGGGCACAATTCTGCGCGGGATCACTTCCAGTCCCGCGACAAGCGCTTCCGTCTCCGCGCGGCCGTGCGTTTCTATGAATCCAACAGCGACATCGATATTTCTCGCGGGCATCTCATGCGCTGCGCTTAACATTGCATAGGTCTTGCCGACTCCCGCGGCCATGCCGAGAAATACTTTCAGCTTGCCTTTGTCCCCTTTTCCTTCCTGTCTCTGAATCGCCTTCAGAAGCAGGTCGGGATCGGGACGGTTTTCAGAACCGTTTTCCGTCAACGCAGTTCATCTCCATTGATTCGCGGCGCTCCGAATATATGGTCTGTTTCCATATTTAGTTTCAGCGCATTGACCCGCGGCGCTCCGAATATTCCCATCTGTGGCCCTTCAATGCTCCGCCTGACAAGCCTCTCGAGTTGAGTTCTCCGCATTCCGGATAAATTACGCGCCTTTGCCACGTGATCTATCTGGACAAGCGCCGCCTCCGGACTTATATGCGGGTCGAGCCCGCTCCCGGAAGCCAGAAGAAGGTCCGCCGGAATTGTTCCTGAAATGCGACTCGTAAGGTTCCTGCGCCTGCCTTCAACAGCGCTTTTCAAAGAAGCGCTGGTCGGACCCTGATTGCTTGCGGCGGATGGAAGCGCGGAGTAATCGGATGCCGACGGGCGACCCGCGAAATATGCAGGCGATGTGAATTTCTGGCCTATCAGCCGCGATCCCCGTATCTCATCTCCCCGCCGGATCAGGCTTCCGTTCGCTTTGTCCGCAAACAGCAATTGCGCGACCGCTGTGACGGCGGCGGGATAAAGCGCGCCCGTTATCGCCGTCAATAGCAGGAAAATGAAAACGCATGCTTTAATATTTTTCATATGCCGCTCCTTATTATATCAGTCTCAGCGCAGTTAGTAGAGCGTCGATTAGTTTAATGCCGATGAACGGGATGATAAGCCCCCCGAATCCATAAACGATCAGATTCTTCCGCAATATGACGGATGCGCCGAGCGGCCGGTATTTCACGCCTCGGAGGGCGAGCGGGATCAGGGCGACGATTATCAGCGCATTGAAAATGACCGCGCTCAGGATTGCGCTCTGCGGCGAATGCAGCTTCATGATATTCAAGGCGGCGAGCGGCCCCGGCCCTCCGGCGCCCGCGGCATAAAGCCCGGAAAACATGGCTGGAAGTATGGCAAAATATTTCGACACATCGTTTGCGATGCTGAAGGTAGTGAGCGCGCCTCGCGTCATGAGCAGTTGCTTTCCGGTTTCAACCACCTCGATAAGTTTCGTGGGATTGCTGTCGAGGTCCACCATGTTTCCAGCCTCGCGCGCCGCCTGTGTGCCGGTGTTCATGGCGACCCCGACATCCGACTGCGCCAGCGCGGGCGCGTCGTTGGTTCCATCGCCTATCATTGCGACCAGATGCCCCAGCGCCTGTTCATCCCGTATGCGCTGGAGCTTGGTTTCAGGCGTCGCCTCCGCGATGAAATCATCCACGCCCGCCTCCGCCGCTATGGATGCCGCCGTGAGCGGGTTGTCGCCCGTAATCATAACCGTCCGGATGCCCATGCGCCGAAGCTCGGCGAAACGCTCGCGGATGCCGCCTTTCACGATATCCTTCAACACTATGACGCCGAGCGCTTCTTTTCCCTCGGCGACCGCCAAAGGCGTCGCGCCGCTTCTGGCGACTTCGTCAGCGATTGTTTTGAGTTGTGATGGAAACGGTCCTCCGGCCGACAGCACAAATTCCTGTATGGAATCAATCGCCCCCTTGCGGATGTTTCGAATTTTCCCGTCATGCGTCGGAAGATCGACGCCGCTGATGCGCGTCTTTGCTGAAAACGGAACGAATTTTGTATCGCGGCGCAATTCACGGCCCCGCAACCCATATTTCTCTTTTGCAAGAACTACAATGGACCGTCCCTCCGGCGTCTCATCGGAAAGAGAGGCAAGCTGCGCCGCATCAGCAAGCCGGTCAAGCGAAACTCCCGGCGCCGGCGCAAACGTAGTCGCCATGCGGTTTCCGAGCGTTATCGTTCCGGTCTTATCCAGCAACAGCACGTCGATGTCCCCGGCTGCTTCTACGGCTTTGCCGCTCATCGCAAGCACATTTTTGCGCAGCATCCTGTCCATGCCGCTGATGCCGATCGCGGACAGAAGCCCGCCGATTGTGGTCGGAATGAGACAAACAATAAGAGATATCATAACCGCGAGGGTGGCGAAACCCTGTCCGCCGCCGGCCCGCTCACTGTAGATCGTGAATCCCTTGAGAGTGCCGACCGCAAGCAGAAATATCGCGGTGAGGCTGATCAGAAGAACCGACAGCGCGCGCTCGTTCGGCGTGGGCTGCCGCTTTGCGCCCTCTACCATTGAGATCATGCGGTCAAGAAAACTCTGTCCCGCCGTGGCGGTGATTCTTATGATAATGCGGTCGCTGATGACGCGCGTTCCGCCCGTCACCGCGCTCCGGTCGCCGCCGCTTTCCCGAATGACCGGCGCCGATTCGCCGGTGATCGCCGACTCGTCCACGCTCGCTATCCCCTCCACGACATCGCCGTCGCCGGGAATTATGTCTCCGGTTTCGCATACCACAAGATCATCTATTTTGAGTTCTTTTGCCGAAATTTTCTCCTCGCGCAAGCTCAGAATTCGCCGCGCGGTTGTGTCTTTGCTCATAGCCCGAAGCGTGTCCGCCTGCGCCTTTCCGCGCCCTTCGGCGACCGCTTCTGCGAAATTGGCGAACAACACGGTGAACCACAGCCACAGCGCAATCTGTATATTGAACTTAAGATTCTCAAAACCCGATTGCGCGATGCCCTTCGCTACAATCAGCGTCATAATAACAGCCCCGATGAATACCACAAACATCACCGGGTTCTTTATCTGCGCGCGCGGGTCAAGTTTGCCAAACGAATCCTTGACTGCCCGCCTGATCAGGCGCAAATCAAACACGGTTGTTTTTTCTTTTGCCTTCAACATGTCGCTCAAATCTCCTTTTAAAATAAGCGCCCTTTTATCATAAGAAAATGCTCCATCACCGGACCGAGCGTGAGAGCGGGCAGAAACGTCAGCGCGCCGATTATTATGATCACTCCTATCAGAAGAATTACGAACAAAAAACCTTCCGTCGGAAATGTGCCCGTCGAAGGCGGCGTGTATTTCTTTCTGCCAAGGTTATCTGCAAGCGCCATTACGGGAATCATTACCCCGAAACGCCCGATCAGCATGGCGATAGAAGTAAGTATCGTGTAATGCGCCGTCGCCGCGTTCAATCCGGCGAAAGCGCTCCCGTTGTTGTTCGCCGCCGACGTGAAAGCATAGAGTATTTCGCTCAACCCGTGCGGCCCTTTGTTCGAAAGACTCGCAAGCCCCGATGGCATGACAAGCGAGATAGATGAAAAGATCAGGACTACAGCGCACGGCAAAAGAACGCCTGTTATCGCCAACAGCACGTCCCTTGCCTCGATTTTCTTTCCGAGATATTCCGGAGTCCGCCCCACCATCAGTCCGGCGATAAACACCGTGAGCACGGCAAAAAGCGCAATTCCGTAAACTCCGGAACCGACGCCGCCGAAAATAACTTCCCCCATCATCATGTTGAAAATGGCGACGCCTCCGGCAAGCGGCGAAAAACTGCTGTGCATAGCGTTCACCGAGCCGTTGGATGCGACTGTTGTGCACATTCCCCACAGCGCGCTTGGAATCACGCCGAAACGGATTTCCTTTCCTTCCATAAACGGCAGTCCGCCAAGCGCAGGATTTCCTTGAAGTTCAGCCCATAGAGAAACGCCGACGCAGGCGAGAAAAATCGTAAACATAGCCGCAAGAAGCGCGATGCCGTGCCGCCGCTTGTTTACGAGAACGCCAAATGAATATGCAAGTGCGGCTGGTATGATTAAAATCGAAAGGCATTGGATGAAATTGCTGAACGGCGTCGGATTTTCAAATGGATGCGCGCTGTTTACGCCGAAAAAACCGCCGCCGTTCGTACCAAGTTGTTTTATGGCGATCTGAGAAGCCGCCGGCCCCATCGGGAGCGTCTGCGCGGCGCCCTCGATCGTTCTCACGCTCGCATAATGCGAGACGTTCTGAACGACTCCCTGCCCGGCGAGAAGCGCCGCTACAATGATGGATAGCGGCAGGAGGATATATAGCGTCGCGCGCACAAGATCGCGCCAGAAATTGCCGAGCGCGCCGCTTTGCTTTCCGGTTATTCCGCGCGCAAGCGCCGCCATGACCGCAATTCCCGTCGCCGCGCTGACAAAGTTCTGAACGGTCAGCCCGATCGCCTGCGTCAGATAACTAAGCGTGGTTTCGCCGGAATAAGCCTGCCAGTTCGTGTTTGTCACGAAACTCACAGCAGTGTTAATGGCGACAAGCCACGGCACGGGTTCGAGTCCTTGCGGATTTAAGGGCAGAAACTGTTGCGCGCGTTGAAGAAATGTCACGAACATTATTCCGACAGCGCTGAATAAAAGGATGCTGAATACATATTCCTTCCAGTCCATTTCCCCGCTTCTCTCGTCTCCAACGGCATCAGCTTTTATAACCCGGCATATCCACAGTTCAAACGGACGCATGAAATTCAATAATGGAACTCTCCTGCCGCTCAAAACGCATGCGAAATATTCACCGAGCAGCGGCGTAAACGCGATTAAAAGAAAAAAGAATAATGACATTTCCATCAAAGAACTCGTTGTCATACGTCGCCCCTCCTTTTTTTTCAGTATATTGGGAAATACATAAAATTGGCGTAAATGTTATGGCGGCGCGCATAAACAAAACATAAAAAAACTATTTCCGCTTAAGAAATGGTTGTTTTTATTGGAATTTCATGTCGGATTAGATGGGATGCTTGAAACGATTCAGCTAAGGGTCTTTATATTTTCCTGAGCCTGAACACATACCTTAGCGGCATAAACGCGGACGGCACGCCGATCTGTTTTTCGATCCTGAATTTTCCTTTTATTATTTCTCTGAACAGCCGGGAATCGAGCGCCGTGAGGTGCCATTCGTCATCCATCCTGCGCGGCGCGCTGTAACCCTTCTTCGACGCGCCGATCCACGGGATTATTCGTTTAAGCAGATTGATCAGCTTTTCGTTCGGGATCGAAAACACCGCTATGCCGTCGTCGGCAAGCGCCCGGCCGGCCTCCGTCGCCAGCGCCGCGGGATCCAGAACGTGCTCGATGACTTCGGAGCAGATTATGCAGCGCGCCGATTTGTCTTTTAACGGCAACTCTTCGGCGGACGCCCTGATCAGAAATGCGTTTTCCCTTAACCTGCCCGCCGCCTCGCCCAGTATGTATTCCGAAATGTCGATTCCGATATATCTGAACCCGTCGAAGTGCGGAATGAAGTTGCCGGCGCCGCAGCCGATATCCACGACTTCACCGGCCTCCTCGCCGCACAGTTTCCGCACCGCCCGCCGGCGCATCTTCTCCACCGTCCTTATGATCAGCGATTCATGGTTATGATATTTATCCGGATCATATTTCCTTATCATCTCCTCGTTCCAGGAGACGAAGCTTTCCTTGTCGGGCTTGTATCCGCTCATTTTTCAAACTCCGGAATCTTTTTGGCGACTGCGATTAAAGAACTGCCGATCGGCAGATTCACGTATCTTATAATCAGCGCCTCTATCATCATTATAGCGGACAAAACCGAATTTATTACGGGCGGCGCGTCCACCGCGTCGCTTTTATTCAACTCCGCCTTGCTGTTTTTATACCGGGCCGAATGCTTGCGCGTCAAATAGACGGCGGGATACAGAAAAAAAACGTAGAAGCTCATTTTGACGACCTCGAAGCCGGCCTCCCCGAGTTTCGCCTCCAGTTCGCTCTTATCATACCTTCTCTTGTGGCAGTAGAACTCGTCGTAATTGCTCCACAGGTTTTTTCCCGCCGGCACGGTTATGTATAGCAGGCCGTCCTTCTTCAGCCCGCGCCGTATGTTCCTGAGCGCTTTCGAATCGTCCTCGATGTGTTCGAGCGCGTCGAACAGGCCGATGGCGTCGAACTCCTCGCGGAAAGGCAGTTCATTCAAGTCGAGCCGGTAAAACTTCGCCGGAAATTTCTTCTTCGCGTATTCTATCGCCTTTTGAAAGATATCGCCGCCTTCGATGGGAATGCCGCGCCGGTTCAGAAACTCTATGATATTTCCCGATCCGCAACCAAGCTCGATCAGCCTGCCGCCGGGTTTGCTGTATTTCCGTATCAGATTGTAGATTATGTTTTTACGGCCGTTGTGCCAGAAATTCGTGCGCTCCTTCTCGTGGAACTCGTCGAAAAATTCTTCCTTGAAACCGCCCTGCCCTTCCTCCTGCGACGCGGCCAGGTCCGGCGTTCCGTTATTCACCCTGTAAACCTTGCCGCAGCCGCCGCAAATGTAGCTCTCCGCGCTTTCAGCCAGTTCTTTCCCGCAAAGCGGACAGACGATCATTTGCCGGCTCCCCCGCCTTTCAGGCGTCCCACTCCGGTCCAACTGTTTTCATTTCTATGGATGAATTCCGCGTCTTCAAGCCCCGCCCGTTCGAACCAAGCCTGGAAATCCTCCTTCTTGATGTAGAACGCGACAGGCGCCGTCAGGTGATCGTGAATCACGACATGCGTGTGAGAAAAACTGCCTCGCGAAAGCCAGTTCATATAGGGGAAATAGGGCAAAAGCCTCTTCAGCGGCTTGATGTCGCGCTTGCCGGCCGGATAATAAAGCGCCTTCAAAACAGGCTGCAGGAAAAGCGTGATGAAAAACGAGATCGCGGACAACGCTTTCGCCGGAAGCTTCGACGTGAATTTTTCCCGCACCGGGTTGACCCACTTTACTATCCATTCGTTGTTTTCATATCCGTAGACCCACGCGTGCGCTGTGCCGCCGGGCTTCAGCGCCCTGCAAACCGAATGAAATCGCGATTCCGGATCGGGCGTGTGATGCAGAACGCCGATACTGTAGAACAGGTCGAACTCGGGGCCGAACGGCAAATTGGCGAGATCGGCCTGAATGACGTGCGCGTTCGGCATGTCCTTCACCGTCTGATAGGCCACATCCACGGAACGGCTTAGGTCCACGCCAACCGCTTCCCGGGCGCCGAATTTCGCCGCGTAATATAGAAATCTGCCCATTCCGCAGCCAGCGTCGAGAACCATCTTGCCTTTTATGTCCTCTTCCCGCAACGGGTAAATCCAATCCAGATACAATTCGCGGTAAAACGAATGCATTTCCGTGAATAGCGTCCACTGGTCGCCGAAATTCCCGGCCGTCTTTTCTTCGATATTCTCCTTATAGGAATCCAGAATCCGGGGAATGAATCCGCTTATCTGATACGATTTGCCGCAACCGGAACACAGCAGTTTCCCGGTTTCGACTTCACCGCCGGATTTTTCTTCATCCACGAGCGTGAATCTCGCCCCGCATCCCGGGCAACTGATGATTTCTAACAGTTTTTCCTTCACTAAAATCCTCTGTCTTCAAACCCGCATCGAAAGTAATATATTCGCCGTATATCCGCTTTCAACTGTATCAAATGCCGTCTCCTATTGCAAGGCGCCGCCCGCCGCCACGTTGACAAAGCGGCCGGAAACCGGTTAAATAATGGAAACGAAATTTGCGGCTATCAAACAAAGGCGGTTCGGGATGGAGACAAAAAACGCGCAGGCTTCATCTCAGCGATTCTGGACAATATTGCTCTACCTCGCGCTGCTCGGCGTCCTGATATGGTTCGTGACTCGCGTGAGCTCGATACTCGGCTATTTCGCGCTCGCCGGCGCCATCGCCTACATCCTGAACCCGGCGGTCGAGCGGCTCTCGAAAAAACGAATCCCGCGCATGGTCGCCACCCTGCTGATCTTCACGGTCTTTGCGGCGATCCTCGCCGTCATCCTCATCGCCATCATTCCGCCGGCTTTCAAACAGTTCGAGGAGCTTATCAAAGATTTCCCGACATATGCGGAATCGCTTCAGGACCTCTGGGCGAAACTCCTTCACGTCGCAAAGTCTTCAAACCTCCCCGCGAACATTCAATCGCTGCCGGACAAATTCTCCGGAAATCTCCAGCAAGTCGGCGAAAACATCGGCAAAACGATTTTCGACGGCATAACCGGCTTCCTTTCTAAAATACCGACTATGGTCATCGTTCCGATCCTCGTCTTCTACTTTCTCTCCGACGGCCCCAACATCCGTAAATCGCTCATCGCCGCCGTTCCTCCAAAGCTCCGCACGGACACCGAAGAACTGCTCTCGCGCATCAACTCCGCCCTCGGCGGCTTCATACGCGGGCAGCTCAAACTCTGCGCCGTCATGGGCTTCACCACCTTCATAGTCTACCTCTGGCCCATGCCTAAATACTCGCTCTTCTTCGGCCTCATCGCCGGAGTGACAGAGTTCATTCCCTATGTCGGCCCGATTCTCGCCCTGATCGGACCGCTCATCGTCGCCCTCTTCATCTCTCCGGCCACCGTCATTTACGTCCTCATCGCCTTCGCCGTCCTGCAGGTGCTCGAAGGCAACATTCTCGCCCCGAAGATTATCGGCAAAGACTGCGATCTCCATCCGGCAATCATCATTTTCGTCCTAATGTGCGGCGGCGAACTCGCAGGACTCGCCGGCATGATCGCCGCCATCCCCGTCGCCGTCACCGTCAAAGTCCTCTACAACTTCTTCTACACCGAACGCTACCTGAAACTGATCCCAGAGGCGCCTTTAGTGTCCGACTCTGCAATTGTCTCTGCGGAACCCGCGGATGATACCAACATAATCGCGTGAACAGCGTCTAAGCGCCCTTTAATAATCCGTCGTCCCGCCTATCCTTATTACCGCGCGCGCGGGTTGCAGGCACACGGAACCATGCGGCAATGGGAGCGCGGGCATCCTGCCCGCTCTTAGCTTTTCCCCGGACCGCTACAAGCGCCCCCCGCTATTATGCGAGCTCCATTCCCTCCGCTTGCTATTTTTTATATTCTGAAATATCTTTCCTTGCATGGAAGCATTGCCCGAGAAGATGTCCGCGCCATGGCGCATCGCGATAGCAATAATCATATTCATCGCTGTTGGAGTAAGCCTGGCATACACGTCAAGCGACGTGGGGATGTCATGGGACGAGGGAAACGACCTGAAACGGGCAAAACTCGCGGCCGGGTGGATCTCTCTGTTAGGAGACAAAGACGCGCATCCGCTTAGCCGGAACACAATAGAGGCATACTGGGACTCCGGCTGGCAGGGTCATCCCGCATTGACGAGGATAATACACGCGGTAACAGCAAAACTGATTTGCGGATTCAGCGATTCCCCCGTATTTGTTAAATGGTATGCATACAGGTATGGAACTTACGCGGTATTCGCCGCTCTGGCGGCAGCCGTTTTCTTATTTGGATCTTACCGTCTGGGGAGGATTGAATACGGATTGTTTTCCGCGGCGGCGCTCGCTTTCATGCCCAGAATGTTCGGGCATGCGCATATAGTGGAAACAGACATTATTCTGGGCGCGTTCTGCTTCGGAGCGGCGGCGGCTTTCATATACGGGCTTGAGAACAAATGGACGAGCGTTGCTTTCGGAGTTTTTACAGGACTTCTTCCCGCTATAAAATTCACGGGCCTGGCCGCGCTCGCGCCGATATTGATTTACGGCCTTCTTTTTGAACGCGGCAAAATTATAAGAAATATTCTATGCATGATTTTTATTTCTCCCATCGTTTTTTTTCTCCTGCAGCCGATGTTCTGGCATCAGCCGTTGAGCGCTCTGGCGGAGTATATACATCACCATTTAAAACTTGCCGGGGGAGTTAACATCACCACTTGCTACTTCGGTATAAACTACCCCAACTCTCCACCGTGGACCTACCCTTTCGCTATTATTGCGCTTTCCATTCCTATCGCTTCACTTGTTGCCGCGATAGTCGGCGCGCTGTCTGTCGCCGCAAAGAACGAGCGCCGCAAATTTACAATCTTTCTCATTATGAATTCTCTGTTTTTACCGCTCCTGTTCATCCCCGGCCGCGTGCCGTCCTACGACGGCGAACGATTGTTTATAGCCTCGTTCCCTTTTATAGCGCTGCTGGCGGGAGTGGGTTTCAGATTCGTCTTCCAGCGTTTTCACATGCTTGTGAGAATCATCGCGTTGGTCTTATTCATAGCCTATGGGACAGGCGCCCTATTGGATGCGCGCCCGTTTTACCTTAGCTATTACAACGAGATCGTCGGGGGAACAGCGGGAGCGGTGGATAAAGGAATGGAAGCGATATACTGGGGCGATGCGTTCACTCCGGAGTTCGCCGCTTCCATCAACAAAGAGTTTGCGCGACTTCCGTATGGAACCCGGCTTACCACAATAGGATACTTCTCAGAAAACCTCAGGTATTTTCAGGAACTCGGTTTTCTCGATCGAAAGTTTGAGATTGTAGAAT
Organism: bacterium; assembly: GCA_041664945.1. Classification (GTDB taxonomy): domain Bacteria; phylum UBP15; class UBA6099; order UBA6099; family UBA6099; genus JBAYJY01. The sequence goes on along the minus strand of JBAYJY010000042.1, from coordinate 8,084 downwards.
ACGGCAACGAGGCGGACTTCCTCCTGCTGTTCAATCGCCGCGGCGTGCTGGACGAGACTTCCCTTTATTTACTCGATCACGGTATGCTTTTTGACAACCTCGTCAGAAAGCACGGCGACACGCTCATGGCGGGCGTATATGTGCTCAGGCCGGGCTACCGGCTAATGATTGAACACGGCTTTGTTAAAGCGCAGTGATTCAGAGTGGATGAGATGCGATACGTCAACCGCGTCATTCGTAGGGGGCGCCGCATGAATTACACGTCTTTCGTAGGGGCGCAGCAAATGCAATCCAAGTCTTTCGTAGGGGCGCAGCATGCTGCGCCCAATCCGGGATAGCGCGTAAGATTGCCTGATCGGCGATGACAGTTGTTGACAGAGTGTAGAATGTGGTAGAATAGCAACATGAAATGTCCGATCAGTAGAAGATTTAAGCGCTGCGCTCTCGGAGTTGGAGTTATTTTACTTTTATTAGGCCTCTTTGCTATTGTTCAGTTTCACATAAAAGAAACAAATGCAGATTTAGAAAGTAAATTGTGCAAAAACATTAGTAGTGTATATGCGTGTTCACAAGCAATTGAAAAATTTCAGTTAAAACGATTCGGCAAATTGGTAAAGAGGAAAAATAAACGCCTGTATTTAAATATTGATAGTAATAAACAGGTTGTAATACAAGATAAAATACTGAATAAATTACAGGATAACGAAAATGATACGCTATACTCATTTCGTAGTTTTGATAAGGATATAAATGTTTATGAAGTCGAGATTCAATACTACGAAAGCGGAGCGCTTTTATTGGTTAACAAAGCCAACGGAGAACAAATTGAAGTAATTGGCCATATAAAAAGATCTCCGGACAAAAAAAGAATTATTTCATATAACATGGATTTGCAAGCAGGATTTGATCCAAATGGTTTTCAAATATTAAAACTTTCAAATAATCATTTTATAAAAGAGCTTGATGTTGAATTGAAGAATTGGGGACCGTCAAATGCAAAATGGATAAATAAAACGGAAGTCGAAATCGAAAAAACGATATTTTCTTCACATGGCGAAACAATAATAGGTACAGCAAGGTATATTTTGAAAAATAACAAGTGGGTTCAAAAGTGATTCGCTCGTCCGGATACACATTTCAACCGCAAGAGTTCACGGAGCGCAACATCGAGGGTTGTTGACGGATGGGAGAAAGAACGCGCGGAGATTGCCGGAGCGGTGATGACAGTTGATGACAAAGGGTAGTATGTGGTAGTATTAAGAAAACTGAACGACTTATTTGTATATAAATGGCGATTAATCTCATGCGAAAAGTATTTATGAAGAAGCTGCAGTATTTTTTAATAATAGGACTGCTATCATTGGTTTGTTTTGCTATTTGCTCATGCGGCGGCGGCGGCAGTCCTTTAATATCGAAATATCCACAAGTTCACGAATTCAGTTGTAAAAAAGCAGATGTTAATTCGGATGGATCTATCGATTATCATGATTTGGCTTTTATTAAGGGTTGTTATGACACATCTTTTAATGATCCTAGATATGATTCAATATGTGATTTGAATTCTGACAATTCAGTAAATATTTCGGATTTATATTTGTTAAAATGTTGTTATAACCAATCACCAAATATAAACGTAATAGAAGAATTATGTCAAAATAATGAATAAAATCAGCTTTATTATTTTTAAATCAACGTGTTATGTCCCATGTTATGGGGGAAGGCCGTGAATTCGGGGTACATGATACAAATTATTTATATTTCCGAATACACATTTCAACCGCAAGAGTTCACGGAGCGCAACATCGAGGGTTGTTGACGGATGGCATGAGGGATAGCTTGCGAGATTGCCGGAGCGGTGAGGCCAGTTGGTGACAGAAGGGAGAATGTGATAAGATTGGGAAACGAAAAATAAAAAGAGGATATTGCTGTGAAATTCACATGGAATAACAAGGAAACCGAAGACTCAATAATCTACAAATCGTATAAATATGATTATGGTTTAATTGTTGCTGATCAGTCAGACATGTACGACAAGATGTCAGATGGACAATTAGTTAAAGGTGATTCCGAACCATCAAGGTTAAAAGTGGATGATGCGGTATATTCAACAGGCCAGATAATACTAAAATATATTGAATGGATTTTTGATAATAATAACGACTTTATTCTTTTTGGATTTGGAGAGCACGAAGATATAGCGGATACGTACATGACGATATTTGACGACGCTTACGAGGGGGCGTATTTTCAACCGGAATTATACAAATCGCATGGGCATTGGTGCACTTATACACATCTCAACTTCGAATACGATGCAGCGCAGTTAAATAAACTTTTGTCAAAAGGCAATAATCCGTTTACTTTCGACGCGCTTCTGGCCGGCATGGAAATCCCAAAAGAAAAAACTGAAGATATCATTAAGTTGGATTACTTCGACGAAAATGAAAGAAATATTATTCTGGAATCTGGAATATCCGGTTTTTGCAGCATCAGAGATTTTGATGGCGTTGAATTTTTCTCAAAAAGCAAGAATTTGGATGAGATCAATACATATTTAACTCAAGCATTCCATGATGTTATCGTATTCAAATAATTACAATTTATCCTGACCGCATTTCTCGCTCTTCACCCGCTCCTCTGGATACACCAACCATACGGGAACGAAAGGAAGTCGTCCGTAGAAGGCAAGCGGTAGACAGGGAAAGAAACAGCAGAAAGACAACAGATATTTTCTGTTTTTAGACGGGAATTGAGATCGGGATTGCTTCGTCAGTCTACGGCTTCCTCGCAAAGACGCCTTCTGTTCGGAGTTGCCGCTCTCGCGCTTAATACATGCAGGGAAAGGCTAACAACAGCCCGAAAACGCTTTCCTCGCAATGATGTATTGGCCGCGCCCCTCAGCTTGGGAAGGCGGCTCTCGGGATGATTTCTTTTATAACCACGTCTATATCGCTTGCGCAAAGCAAAACTATTGGGTTTTCTATGATTTTTTACTTGAATCTGAAGCTAAAGCAATAACGTTACGTTATGCTGAGAAGGTCTTTCGTTTCTTCATCTGAAAATACTTTCTCGATATCCATTATGATGATAAGCCGGTCGCCTTTTTGCGTTACGCCCTTAACATATCGGTTGTCCAGCTTCTGCCTCCCGAACCGGGGCACGTTGTCAAGCATGCTTTGGTCAATCTGGAAGACTTCTTCGACAGAATCGACAATAATTCCGATGACCAGTCTTGAGTCCAGTTCGACCAGAATAATGCGCGAAGCCTTGTCCCTGTCGCGCGGCGGCAGCAGGAACTTCTTTCTGAGGTCGATAACCGGAACGATTGTGTTGCTCTTGAGGTTTCTGATATTTCTGAGGTTGATAACGCCGTCGATGAAAACGGGCATGCCGGGAATCGCGGTGATTTCCATTATCCGCTCGACTCCGCACACTTTCATTACGTCAACCGCGAATATCTCCCGATCAAGCGAGAAGCTAACATACTGAAGTATATTCTGTGATTTTGTCGCCGTGTCTGCTTTAGCCATTGTTTGTGTTTTTTGTGCTTTCCTAAGCGCTTTGCGTATTTTTCGCCGCCGCCTTTACTGGCACGGACTTGGCGTTTTCGGGTCTACCATCATATTGAAATAGCTTTTCATCACCATTAAATCCTTGAGACTGACGAGGCTGTCGCCGTTGAAATCGGCGTTGACGTTATATCTCGGATCACTTGAAAGGGCATTGAACGAGCTTCTGATGACCATCATATCCTTAATGCTGACCATTCCGTCGCAGTTCGCGTCGCCCACTGCGGGCCCGACACCGATAGGACTCAGCGTGGGCATGCTCGTGAACCCGGTGGTTATATTGAACGGCTTGCCGAGGACAAGGTAGCCGGTTCCGGATGTCATTTTTGTATATGGGTATCCGTCGCCCTGATGGACAACCAGCCGGACTTTGTAGCTTGTGGCGGCAACGGCGGCATCGTACACGATTTTGAACGATCCGTCGCCGGAGGTGTAACCTGTCGCAACCTTAGCGTCCGCGCCGTCAACAAGATTGATTTCGAGGCAGGCTACTCCGCGCAAAACGTATCCGTTGTTGTCTTTCAGCGTCATGTCCCGGTAGAGAAGCGTTCCGGTGACGCCTTTTGTTCCGCTTATCGCTACAGCCTGCGTGGAACTCGCGCTCTGCTGGCCGATCTGGTCGATGGCGGTGACGTAGTATGTGTATTGTTTGCCGCTCACTATGCCTGTCGAGTCTGTCATCGACGGCGTTGAAACCGGAAGCGCATTCACGCGTATCGTGTCGCTCGCGCCGCAGTTTTCCGAGCGGTAAACATAATATCCGGCGAGGTCCGATATCGGCGAGCCGTCGGAATTAGTTGTGGGCGGACTCCATGTCAGGTAATTAGAACCTGTCCCGACGACCGCCCTCAGGTTTGTCGGCGCCGACGGCGGGAAATCCGGCATAATGCCGGGTTTGCCGGTCACTTCGGAAGAATGGCCGCTCTCGTTGGGCGGGTCCGAGCTGTCGACTGATGTCAACACGTAGTAATATGTATGCTCGTTGATTACGTTTGTGTCTATGTATTGCACGACTTCTGGCGCGATCAGGTTCGAGACCAGCAGTCCGTACGTGCCGTGGACTTCCCCCCGGTAGATTTTGTAGCCCTGCAGGTCATTCAGGGGCGTCATATCCATGTTAAATTCGGGCCGCCTCCAGTTCAGAATGACCTGTCCGTTGCTGGCGATGGCCGCCACATTGTCGGGCGGTTGCGGAATCGCGTCGTCCGCGTTCAGCGGTATCGCCGAGACCTCATCGGAAAGCGGGCTCGGATTCGCCGGCGTGGCGTCGTCTTTCGCCACAACCACGTAGTAATAGCGGGTTCCGGCGACAAGGCCGCTCATGTCTTTAGTTGAAGTGGCGGTCGACGGCGCGGTAATGGCCTGCGCCTCGTACTGCCCGGAGTATGTGCCCCGGAATATCCTGTAGCCGGCGAGATCGACGAGCGGCGAACCGTCCGTGTTGTGCGTCGGCGGCGTCCATGAAATTGTTATGTATTCATCGCCGGGAGTCGTGGATGTGTCGCCGGCGACGGCGCTGACGTTTGTAGGTTCGTTCGGCGGCACATAATCCCGGAAATGGATGCTCTTCTCGACAACGTTCTGGTCTTCGTTCGGGGTTGTCGCGCTGTCCTTAGCGCGGATCCGGAAATAGGCGTATTGGCCGTCGACCAGCCCGGAAATTATATAAGTCGTCGTCGCGGTCACGGTATAAGTCGGCGTCGCCGAATATGCTCCCGATATGTTTGCGCGGTAGATATTATAGTAAATCGGGGGCGAGCGGTCCGACGCGGCGCTCCATTCGAGTTTCGCCTTTCCGTCTTCGCTGTAAATCGATACGCCCGAGACGCCGGCAAATGTCGGCGGCGTGGCGTCTGTCGGGATCGCGGACATTTCCGCCGTCGCCGTGCTCGTCTCGTTCTTGTACGTGCTGGAATCCAGCGCCGTTACAACCGCGTAAACCCGCGTCCCGTTTGCCAGGCCTGTCATGTGATACGACGTTGTGGCCGTCACAATATAGGTGGGCGTCGCGAAATTCTGCCCGTGCGAAGTTGTCGATGTATAAATATTGTAATAAACCGGCGGGGTGCGGTCTGCCGCGGCGTTCCACGAGAGAATCAGCTCGTTGCCCTTTGTCGAATTCGTCACGGACTGAAGCCCGGTCCATATCGGCGGCGTCTGGTCGGTCGGCGTCGCGAACAGGATAACGGTGTTGTATTCCATGTTGGTTCTATATGTGTTGTTGTCCTGCGAGCGGACGGCAAACGCATAGCGCGTGTTGTTGGTCAGCCCGGTGATGGTAGCCGCGAGCGCTGTCGTCGCGAGCTTGTATTCGTTATAAAGCGTCGTTGTGGCGCCGCTTGTGTAATAAACGTAATATTTGATAGGCGTCGTTTCGTCCGTGCCTGCCGCCCATGAGAGGACCACTTCATTTCCCTTTGTCGAGTTGACGGCCGCGCCGAGCCCGGCGAACACCGGCGGCTCGCAGTCCTGCGCGGAACCTCCGCGGACGACATCGTTTGTGTCTTCGTTGCTGTCGCCGTCCACCGCGTGAACGACAAAATAGTATGCGGTCCCGTTATTCAAACCGGTGACGACATACGACGTGTCGGTGGCGGTCGCTTTTACGTGCTGCCCGATGATTGTGCTGTAGACCGCGCTTGTCGCATAGTAAATCCGGTATGTGATCGGGCCTGTCGGGTCGACCGCGGCCAGCCACGTGACTTTAATGGCGCGCGATATTCCTGGGTCCTCAATGGTTTTTATCCCGGCGAATGTCGGGGGAATGACGTCGTGAGGCGTCGCTGACAGCTTCACGACATTTGTGTCCGTGTTGGCCGGCGATGCGCTGTCCCGCGCCCGTACGCCGACGTTATAGAGTACCGCATTCTGCAACCCGGTTAATGTGAGAGGATGAGCCTGAACGATCTGAGCCGGCGTCGAATAGTTGATCGGCGTCCCGGCGCCTGTCGAGTAATAGACCAGATAATATATCGGAGCCGACGGATCTATCGCGGATGCCCAGTCAATTTTCAACTGGCCGCCTTTGCCGAGGTCCTGTATGCTCGTTATCCCGCCGAATGTCGGCGGCGCCTGGTCGGTCGTCGTCGCAAACAACTCTTCCGTGTTCGCGCTCTTCAGGCCGCCGAGGTCTTCCGCCCTCACGCCGACGTAATATCTCATGTTGTTGCCCAACCCGGTGATGTCAACCGTCGTCGCGGTCGACGACATATAAGGCGGCGAACTGAACTTCGCGATCCCCGGCGTTGTGCTTACGTAAATCCTGTATGTTATCGGCGTTGACGGGTCGGCCGCCGCTGCCCATGACGCCGTCAGGGCGCCGTATGTCATTTTATCGACTAAACCCGTTATGCCCCCGAACACCGGCGGCGATCCGTCGTTGGGAATCGCCGACTGCGATATCGTATTCGTTTCTTTCCTGTGGCCGGCGTCTTCAGCCCGCACTACGAAATAATAACGCGTTCCATTCGTAAGTCCTGAAATCACCGTTCCCGTGGCCGTGGTCACCTGATATGTCGGTGAGCTGTAATCGAAAACCGTGCTGGCGCTTCTGTAAATGTTATATACGATCGGCGGCGATGTGTCCGTCGCGGCGGTCCAGCTTAACGTGATTTTTCCCGATTCCGCCGTCGGCGTCGCCGAAGCTAATCCGGCGAAAACCGGGTTGACTCCGTCAGTAGGTATGCACGGCGTGTATCCCACCGCGTCCGGATTCGGATAGTACGCCGATTCGGAGCCGCCAATGTTGCCTCCCGGGTCGACCGCCTTCGCAACGAAGAAATACGGCGTCCCCATCGTCAGCCCTATCGCCGTCGTGTGGGTCGCGTCCGTCGCGCTGTAGTTCACCAGTCCGAAATTGAACGCGTTGGTCGCCGTCGCCTGATATACGTTGTAGGTGATCGGAGACGATTTGTCCGCCGCCAAACTCCAACTGACCGTAAGCGACGTGCCCGTTCCGGGGTCCACGCAGTTTCTAACCCCTGTGAACGTCGGCGGTATCGCGTCGGTAGGCGTCGCCGTTGCTGTCACAACATTCGTTTCAATATTGCCGTATTTGTCCTCCGCGCGAACAGCGAACGCGTACTGCGTGCCGTTGGCTAACCCTTCGATTATCGCGCTCACAGCCGGCGACGTCACAAAAAACTTCTGCGTCCATGTGGCTATCGCCGCGCCGGTGTTGTAATAGATGCGATAGGTGATCGGAACCGACGCATCCGTCGCGGCGTTCCATGAAATCTGAACCGTTCCTCCGGAGCTGTCGTCCGCCGCGCCCTGAATGCCGGCGAATACCGGCGGCACGGTGTCTGTCGGCGTCACCGTAAGCTGCGTCGTGTTCATATTCCGAAGTCCCGCCAAATCGCGCGCGCGCACGGCGATATAGTACAGCGATCCGTTGTTCAGGTTTATAACCTGAGCGTGCGTCGCTGGTTCGGCCACGGACATGGAAGGCAAGGTCCAGTTGAAAGCGCCGGACGCCAGGGCAATGTAAATATCATAGGTGATAGGAGGCGAATT